>CASFCU010000001.1 GCA_949293285.1 uncultured bacterium
AGTTACATCTGTTTGTTCTTGGTCTTCGTCTATATATCTTCTTGAATATTCAGCAGGATTTTTACTTTGTGATAAAGTAGTAAATCCACGCATTCTGTTGAATGTAGGTGTTACTCCCAAATCATCTAAACAACCAAGAAATGCAACTTTATCACTTCTTTTAACTAATCGTCTTTCTGACATAATATTTCCTCCTTAATCTTTATAATAAGTTATTCGCATTTGAATAACATATTTTGCATTGTCGGTATTATCTTCATTGATAGTACCATTATTTAAGCATTCTATACTTTGAATGCCTTTTATTTTAGGCAATACACCTTTTTTATTATTATCTTCTATTAAAGCACTAAAATCTTCGTAAAATTTTGTATTTCTCATATTTTGAATAACATCAGCACCATAAAATTCACGACTTCCAAATTGGAATACAAATTGTCTTAAACTACTACCGTCAGCATATTGTCTTATTACTGGCTCTATTGGTATAGGTTCAATTACATATTCAATAGGTTCGTTTGATAAAAAATCAACGTTTATATTGCTATTTTCATCAATTATTCCTAAATCAAAGAAATATTTTCTAATTTCACTTACCATTCTTATGCTCCTTTATATATTTTTCAACATCTTTAACAATCATAGGCTTTTCTGCACTAACCATTTTCTTATCCCAATACTTGCCACGTAAGCCTTTACCTTTATTAGTAGTATATTGTCTATGTGCATATTGCTGTTCATAAGTAATACTACCAGGCCTAACGGTAACGGTACTTTTTAATAATCCAGTATCTTTAGGTACGTACTTATCCATTCTTCTAAAGCATTCATTAGATAAAAATAATTGTGCATTGCCATTTTTTTGCATGTTATATTTATTGACAATCTTATTTTCGTTAAAATCTTTTAATTCATATTTTAAAGTTAAAGCCATTATTTACCTTCTATATGAAAATGTTTATTAAGTCCAAAGTCGTTGTCAATTATTGAAACAATATTGTAAGTTTCATAATCTTTTAAATCACTTTGCATTGATATTTCTTTGTTTATATCGCCCTTAACCAATATATCGCCAACACTAGCCTCTAAATTTGATAAATCGTTTATATCTTTCCAAAGCCTAATTTTAACATCGTTTGAATTTTCTAATCCTTTATTATAACTAGCACCTTTTCCACCATACCACCATATTTTAAATGGTCCTTGTTTAACCCATTTAGGATTTCTTGCATCTTTTTTATCATGGTGATATATAGTTAAGCTTGCATTTGTTACCATGTAACTCCTCTATAAAGTAGTGCTTTATCATTAACAATGACGCCTAACAAATAATCATAGACAATATCATTTAATTCTATATTTTTAGATTTAACTACATTTTCTATTTGATCTAAGCTAACATTGTTATAAGTTACACTATAACCATCTATATTTTCGCTAGCTATATTACTATTTTGAGAATTGTCTTCTTCTTTACTGAATTTTAAAATGCTATTTATTAACTTGAAAATACATAATTTTACTTCTTGTGGTATTTCACTAACATTAATTAATCTGTTTTGTGTATTACCATCTATAATTTTTTGTGCCTCAAATTCTAATAAATTAAAAGGCGTTTGGTCTAGGTTACCACCTAAAGACTTATATTCCTCATAAGTTAGGTATTGTCCCGTAAATTCCATAAACGCCCTCCTTTATTAAAGTGATACTGTTGAACTTGGTTTTAAGTTAGCAAATGGATATCTAGTTTCTGTTTCGTCTAAGCTATTAACTGGGTTAGGAATTGCATAACCTAATCTCATAGTTACTCTTAACGCAACCATATCTTCTTGCGCTAAATTATAAAGAATATCACCAGTTGATGGATCTTGGATTACTGCTTGATCTAACACTTTATAAGTAACATCTTGTCTAATAGCATATACTGCTTGGTTAAAATCACCAGCAATTAAAGTTGATTTTGTTTTATCCCATGAACCATTATCAACAAAATTTCTTGGCAATGAACCAATTTCTGTATTAGCTAAAGGTTGACCAGTAGTATCAGTCATCATTCTAAATTTACTCTTTAAGTTAACTCCACCGAGTAAACCAGTTACATTATATCCACTGTCTTCAACTGCAGACATTGTTTTATCAATATCAACATATAAATTTCCAGTTTCAGTAATTTCTTTACTTTTTGCAATAATTGTAGGAACTACTCCAGCACCCCAAGAAGTTGGAGCATCAGTACCAAATAATACTGCAGCATCAATTTTCTTTGAAAATGCTTCTACAATTCTAGGCTTAATTTCTGCCCATAAATCGATATTAGTATCGTTTAATAGATTTTCTTTAATAGGAACAATTACAGCCAATTCTTCTGCTGTCAAATATACATTGTCCCATGCCATTTTTGTTAGATTCTTTCTACCATTATTTTTAGATTCATCAACAAAGTAAGCGATTGGTAGAGCATCTAAAACTTTTAATTTTGTTTTGTCGCTTGTCATGTTAGGTAATTTTCTAAACATTGACATAACTTTAGATTCTTTTATTACTCCTTCAAAGATTTCACTAGATACTTGAGTGTCAATTAATGTATCAACATCAGTTCTAATAATACTATTATTTGCCATTTTAATTCTCCTTTACTTTTTTACTCCTCTTAATAAATTATTCATAATGTCATTTGTGGTTTGCCCACTTGTTCCACCATTTCCTAAAATTGGTGAAGTTTGCACTTTTTTTATAATTGTTTCGCCAAAGAATTGAGGATTTTCTTTTTTGAAATTTTTAAGTGCTGTGTCAAAATCAGTAGTGTCATCAATTAACTTATTAACTTCATAAGAAACATAACTCTGATATTCTTTTTTACAATCACTATCTTTTATTTTGATAAGTGTTTTTAATTCTTCAATCTCTTTAGTTTGTTTTTCGTTTGAAGTTTCAAGTTCGTTTAATTTGTCACTTTCATTTTGATTGTTTTTTTTCCACTCTAGAAAACTCTTATAATCACTATTTTTCTGGAATTCAGCTTTTGCTTTTTTCATTCCGGCATTAAACGAATTATCGATATCTTCTTTAGTGTATGTCTTTGTAGTTTCTTCAACTACTTTTTCCATTTTTTCAACGTCTTTTTTTTCTTCTTGCATAAAACATTTTCTCCTTTTCTTTTCAGACTTTAAGTTAGTCTTGCCACTTTTTACGTGTCGTGTGCAACTTTTCAAAAAAAGTATATCACAAATTAAAAAAAATAGCAAAATTGCTACTTTTTTGCTACTTTTTTATTAGTTGTTTTTTTAGGTTCTTCTTTTTTAGGCTTTTCAATTTTAATTTCTATAATTTCAACAACTATTTCTTTTTTAGAATTATCTCCAGTTAAATATCTAGCCATTTTTTCATCACATTCAAAAACATCATTTTTATATAATTCTCCTACTTTATCATAATAGAATCTTTCTATATTTTTAATTTTAGCAAATTCTTTTAAACTAAAATCTTTTATAACTCTAACTTTTATCATATTACCTCCTAATATTGTTGATAAATTTTTTCATTAACTTGCTTTTTACAAATTTCAATTCTTTGTTTTAATACAGGTATCATTTCTTTGTGTTTTAAGGTTGTCAAAAGTTGCATTTGGTGCCCTATATGACAATATGCACTAGCATTCCAAAAATGATCTCTAACTATCGACACACTATTAGTTGTGTTCATCCTGTTCCATACATATAAAATTCTTTTTAAATTTTTAACATTTTCAAAATTGATGTTATCGGCTTGTCTATAACTCCATACTCTATCTTCCATTAATGTATCTTCACAAAAATAAACAATTTTATCTTTTCTTATTACCCTACTCCAAGCAGTACACCAAGTTTTATTATCGCTTAAAAAGAAATCTTCATAATTATCATATTCGTGTATTTTCTTCATAAATACACCTTCGGAATTGATTAATTCCATACCAAATAACATCATTTCGTGATTATGTAAATTTTTATTTATTGTTTCCAATACTTTTTCATCTTTCCACCAATCATCGCTATCTAAAAAGCAAAAATAGTCAAAAGTTAGATTTTCTAAAGCATAATCAATACCTACATTTCTGCTTCCGCCATTATATTTTTTTCGTTTATTTTTTATTAGTATTATTCTATCATCTTTATAACTATTAATCGTTTCAACGCTTGTATCTGTTGACATATCATCAACTATTATCAACTTAAAATTTTTATAAGTTTGATTCAAAACACTTTCAATACAATTTTTTAAATACGTCTTTCCTTTATAATTTCCTCTATCATTGTTATAATTAGGAACTATAATTGCATAATTATAATTAGTTATTTTTGGCAATTTATCCCATTCTTTATCGGTAACTTTTGCTTTTTTTAAAGACACAATATCATAATCAGTTAAATTAATATCTACTTCTTCAATATGTCTTTTATGAATACAATTAATACCTAAATTCAATAAATAATCTATATCTTCGTTTTCGTATACATAAGTAAAATCATATTTTTTTAAATTATCAATTTTATCTATGCAATTTTTGTCGATAGCAACTTTCATTTTATCACCTAATTTTATTATATCATAATTGTTTAATAAATAAAAATTGGAGGGAGTAGTGGAGAATTGCACCCACGCTCAAGGTGTTGCAGACCTTTGCCTTACTTCTTGGCTATACTCCCATATTAGAGAGGTTAATATACCTCCCATGCACATTTCATAATTCTATCACGACAATCAAAAGTATCATATATTATTCCGTCAATACAACAAGTAATATGTCCATTCATTGTAATTAGGTACACTCCTTTCGGGTTATTTTCAGCAAAATCTCCCACTGTTAAATCTCTATAACACACCCTATCATATCGACTATCTAATAATGGTTCAACAAAATTGACGTCATCCAAAATTATTCCTTTTCTTTGTGCTATTTTACTTAATTCCTCATAAGTTTCATCCCAAGTTTTACCTTCTGCAACACTAATCGCACGCACTACACAATCATTATGAAATTTTCCTCTTGCATTTGCGTTGTAAAACTTATTACTCATTACATTTCTAACATTTCTCGTGCTGTTTGTTCTAATAATTGTATTTCTTCTTGAGATGAAGCTTCTTCTTTTAAATGTTTGTAATAATCTTTAAATGACTTTAGCATATATTTAAAACTTTTAAGAGTTTCTTGGTCTGCTCCGTACATATCACGACCTTCGGTGTATGTTCCGTATTCTTCCATCATTTCTTCTAGCATTGCTTCGCCACGATAGCGACCTCTACCAGTCCCAGGTACTCCTCGTCTTCCGTAAGAACCACCATCTCTATATCTTCCACGACCTGTTCCTTTAACTCCTCGTCTTCCATAACTCATATCATCATAATTTCCATACATATAATATTCCTCCTTTGCTTTCCAATAATTTTCATTACATAAATCTTTATGAATATCAACTGCCTTATACAAGAAATCAATATTATTATTATTTAATCCTTGTTCGGCAATAGTCTTTATTGCTTGTTCAGTTTTTTCAATCAATTCAGTTTGGAATGTCTTTTCTTCCTTTTTTTCTTCTTCCATAACTACCTCCTAAAGAGCTGGTGTTGTTTCCGCTGGTAGACTATTTATTAAAGTTGTTGAGTTGCTGGGAAGAGGACAATCTCCAATATATTTGAATACTCCTGCATTAACTGCTGTGTTAACTCTTACTTTGTATAATCTTCTAGTTCTAACTTGACTTGCTAAAATAGGAGTGCAATCACAATTTACAAAAGGATAAGTTGTTGTTCCATCTCCAATTGTGAAAACTACAGGAGCATTTATTGTTGTTTCATCTGGTAGACTTTGAGCCAATACTACACAATATTCTTTACAATTACCATAAGAATTGGCAGGTAGATTGACTACTAAAGTATCAGTAGTAAAAGTAATTGATTGTGATAATATTAATTTAGGACAAAGTTTGCAATTTCTTATACAATTCATTTTATTCCTCCTTCAAATAAATAAAGAGATAGCATGATTTACTATCTCTTTTAATAAATCACGCTTTTAAAGTGTAGCGGACACACTATTTAATTAATAACATCCACAATTTGAGT
>CASFCU010000002.1 GCA_949293285.1 uncultured bacterium
AAAGAATTAAAGGTATTCAAGAAAGAAAAAGATTAACTGATGTTTGGAAAGATGGTGGCGTTGAAAAAACTCGCGAATATGCAATGCTTACTAATGAAATATACAAAAGTTGGTCTGGTATGAAAGTAAACGAATATAAACAATTTAAAGGTATTAGAAAAGAATCTTTAAGAGATAATATGACTGATATAGAAGTTCTACTTACTGATTTAGGAGAAATTGCTACTCGTGATATTGCAGAGTCTGAACACCCACAAGGATTTAAAGAAAATATGAAAGTAGCTCGTAAAGGTGGACAAGTTGCTAATGATGCGAGAAAATCTTATGAGAAAGCAACTAAAAAATCGGCTATATCAAATCAAAATGCTTTAAATTATCAATATATAGATGATAAAAAACAAATAGAAAATAAATAACTCTGTTCCCGACAATTTGTCGGAAAGTTATAATAAATCTTAAAAATACAAGTTAAACATGAAAAAAACAAAATTTTAAAAAGCCTTATTTTTCAAGGCTTTGATAAGGTATTAGTGTCTTTATTATATTCGTAGAGTAGCACTAATCAGAACACTTGCCACAGATCCTGATATTTTACTATTAGATGAACCCCTATCAGCACTCGATTATCAAACAAGATTAGCGCTATCGAATGATTTATCACACATTATCAAAGCAGAAGGAAAAACGGCAATTATGGTAACACATGACTTAGGTGAAGCTAAATTCTATTAGATGAAAAAGATTACTCAACCACTACCCAGGCATTAGGAAGCCATCGATAAGTTTTTACATAGCCATTCCATGGAGAATTAATATAACTATGATTTACAGTCATAGAAGTAGAAGTACCACCATCCAAATTAGCTGCATTAATAGCTCCATATTTTTCCATAATATAAGCCATATCTGCATAACTAGCACCCTTTGAATGATCTTGAAGCCCATCTATTACTAACATTAAAACAATTCCATCTGCTCTTTGTCCAATAGCAGTACGAGCACATGCCCAAGTATAGTAATCGACATTTTTAAATTGATTATTTCCATCGACTATTAAAAAAGGACCCCAATCAACCGCATCTCTAATTCCTCTTTCTATAGCTTCTTCTGTGCTCATGTTAGAAAGAATCAATTGATGATTCTTATCAAAACCTATAATGCCACCATCACCCATTCCTCTTACATAAGTAGAATCTAAAATACCATTAATAAAAACATCTCCATGAGGAATACCACCATTACTATTCCAATTAGGATCGTAAAATCCCCCGGCATTCATTGCAATGATTGCATCATTCTTCCTAGAAATAGTAGATAAAGTCTCTCCGTAAGCACCATCAAAAGTACCAGCACCACTACTCTTAGCAAGTCTAACCTTCGATGGATCATAAATAACAGCCATATACCCCTCATAATGATAAGAAGCACCTATAGTAGTACCAGAAACCTTAATTATTTTATAAAGAGTTCCTTCTTCTCTTTCTAAAATCTCCTCTTCATACTTGTTAGCATAAATCTCATCATCATAAAAAATATCTTCAAAAGGAATAATATCTTCACTAATATCAACAAAACTACTATCTATAACCTCATTGATAGTATCCTCATCATAAATAGAAGTTGCAATATGTTTATAATGAATAGAACCGATACTTGAACTAATCAACCATCTTTTAAAATCCTCGTTATAATAAACCAAATTAATCACACTAAAAATTTCTAAAACATAAGAAATAACCACAAATAAAACACCGAATTTATGAACCACATTATGTTTATTAAAGATTCTCTTTTTAACAATCATATGAATAATACTAATAAAAAAAAGAAAAAGAAACAAAATCAAAAAAAATAAAACAGAATACTTAAACCAAAAATGAAACTTATTACTATTATTTTGAATGATAACTTCTAAAGCTATCAAAAAAGGAATTGCAAACAAACTAAATAAAATAAAAAACTTACAAGTATCAAATTTTCCTTCACTACTCTTTATACCACACATATGTACTACACACCTCTACTTTATAGTATAAATATGCTTATATAAAAGATACAAATCTTGATTGTAACTATCATATAAAGAAATACTACTTTTTCCACTATCGGATATATAATGGTTGTATAATGAAACTATGTCATTATATTTATTGATCATTTTCTTATAAGAATCAATCATTCCTACATAATTTAAATAAAAATTATTGCACTTGCTTTTCAACAATTTATTACTAAGATCATATTGACAACTATCGTAAAGGACAAAAGAATAAGAATAAGTCTTTTCCAACCAATGATTAACAAGCTCTATCTGTGATAAAATTTTTTTATTTATCACCTCAAAATCATCTAAATATAAATCAAACAACTCATAAGTATCTTCAAGACTCTTTTTATACCCTATAATAGAATCTTGAAATGATTCATAATTAAAATCAATAGAAGAAGAAATCTTTTGACTCATTAAAACATCTTCATTATAATTTTTTATATAGGCAGAAACTTCTTGTATCGATATCAAGATAAATCCAAGTAAAATAAATAAAATACCTAATCTAATAAAAAAATTTTTATCCATAAACAAAAATCACCTATATCAAAATGATATAGGTTTTCAAAGTCATTGTAAACAAACCGCAATTACTTTTTCAGCTTCTTTACAAAATTATACTTTTTATAAACAATAAATACAAAAGACGCAACACAAATAAATAAGCAACTAACAATTGTAAAACTGTGATTATTACCATGAACAGAAGTATCAGGTGGAAGAATGATTCCATCTTTTAATTCATAATATACCTTAATTACATTACTATCTCCATCATTCGATAAAGAAAGTGGATAATTATCAACAGATTTCAATACATAATTTGAATATTCATCAAATTTCAATTGATCAACAATATCACCTACTAATTGATCAGTAACAATCTCGGTTTTACTGTTATCTATTTTTCCATTAAAATAATATTCGATTTTATAAAAAGTAGTATCTTCTTCTAAATAAACAACCTTGATTACATTGTTTTCTGTATCAATAGCCATATTATCAGAAATCACAACGCCATCTTTATAACCAACTGGTTTATACTGATTTAACCATTCACTACCAAAATCAATTGCTATAATATCATTAGTAATAATCTCACCATAATCTTTGTATATATCCTTAGATTTTGCTACTAAATTAACACGAGAAGTATCATTTTTATAATATTCAATATGATAAGGATAACTACGCTTAGAATAAATAATGTTAATAACATTATCTTTCTCTTTTATAGTGAAATCAGTAATTATCACATCATCACTATGATAACCGACCGGTAAATACTTATCTTTATCTATATTACTAGATAATAAAATACTTCCTAGTTCTTGACTACCATCTACTTTTCCTAAAAAGTTTTCCGAAGAAATGAAATCCTTATAATAATTTACAACATAAGGATATTTTTCTTTTTCATAATAAACCAAAGAGGAAGATGACATAACTATTTTTTGCTCTTGATTATTAACATCTTTATACTTTAATACTACACCATCATTAGTTACGTCATTAGTAGGGTACCATCCAGTATCTAAATTACTATCTAGCATAATATTAAAATCAAAAACAATTTTCTCAGCACTTATTTCACTAAAATGATAAGTAACTTGCCTATCCAACACATCGACATTTTCTCCATTAACATAAGAGAAGTCTTTTCCAATTGTATCTAACATCACAGCATCTGTACCGGAAGCAACTTCATCTAGTTCTACTGCTAATTTCTTTAAAACCTCACCAATACCATCCAAATTTGCTTCAAAATAATAACCATCACCACTAGAAATTTCTTTCAAAATTTCTTTGGCAAAATCAGTAGTATCATAACCGATCGTATAAACTTTTATACCTGCGTCTTTAACATTTTTAATAGACGCTTTCAATTTTTCTACGTTGTCTGGATCCCCATCACTGATGATTACAATATACTTCAAGGATTCACCTGAGATCTTATCAAATTCTGATTTTGCTTTATCTACTGCTAAATGTAAATTAGTAGACCCATTAGGATATCCAAAGTCTTCCTGCTTAAAAATACTATTTGACCAATCTAATTTCTGATTTATATCACTGGCAAAAGTAATTAAATTCAATTTTGCAGAATCAATATTAGAAACAATATCTTTAGAAAAACTAATAGCTCCAGCCACGGCATTATTCCATTTATCTAGTTTCACTTCATCAGTAAACTTACAATATAAATCTTGATTATTTATAGTAGTCTTTTTAGTATAAAATATACCTTTATCTGTTGTTGTTCCAGAATCACATAACATACTTCCAGACCTATCAAATACCACGGAAATATAAACATCTTTAACTAAAGTCTGAGTGATATTTTCCCCTTCGATAGCAAACTCTACATTATAAACAAAATCTTCTTCCGTTTTACTAACTTTTTTTGTAATGGTAATCCCGTTCTTTGTTTCTGTAACTATTGGATCTTTTATATCTCCACTTTGATAGTCAACAGCCGAAACAAAAGAAGGACAAACAAAAATAACTAACAAAAAACATAACAAAATCTTTTTTATTTTCAATAAAATTCCTCCCTTATTTTTTTTGCAACTACAAGCAAATACGAATCATCAGGTTCATAATAACATGTTTGCATTATTAGAATATCGTCATCCAAAGAAAAATTAGCACCATCATAAAGAGAATTATTATTAATCCATTCAATATGTTTTTTCCATTCTTCTTGTGTAAAAGATAAATTCATATGTTGAAAATCATCAGACACAATGATAATAGAATCAATATAGTATTCTGATATTTTATTTTTAGTCTCTAAAATTAAATTTCTATTATTTGAATTATTAAAAAAAGAAGAAGAAAGAAAATTTTCCATTTTCTTAAATTCAGTTTGCAAATCTCTTGAATTATGACCAAATATTAAAAGTTTTCTATCGAGATCTACATTATTTCTATAATCTAAGAAAATAGAGCCAACATTATTTTTATTTTTATATTCATCACGACTTAAATAAAACTCATTATCACTAGATTGAACCACAGGAACATCAATATCGATGGATTCAATATAAAGCCTTCCTACAATGTCATTATTATGATATTTTTCTCTTGCATCATCAACATAACTAGAAATACTCCTAGTAGTCTCAAGAACACGAAAAATATCTTCAAAATGAATAGTTTCAAAATTCCAAAATTCATACTCAGGATAAACTCCTAATGCAAACAATAAACCAAAAACTATCAATAAAAATCTTCTACCTAGTTCCATATCACCACCTCTATTTTAAGTTTATTCTAAAGAGATGTATAAATTTGTCATTTTATGAATAATATAAAATTTCTTTAATCCTTTTGTTAAAAATAATAATTTCCTTAATATGCTTATTTACATAATTACATTTTTCCTCTAAAGAAAAATCCTTCCATCTACCAATATTAGCTCTACCAATAAACTCCTTTTCTACCTTTCTTTCACTAATTCCACCAAAAGAACAATGGATATTATCACAAAGATATCTCACATAAATAATCCTATTTCCATTTTTCGAAAAATAATAATTCTTCTTAACCTTCATAAAAAATCCACAAGAACATCGAATTTTTTTAGAGAAGAGAATTCCTGAATGATTTTTACGATTAGTTATAATATTTTGAACTAAATAATATCTATTAGAATCTATAATAGATAAATGTTTGCCTTCAGCTTCAAAATATTTATCTGTATTAAGACCATACCTAACATTTCCTATATAATTAGGATTAGTCAAAATCAACTTCACAGTTTTATAACTCCAATTTTTCCCGTTTTTAGTTTTAATGCTTTGGCCATTTAAATAACAAGCTATTTCCGTATAACGATACCCAGATAAAAATAAATTATAAATTTTATCTACAATCAAAGCTTCCCTACTATCAATTTCCTGTATCTTATTTCCTTTTTGCCTTTTGTAACCAAAACTTATGTTTTTTGATGCAATAGTATATCCTTCTTTAACCTTACGCTCTAATCCTAGTTTTACTCTTTCTACAATATTCTCTCTTTCAAACTCTGCAAATATCCCTATAATCTTAAGGAACATTCTGCCAGTAGAAGTTTTAGTATCTATAGATTCATTTAAAGAATTAAAGCTGCAATCATATTGGTTAAACAGTTCAACTAAATCTATCAAATCTTTAGTAGACCTCGTTAATCTATCTATCTTATAAACTAAAACATTATTAATTTTCCCTAATTTAATATCTCCAATTAATCGCATTAATTGATCTCTATCAGAAACATTTTTTCCGCTAATTCCATCATCTACATAAACATCAATTACCGTCCAATCCTTTATATTAGCATAACTTAAAAGTTTTTCTTCTTGTGCTCTTATTGAATATCCATTATTTGCTTGCTCTTCCGTTGAAACTCTAATATAAATACCAGTATTAATAAACTATCACCATTAAAATTATATTTATTTTTTTTCCAAAAAGAACTCAAGTGAAGCTATTAGTATATCAGACAGAATTATCGTACTAACAAAAAGACCAGCCGAAATAAAAAATATATACAATATAGAATACAGTGTGAGAAAAACTCCATTGGAAAATCGAACACAAAAAGAATTCAATATATACTACAATAAAATATGGAGGGATTTGGATGTACACATATAGTAATGAACATAAAACCTTTCTAAAGAAGAAAAAAAAAGAAAAATATATTATCATATTTTTTCAATTATTAATTATCATATCATTTATAGTAATATGGCAATTACTAGCAGACTTTAAAATAATAAACACATTTCTATTTTCTTCTCCAAAAGATATTATCAATACTATAATAAGACTTTTTAATGATAAACTCATAGTGCACATTGGAGTAACAACATATGAAACACTAATAAGTTTCTTAATTGCTTCAATATTAGGTTTAGTTATAGCCACTATACTTTGGTGGAACAAAATAATTGCCAAAATATTAGATCCATATCTAACAATAATAAATTCATTACCAAAAGTTGCACTAGGCCCATTAATAATTATCTGGGTAGGAACAAGTACGAATTCTATCATATTTATGGCATTAATGATATCCTTAATAATAAGTATCATAAATATATACAATGCATTTGTTTCCACTGAAAAAAATTATATTACACTTCTAAAAAGTTTTAATGCTAATAAATGGCAAATTTTTTCTAAAGTAATATTACCAAGTAATAAAATAAATATCATAAATGCCTTTAAAATTAACATTAGTATGTCTTTAATCGGAGTAATAATGGGAGAATTACTTGTATCAAAAGAAGGACTTGGGTACCTAATAATGTATGGTTCACAAGTATTCAATATAAATCTTGTAATTACATCTGTTTTTATATTAGGAATTATTTCTTACATAATGTACTATATAATACATTTAATAGAAAAAAAAGCAATTTCAAAAAATTAAAATCCTGACTATTTTCATAATCAGGATTTTTAATTATTATCTAATAATATTAGATTACATCTTCATTAAAAGAAACTAATTCTGATACGACAACTAAATAACTCCCTTTGTCACCAGGATTGCAAGTAAATAAAGTTAAAGTATTCTTATTGACATCACGATGTATAACAATACTACCATCTTTTCTATCAGAATAAATACTTTTTATATAATAAGAATATTTATTCTTATCATATTCTAAAACTATTTCATCACCTATCTCTAACAAATCAAAATCTTTAAAATATGCTAATTTTCCACTTCCGGAATGTCCCCCCAAAATAACATTTCCATTAATAATATCCGGCATATCAGACTCCAACATAATTTCAACGTTTTTATCAATGTCATTATTATTGCTATCCTTGGAATAAACAGCATTATAAACACCTATCTTTGAAATAGATAAATACATAATAGGCAATTCCATCTCTTCTTCCTTTAACTTCTTTCTATTACCGTTATTTATATAATTAATATCACTAATCATATAACTAAAATCACCATCCATATTAGAAAATTCATAAATCAAATAAGAAGAAAATAATACAGTAAAAAGAAAGAAAATCATTTTAATAAACTTAAACAATATAAACAACTCCTAGTAATAAAGTTAATATCAATAATAAAATAACATCATATAATGAATTTCCTTCTTCAATATAGGCATCCGGAACATCTATTTCTAAATCATACAAAGGAAGATAAATACTAACATTAGAAGTTTCATCAACAACAAAATCTATATCATGAACTTTATTATAATTTTCAGTACTATTCACTTGTTTAAGTGTATACTGCCCATAAGGCAAAACCACTTCTATCTCTCCTAATTCATCTGTAATTGCTGTATGAACAAGATCACCAAATCGATTATAAAACTCAAACTTTATACCACTTTCCAATCTCATAGTAGAATTATCATAATCCTCTTTACTACCATAATACTTAACAATCTTAATCTTTGAATCAATAACTTTATTTTCTAAAATTTTTACTATATTTAAATTAGAATGATTTATCTCAACTAAATATTCTTTAGAATCTAAGTAGTAACCCACTCCTGGAGTAATCTCTTTAATCTTATAAAAACCATAAGGAATATTTTCCAAGACTCCTTCACTATTACTTGCTATAGTAATAGCCCCTACAACATGATCATCTAAATCACAAACCGAATATTTAGCCCCTACTAAACTAGCTTCACCACTTGGATATACATCTTTAGTAGAACTATCTACTTTAATTATCTTGATACTTCCCGACTCAACATTAACCTCAAATTCTATTTCTACAGAATCGACATTTCCTCTTTCAATAACACTTTGAGAATCATTTCTATAAAAGAACTCTACACTAGAATCAGCACCTCCAAACTCTTTAACTAAGACTATTTTCTTACTCCCGACATCAGAAGAATTTATCACCAATTTATTATCTATTATTTCAGCATCTATCTCAGAATACTTAATACGAAAATTATTAATGACATGATTTTCATCGACAAGTTCCAGAGTACTGTTAATACTCATTGTTATTTTACTAGAAATATTAGGAAGAACCTTATGATTTGCAATCAAAGATTCTAACTCTTGTATTTCATTCTCGTAAGGATATATAACATTTCTATCATTAACATTATCTATCCAGTTAAAAGAATGTTTAGGATCGACTGTTCTCCAAATAAGTATTTGAGTAATAGTAATCCACTTCTTATCTGTATGCCCCCTATAACCGTATCCGTAATAAGCTAATAACTTTAATCTCTCCCACTGTTCTTTTGATAACTTAAAAATGTTATTATACTCTATATAACCAGTATAACTACTTCCATCTACCAGTGTAGCAAAAGGCTCTATACAATAAGCAATATTGCCTGTATTAACATTTCTAATAGCTTTTGCATTTCTAAAATGATAATAATAACCATCATACTTAACATAGGAAACCCCAGTTAGACTCTCAGCACCAGAAAAAATAGCCTCCGTTGCACAAACTTCTTTCACACCAAATAAAAATAAAATAAGTATAAATATTATTAACGTATATTTTTTCATATAATCTCCTTCTACCATCACTAATAATATTGTTATACTTATAATAGAATTTTCCTAAGAACTTTGAAAAAAATCTAACACACCAAAAGATATAGATTTTGCAAGAATGCGTTGATATTCTTCCGTCTGTAAAGCTTTTCTTTCTTGATAATTGGACAAAAAGCCGCACTCAATTAAAACTCCCGGTGTGTTAATATATTTATACATATATAAACTAGTGGTCCTAATATCTCTAGTAGTATCAGTATCTTTTTTTAGACTTTCTTGAATTTTTTCAGCTAATCTTTTATTATTAGAATTGCTATCATAATACAAAACCTCAGCACCTTTCCAATATCCATCATTATACCAATTGATATGAATAGACAAATAAATATCGGTTTTGAGATCATTTTCATCTATCATTTTTATTCTTCGATATAAATCTCCTCTTTTTTTTCTAGCATCATATATACTGGAATGATCAATATCTACCTCTCTGGTTAAAAAAACTGTTGCTCCCATTAAAGATAATTCTTCTTCTAGTTTTTTAGATATCTCTAAGTTAATATCTTTTTCATAGATACTGCCATACACAACACCAGGATCTCTTCCTCCATGACCAGGATCAATAAAAATTACCTTTCCTAAAAGAGGGAACTCACTTGCTAAAGTATCATTGGAAAAATCTCCAACAATCAAAATAATCAAAATCAATATTACAATAATCATACATTTAAATTTCCACATAATAATCATTTAAATCTATGAAAAAAGAATAAAAAAAAGAACCATCAAATATGATAGGTTCCAGAAAGATACAATATTAACGTTTTGAAAATTGTGGTGCACGTCTTGCTTTTTTCAATCCTGGTTTTTTACGTTCTTTTATTCTAGAATCCCTAGTAATAAAACCACTAGCCTTCAATAGCTTTCTAAAACTATTTTCACTATCAGCAGGAGTTGTAGAATCATATTCCAATAAAGCTTTAGTAATACCTAAACGAATTGCTCCAGTTTGACCAGAAAAACCTCCACCACTAACTTCTACATCAACATCAAAAATGTCTTTTGTATTAGTAATCTCTAGTGGTTGTGATAAATTCATAATTAAAGTTTCATAAGGTAGATATTCATGTACATCTTTTCCATTTACTGTAATTTTTCCACTTCCTGAAGTTAATCTTACTTTTGCAATACTTGATTTTCTTCTACCAGTTCCATAATAAATGCTTTGCTTTGCTTTTGCCATTACCTATACCTCCCTATTTAATTTCCAACTTTTCTGGTTTTTGAGCCATATGTGGATGTTCATTACCTGCATAAACAAACAACTTTTTGTACATCTGTCTTCCAAGCCTTGTATGAGGAAGCATACCTCTAACAGCTCTTTCAACCATTTCTACTGGATACTGTTCTTTCATAACTTTAGCAGTTCTTACTCTTAATCCACCTGGATACATTGAATGATTATAATATTTCTTATCTTCTAGCTTATTACCAGTTAAAACTACCTTTTCAGCATTAATAATAATAATATTATCACCACAATCAATATGTGGAGTATAAGTAGCTTTATGCTTTCCACGAAGCATATGTGCAGCTTTAGCAGCAACACGTCCAAGAGTTGCATCTTGTGCATCAATAACATACCATTTACGTTCTACTGTTTCTTTTTTTTGCATATAACTTGTCATAATTTTCTCCTTTTACTTAAGCTTAACCTTCCCACAGTTAAACTTATGTGGGGATTTGAATGTACCGATTAGAATTATACTAAAATATATACATAAAGTCAATGAATAATAAAATTTTTCAGTGAAAATTATGATTAATTTATGATAATGTCTTAAGTGTTAACTTTTGAAAATGTCTCAAGTTAATATATAATATGTCACTGGGGTGACATAAATGAGAAAGGTAGAATTAAGAATGAACGAAAAAGAAAAATACGATGTTATCAAAGAATTAGTAGATCATAACGGTAACAAAAATCGAGCTAGTAAGAAACTCGGTATATCTAGAAGACAAATTAATCGTCTTATTATCAAATATAAGGAGAAAGGCAAATCTGGTTTTGTTCACGGTAACCGTGGACATGCCCCTTCAAAAGCATTAGATCCGTCAATCTCCGAAGATATTATACTATTATATAAGAACAAATATCAAGACTGGAATTTT
>CASFCU010000003.1 GCA_949293285.1 uncultured bacterium
ACCATTATCTATTAGTTCTCTTAAATAGATTAAACTTTTTTCTCCTTTCTCAGGGATATTACATTCATTGCTATTTTTATCTATGCAATCAATTAACATCGAATTGGCTGCTTCCTCCATACTTTTTTCATGTGATGTATAAGTTGTCTGTCTTGCTCCTAAAATATAATCTGATACTGCAGGTACTGTTATGATTGCTAATATTCCTATGATGATAATTACTGATATTACTTCTATTAAAGTAAAACCATTTTTTTTAATAAGTGCCCCCTCCCAACTCGAATATTTGTTTGCGTTTTCCTTTAACTTCATATACTTCCCCACTCCTATTTTATATTATCATTCTACTATAATTTTGTTCCCGTTTCAATAAGAAAAACGACAAAATAAATTTTATCATTCGTCATTTTGAGACTTTTTTTGATATATGTTTTCATTATTCTTCTTTTATTTCTAATATGTATATCTGGTCTATTAACATGGGCTGTTATTTAAGTTTTTGCATAAAAAAATTCTATTATTGGCATCACTAATAGAATTTTACTCTGTATTTTTATTTTCTTTTGTGATTTCTTCTTTTTCAACTGCATATCTAGAAGCATTCATAGCCATTCCCAGCACGAATATATATGATATTACATATATCCATAACATTAAAAATAACAGGCTAGAAATTCCTCCATAAAATGTTTCATAGGATGAAAAGTATTCAATATAATAAGAATATGCTAATGTACTTACAACCCACATAATCGAAGTAAATAAAGCTCCAAAGGTAACTTGCTTTCTTTGAACTTTTATATTTGGAGCCATGACGTATAAGGCCTTTACTGCTATATATACAAATAAGAATGTTATTGGATATTTCAAAATATTGAATATTAGATAAGATATGTTTTCTACTATATTGGTATTTGTTATTATAGAACCAATTATTTTAAATAAAATGTTACCAAAAGTTGGTACTAACAGTAGAAAAAGGAATATTAGTATCAATACAATTAACATCAAAAAAGCTTTTACTCTGTTAAAGAAGTAATTGGCGTTTTTTACTTTGTATACAGAGTTAGATGTTATAATCATCGAATATGTTCCGTTAGAAGCTAATATTAGAGTTGGGATAAATAACATCCATAAACTTACATTAGATGGTTCTTGTTCTGATATAAAGATTACTAAGTCTGCTATATTTTTTGGTAAGTTACTATAAATAATATCTGTTATTGATGCGGATACGATATCTATGGTTGTTAAAAGTGCACCGATTAACGTTATAAGTGGGATTAACATCATCAAAAAATAAAAGGCCAGGTGCCCAGGTAATACTCCCATTTCTGGCCTATTAATGTTTTTGTATATGTATTGGAATATTTTTTTTATTCTTTCTTTCATATGACTCACTTACTTATACTCTTCTTTATCTTTTCTCATTTCTAATGTTGCTTCATTTATAGCATCATCTATTGTTTTTATCTCGTCCATTATCATACTATAACCAATGGCAGCTCCGAAACTATAAGGTAAGTTTTTGAATTCTTTTGTCAGTTTTTTCGTATAGGTTGATATTTGTTGTTCACTGTAACCAACTAAATAAATTAAGAATTCATTACCATCACTTCTTATGATTTCACTATTTTCTAGTTGTGTATTTATTAGAATGCTTGCTGCTCCAATGATTAATTTATCTCCTTGTTCATGTCCATAATTATCATTTACATATTTTACATTGTTTAAATCTATTATGATGATAGCTTGTGGATATTTTTTGCTCTCATCCCATAGTTTCATATTATAGTTTAAATAATTTCTATTTTTTAAGGATGTAAGCATATCGGTATATTTTCTTCTTTCTTCTTTTTTAACCTTTTTTACCTTTTTTCTTTTCTTCAGCAATACGTATAGTAATAAAAGAATAACTAATGGTGTTAATATAATACTCAATATGACAATATATAATTCTTCGAATGTAGTTTTTTCTAGTAAAGAAAGATTTAAACTATTCATTCCAGTGTTTCTGTAATTGTAATAAGAATTTGTCCCTATTATATAATTAAATAGTTCATATAATATACCATTAGTCGAATCATTTTTTACCATAAAGTTATAATCATTCGTTATAGCTGATTCGTATAAGACTTCATATTTTTTGAATTTGCTATTTTTGTAGTAATTATAGATTTCTTTATCTACTACAATTAGGTTTTCATTACTTTCTTTTAATAGTTTATCCAAATTTTCAAAAGGTACTAGTGAAGATTTACTATTATCTTTAAAATAGTTGTATATAGAATTATTTTCTACTAATGAAACCTTTTGGGATTTCATGGATTCAAAGGTATTTACTACGTATTTATTACTTGGATCCGATATTACAACATATTTTTCTACAAAAGGTGAGATAGTGGAATTGTAGTTTGAGTTTTCGTAGTCATAATAGTTAAAATAAATATCCACTTCTTTATTGTCTATTGCTTGTTTTAACTCTTCAAGTGAATTATACTTTTTAAATGTTATAAAAGAAGTGTTAGCAAGACGTTCTACTCTTTTTATATATTCCGCTGCTATTCCTGATAGACTTTTTTTATCTTTTACTTCGTATGGATAGTTTTCTACATATCCATATATATAGTTTTTAGTTAAAAATTCTGTTTTTTCTTTATCGTTTATTTTGGCAGCTATTATATAGTATTCTAATAATTTTGTGTTATATGTTTCTATAAAATATTTTTCTTTCCAGTTGTTAAAATATTTCCTTACAATGGTATTCATTTTTTCGTTATTTTCATTATCTGCCAATGTGAGTACTATTTTTTTACTTAGTTCTGTGAAGACATACTTTATATTATAATTCTCATTTAACAAAGTTTTATTTAAATACATAGTGTTCGGTATGATGATTAAGTCTACGGTTTGGTTTTCATAATCTTCAAATAATGCCTCTGATGTGTCATATGTTTTATATTTTAGACCGCTGGCACTTTTAAGGTAATATATGATTTCATCAGAATCAGAAGTTAAAATTCCTATTGTTTGTGTTGCTAATTCATCAATATTGTCAATTCTTACTTTGTCTTTTCCCATTAGTACATAAACATCTTCTTGTAGTAGCAAGTCATTTTCTGTAAGAGTATCCTGATTATTTAGTACTCTAAATCTGTAACCTGTAGAGGTTATCTGACTTTCTTTTAGATAAGGTACTATATTAAATTCAAAGCCAGTATCATCACTAAATTGATTAATAAAACTTCTAAATACACCACCTTCTCCAAATACCGGATAATCATTTAGGATATCGAAATCAATTATCGTTGTTAAATTATCTTTTATCCATCTATTTTCCGATATTGTGAAAGAATTTTTATCTTCTTTATTGAAATAATAGTAAAGCCCTGCAAAAACAAGAATTGCTATTGCTACGGGTATCGTAATCAGCCATATTTTCTTTATTTTCATTGTTAGTTTCACCTACTTTATCTATCTTTTGTCCAAACAAAACTGTCAGTAGCTTTTCTTCTATAGCCTATTATTGGGAAACTTTCGTTTAATGAGCTTTTAATTGTTTGTTCCGTTGCACTTGTTGCACCTTCTTTTTTTACTATTTTAATGCTACATTTTGATTCTCCAACTTTATCTTTTGTGTAACCGTATATTACATAAGTTCCATCTTCTGTAATTTCATACTCCTGATTGTTATTATAATCTACTGTTTCTTTATTTGAGATTCCATAATTACTAACATGATCGTTTTTAGATGGATCATTTTCAAATTTTACCGTTACATTTTCTATGAAGTTTCCTTCTTCATCCATTTGTCCTGTTGCTTCTAATGTGCAATGATAATCTTTTGTGATAAACACTTGGACATCGTAGAAATTTTTTTGTTCTTCTGTAAGAGTAGCCGTTACTTTTTCTGCTAAGCTTTTTGCTGTATTTGTTTGGGTCGTATCACCTACGGTGATTACAACTTGCAAAATCTTACCATTTAAACTAGGTTCTTCCACTGCTACTACTGAAGACTCACTATTCAAATCTGTCATTATTTTTGTATATTGTTCTTCTGTGATGGGAACTTCTTCAATTCCATCTAATCTATCTCCATAAACAGGCATTCCACTACTTCCAATAAACATGTTATATATGAAGAAGAGAAATATTATAATTATTGTGTATACTAATATTATAAAGGTAGTTAATTTATGTTTTCTTATAAAATCCATTTCAACACACTCCAGTACATTAATTATACAACAGCTTACTACAATAATCAAATTTATTTGACGGATTTATTTTGCTAATGAGTCAAGGCTTATTGAAAATTTGCTTCCAATTTGTTTTTTCATATGTTATCTTTTGCAAATTATATAGAGCATTTTTTTTGACTTTTTTTCACTTTTTCCATTTTAGAATTAGAGTTTCTTGAAAAGTTTCCCACCTTTCTTGAAATGTTCATCATTCCATTTTTCTACTCTTTCATGTTTTGTACCTCTAGTAGATATTTTTTTATAAAGTTTATTATAATCGATTCTTCTCAATTACCATAATATTCAACTTTTTAACAAAATAACCATGTTTTCTAGAATTAAGGTTCCTTTATAGTTTCAATTTGCTAATTCTAGAATATTTGTAAACTTTTGTAATATTTGTTACTGACAATATGAATCATAAATCATTTTTTAAATCTTTGTTTTTTATATGAATCAAAAGACTGTTCACAATATATGAGCAGTCTTTTGAAATTTGTATTCATTTTACTTTTAATATCTAAATTAACAGGAGCTAGAAATTAGTCATTCATATTTTCAATTATTTTCTTATTATTTTCAATTCTTGAATCACTAGGATTTATCTCTAATGCTTTTTTAACATTTTCTAGAGCAAGGCTTTTGTTTTTCAAGTTGTAGTATGCTACTGATAGCAAATCGTACACAGTTTCATCCCAACTGAAGACTTCATTTATGTAACTTTTTTGATGATAATTGATTGTTAGTGCCATATTGCAATAATCTACTACTTTATTCCAATTTTGTAATTCATAGTACAATAGGGCCATTTCTACATATGGGTCTCTTAGGTATGGGGCTTCTTCTATTGCCTTTTCTAACCACATTTTTGATTCTTCATAGCGTTTCAAATTCTTGTAGCAGCGTGCAATAAATCTCATCGAAGCACATCGTTCATCTTTCCAGGTTGCTCTTTTTAATGATAAGTGTTTTATGAGCATGTCGATTGATTCATTCCATTTCCCATAATACATGTATTCTCTACCCAAATAATGAGTGTTTCTATCATCCTCAGGATCTTCTTTTACCGATAATTCTAGTAATGGTAAATAACTACCTCTTGATTTCGTACTATCCGGATAATGATTTACCGTAATTTGATCAGTGGTTTTGAATTTTTCTTCGTTTTTGCCTATATAGGTTAAGATTTCATGAACGGGGTGAGTCCATATATAATCATGACGGTTGTGAATTTTATCGATATAGAAATTTACTTTTGGTACATTGTTTTCATCAAGACTCCAATTGTAATTGTATCTTAATCTAGTGGTTTCTTCATCCCATAATTGTTCTAATGTGCTTCTCCATCCTTTTTCAAAGACTTCATCCAAATCTATACACACACAAATATCATAGTCTTCTGGTACTAAACTTAATGCTTTATTCCTTGCTACATCGAATCTCCAAGGTTCTATTTTCTCTTGGTAGACATCGATATCATAACGATTTAGAGTTTCTACGGTATTATCTGTTGATCCAGTATCTAATACAATGACTTTATCAGCTTCTTTTACAGAGTCATACCATCTAGCAACAAATTTTTCTTCATTTTTGCAAATTGCGTAAACGCATATTTTATATTTGTTCATTTATACTATGGTCCTGTTGGTCCGGTTGCTCCCGTTGGCCCTGTTGGTCCTGTTGGTCCGGTTGCTCCCGTTGGCCCTGTTGCTCCTGTTGCTCCTGTTGCTCCTGTTGCTCCTGCTGCTCCCGTTGGCCCTGTTGCTCCCGTTGCTCCCGTTGGCCCTGTTGCTCCGGTTGCTCCCGTTGCTCCTGCTGCTCCCGTTGGTCCGGTTGCTCCTGTTGCTCCCGTTGCTCCCGTTGCTCCTGCTGCTCCCGTTGGTCCTGTTACCCCTGTTGCTCCCATTGCTCCCGTTGCTCCCGTTGGCCCTTGAGGAATCGTCAAATTCAATATAAAGTTTGGTGATGTTCCGGTAATTGTTGCTGCTGCCGTAGATCCTGGTGCTCCTGTTGTTACTGTTCCTATTGTAAGTGCTGGTGTTGCTCCCGTTGCTCCGGTTGCTCCCGTTGGCCCTGTTGGCCCGGTCGATCCTGTTCCTGCTAATCCTTGTGGTCCGGTTGCTCCGGTTGGCCCTGTTGGTCCTGTTGGCCCGGTCGATCCTGTTCCTGCTAATCCTTGCGGTCCAGTTGCTCCGGTTGGTCCTGTTGGTCCAGTTGCTCCAGTTGCTCCAGCTGCTCCCGTTGCTCCCGTTGCTCCAGTTGCTCCAGTAGGTCCTGTTGGTCCTTGAGGAATTGAAAAATTAAATACTGCATTTTGATTTGTTCCACTATTTGTCACAGTTGCTTGACTTCCTGCTGCTGATGTTGTAGTTGTTCCTACAGCAACTGTAGTTGGTCCTGCTGGCCCAGTAGGTCCTGTTGGCCCGGTTGCACCAACTGCAAACACAATTTTTTGAGGACAATTTGGTACATTATCTGGCCTACACGGATTCTGATTGCAATTATTATACATTCTATCCTTCCTTTCTATATTAATTTATGCTATTAGTTTCAATAATGGTATATAAAATGACTATATGCCTTACTTCTTTTTTAAAATGTTTCCTGTTTACTTCAAAAAAAGTACTAGCATAAATAATGCTAGTACTGTAAAAAGATTTCTTATTCTTTTAGTTTTGATTCTAATTTTTCTACTATGGTATTTGGATTGGCATTTCCTTTAGTTTCTTTCATGATTTGCCCCATCAAATATTTAATTGCTCTTTCGTTTCCCTTCTTATAATCACTTACGCTTTGTTCATTATTTTCAAGGACCTTATTTATTATTTCTGACAATTCTTCTTCAGACATTTCTCTGACACCATGGTTTTCAAGAATTTTTTCCACAGGTAAATCTTGTTCCATAACATCTTCTAGTATTTCTTTGAATATTTTACTATTTATTTTACCAGTATCTAAACAGGTTACAATATCTATAAATTTTTCATCTGTTAGTGCTGTTTTTTCTAGTGGTATTTCGTATTTATTGATGTATGCTGTGATATCTCCCAGTAGTAAATTACTGGCAATTACTAAATTTAGATTTTGATTAATAAATTTATTTAGATAATCAGAAATTGTTCTATTTTGAATAATTTTTTTTACATTTACTTCACTAATCCCATTGTTCAAATAAATTTCTCTTCTTTTTTCAGCGGTCATCGGAATATTTTTAGCTACTTCTTCTATATATTCATCCGTTAATTCTATAAAAGGGATATCTGGTTCCGGGAAATATCTATAATCATTTCCCGTTTCTTTCACTCTCATTAGTATAGTAGAATTGGTTTTATCATCAAATCTTCTAGTTTCTTCTTTTAACACTTGTCCTTTTTCTAAAAGAGAGATTTGTCTTGCTTTTTCATAATCAATTGCTACACCAACATTACTTATTGATCCAATATTTTTGACTTCTATTTTTGTTCCATAGGTTTCTGTTTTACTAACAGAAACGTTACAGTCACATCTCATACTACCTTCTTCAATTTTACAGTCTGAAACGTCTGCATAAAGAAGTAATTCTCTTAATTTTTCTAAATATGCCATTGCCTCTTCTGCACTGTTCATGTCAGCTTCGGTTACTATTTCTACTAATGGAACTCCTGCTCTATTAAAATCCAATAAGGACTTGTTATTACTGTGAATGCTTTTACAAGTATCTTCTTCTATATGAATATCATGAATTCTTATTTTTTTAGGTACATTATTTATTGTTATTTCTACGTATCCATCAATACCTATCGGTGTTCTATTTTGAGTTATTTGATAATTTTTAGGATTATCTGGATAAAAATAATTTTTTCTATCAAAGTGCATGACTTTATTTATCTTACAATGAAGTACTAATGCTGCACGTAAAGCTAATTCAATTGCTTTTTCATTAATCGTTGGCAATGTCCCTGGATATCCTAAATCAATTACATTTGTGCAAGTGTTTGCCATCTTTCCATAATTATTTGCACTATCGGAAAACATCTTTGATTTTGTTTTTAATTCTGCATGAACTTCTATTCCTATCGTAGTTTTATACTGATTCATTTATTCTCCTCCCTTTGGATTCAGATTTAAATTTAAAGTCTTTTCGATATAAGAGGCCAATTTATATATTGTTTTTTCATCGAATTCATTGCCAATGATATGAAGGCCTATAGGTAGTTTGTCTTTATTAAATCCAATGGGAATATTTAGTCCAGGAAGGCCTGCCATATTAACTGGTATTACTAATATATCATCTAGAAATGTTTTAGATGGGTCATCTAGATTATCCGTTAAATTGTAAGCCACGGTTGTAGTAGTGGGTCCGATTATTAAATCGTATTTTTCAAAAGCTTTTAGAAAACTTTTTCTGATATCATCTCGTATTCTCAGTGCTTTGTCATAATATGTTTTTGCATTTTCACCACTTAGTATCAATGATCCAACCATAATTCTTCTTTTTACTTCATCCCCAAAACCAATTTGTCTTGTTTTGGAGTATAATTCTTCTAAATTTTTAGGATTTTCATATGAATAACCATATCTTATTCCATCAAATCTTGCTAAATTGCTACTTGCTTCTCCCATGGCAATTATTTGATATAGTGTCACAGCATTTTCAATGTAATCAATATCTATATATTCGACATTACAACCATTTTCTTTCAAAAGATTTACTGTGTTATTAAATTTTTCTAATATTTCTTTTTCCACAATATCTGTTACAAAGTATTTGGGGATGGCTATGTTCATTCCTTTAATATCTTCTCCAATTAAACTAGTAAAGTCTTCTTT
The DNA here is from genome assembly GCA_949293285.1 of uncultured bacterium. GTDB lineage: Bacteria > Bacillota_I > Bacilli_A > RF39 > UBA660 > RUG13868. Next base: position 9,051 of record CASFCU010000003.1, read on the forward strand.
TTCTCTTCTGGTACTTGTTAAGTCTTTTTCATCTTTTCCACATAGAATGTTTAAAAGTGCTGCATTTTCATAAACATTTCTAGTCATGGGTCCAATTTGATCTAAGCTCGATCCAAAGGCAATTAAACCATATCTTGATATTCTTCCGTAGGTTGGTTTCATTCCAACTAAACCACAATAACTAGCAGGTTGTCTGATGGATCCTCCCGTGTCGGTTCCTAGAGCAAGTGGAACTAATCTTGCCGAAATACATGATGCTGATCCTCCACTAGATCCTCCTGCTATTTTGTTTTCATCCCATGGATTCTTAGGTGGCCCAAAATAACTCGTTCTACTAGTAGACCCCATAGCAAATTCATCCATATTTGTCTTTCCGATGATAATCATATTATGTTGTTTTATTTTTTCTATTACTGTTGCATCATAAACAGGAATAAAATTTTCTAACATCTTAGAAGCACAAGTGGTTCTTAAATCCTTTGTACATATATTATCTTTTATGGCAATTGGGATTGCAAAAAACAAGTTATCTACTTCTTTGTTTTCTAAGTCTTTTGCCATTTTTATTGCTTGGTCTTTATTTAGAGTTATAAATGCATTTAAATCTTTATTTTTTTCAATATTATCAAAGGCTTCTTCTACCAAATCTAATGGTTTTATTTTTCTTTCTTTTAATAATTTATTTATTTCTTTTAATTCTAAATTTAAGTATTTACTCATTTATCATCACCGGTACTTCCACAAAATTTCCATTAGAAGCAGGAACATTTTTCATTGCTTCTTTATAGTCTAACATGCTTCCTATTTCATCTTTTCTTAAATCACTATGAAAGGTAACTGGAGTTATTAGCATTTCTTCGTCATAGTTTTTTATATCTTTTATTTTATCGATATCATCTATTAATTTTTTTAATTGAATTCTATATCTTTCAATGTCTTCTTCCTCTAAGTTTATTCTTGCTAGATGTGCTACGTGTTCTACCTCTTCTTTTGATAATTTATCCATAAGTCCTCCTCTTCTTTCATTTAAATAATATAACACATATTAAAAAAAAATAAAACTTTCCCTTTGGAAAATTATGATAATTCGATATTTATTTTTTATAACTGGCTTATCCTTATGCTGTTTTTGCTTGAATATATTTTTTTTAGATTATTACATTTGAATCGTTTTTTACTTTTCATCTATGGATACAAGTTTCGTTAAAATAAAAAAAAGCTATTACTTCATAGATAGCTTTTTCTACTTCACCTGCATCCAGCATGGTATTCATATTATGAGTTGATTTCCAAATAATTATTCACATTTTTTTACATTCTGTCTAAAATTTCGTTGTTTATTTTGTTGTTTATTTTTTTTAAATACGATATATTATGGTTAATAATAGGAGGATTATATGGAAAGAAAAATTAAAGTAGTTCAGTATGGTGTTGGTAAGATGGCTTTATATACTATGAGATATGCTTTAGAAAAAGGATGTGAAATTGTAGGAGCAGTCGATATCAATCCCGAGATTATTGGTAAGGATATTTCTGTTGTTTTAGGGGGAAATCCTACTGGTATTATAGTGACTTCTGTTAATGAAGCTGAAAAAATGCTTAAAGAGGTTAAACCCGATATTTGTATTGTTACCACAATGAGTTTGTTTAATGATGTGTATAGTGCTTTGGAGTTATGTGCAAAACTCGGTATCAATGCAATTACGACTTGTGAAGAAGCATTTTTCCCTATGAATTCTAATCCTGTTTCTGTAAAGGCTATTCATACAATTGCAAAGGAAACTGGATGTACAATTACCGGTAGTGGATATCAAGATATCTATTGGGGAGAACTGATTAGTGCTATTGCTGCCTCTACTCAAAGAATTACAAAAATTAAAGGAAGTTCAAGTTATAATGTAGAAGAGTACGGAATTGCGCTTGCTGAAGCACATGGTGCTGGACTTTCTTTAGAGGATTTTGATCAGAAAATTGCTTCTGTTGATAGAATGAGTGATGAAGAAAGAAAGAACCTTATTGATAATTGTAAATATTCCCCTTCTTATATGTGGAATGTGAATGGATGGCTTGCAGAAAAACTTGGTCTTACAGTTGTCAGTCAAACGCAAAAATGTGTTCCTCAAACATATAGTGAAGATTTAAATTCAAGTACTCTCAATATGACAATTCCCAAAGGATATGCTACTGGTATGAGTGCGGTTGTGACTACTAATACAAAAGAAGGGATTGTCATTGAATCCGAATGTGTTGGTAAAGTTTATTCGAAAGATGATTTCGATAAAAATGAATGGACTGTATTTGGTGAACCTGATACTACAATCGTTGTTAATAGACCTTCTACTGTAGAGCTTACTTGTGCAACAGTTGTAAATAGAATACCGGATGTTATTAATGCAGAAAGTGGGTTTATTACTACGGATTTAATGGGAGAAGCTACATATAAAGTGAAACCATTAAACGAATATGTAAAAAGTAATTAATATTAAATAATCTAGGAGATAAAGAAATGAATGAAACTATTCAGGTTTTGTGTAATAGAAGAAGCTGTAAAAAATATAATGATAACAAAGTTCCACAACATTTGTTAAACGAAATTTTAAAATGCGGGAGCTATGCTGCTAATGGAATGGGAAAGCAATCTGCGGTTATTGTTGTCGTAGAGGATTCGGATGTAATAAAAGAGTTAGAAAAAATCAATGCCCACATTATGGGTAATGAGCAGTTAAAACCTTTTTATAATGCTAAAACTTTATTGATTGTTTTTGCAGATAAAAAAATACCAACCTATTTATATGATGGTAGTTTGGTTATGGGAAATCTTATGAATGCGGCTTTTGCTCTTGGTGTTGATTCTTGTTGGATTCATCGTGCCAAAGAAACTTTTGAAACGGATGTGGGGCGTCAGTACATGAAAAAATGGGGATTAGATTCTCAGTATGAAGGAATTGCTAATTGTATTCTCGGATATAGAGATGGTGCTCTACCCGAAGCAAAGCCTAGAAAAGAAAATTATATCATATTTGACATAAAGTAGATTCTTCTACTTTTTTTATTCTAAACAACCGGGTTTTTGTTCTTTTAAGTCTTTTTCATAGATAGTTAGTTGTTCATCTGTACTACATGTTACAAGAAGCAGTTTATCGATATCTTCATACCCCATTTTTTTTAATCTGGTAATTAACCATTTTTTGTCTTTTTCAATATATTTCAAATTTTTTTCCATTATTACACCATCTAGTACTACATTTGCAGTTAGTCCTTTGTATGATAGTTTTAATTTCATGTCATTTGGAGTAAGTGGTTTATATTTACTTTTTGGAAGAAAACTGACTCTTCCATTTGCTTCCATAATGCCATATTCTATTTCCGATAATTCAAAATAACCGTTTATCCTTGCCTCTTCTAGTAAGTCATTTATGTCAAATTTTACTTTTTTTAGTCCTGCTTCTATTATTTTTCCATTTTCAATGATTACAACTGGAGTACCACCAATCCATCTTCTTAATTTCATACTTTTAGTTGTAGAGTAGCTAATCAGTAATGCAATTAACGTATATACAATCATGACGATTACTCCATCCCAAAAGATTATTTCTTTGTTCACTGACATTTCTGCTACAACATTACCGATTGAAATTCCTATCACATAATCGAATAAATTTAACTGTCCAATTTGTTTTTTTCCTAGTAGTTTTGTTAGAAAAAATAATGCCACGATAGATCCTACAGATTTTATGATTAAATTAATTAAGTCCATAATATCACCAATAATATTATGGACTTATTTTTTTAAAATAAACCGACTATGTTCCCAAATTCATCTAGATCTATCATTTCATAATTTGGTTTTTTGGGAAGACCTGGCATAGTTAATATTTTTCCCAAAAACACTGTGATAAATCCTGCTCCTGCATTTAAATGAATATCTTTTACTATCACTTCAAAATCTTTTGGATAACCTAATTTTTTGGGGTCATCACTGATTGAATATTGTGTTTTTGCAATACATATAGGAAGTTCATTAGCTTCTATTTTATTGATATATTCTATTTTCTTTAGTGCCTTATCTGTGTATGATATGGTACCTGCATGATAAATTTCTTTACAAATTTTGTCTATTTTGCTAGTAATCGAACTATTATTATCATATAGTAATTTAAAATCATTTTCTCTTCCACACATGTCCCTTACTTTGTCGGCTAAGGCTAATGCACCAATTCCACCTTTTATATAGGTTTCACTGATTGAAAATTGAACTAGATTATTATTGCAAAAGGTTCTTATAATGTCTATTTCTTCATCGGTATCAGTAGAAAATTTATTTAAACAGACAATGAGGTGGGAAGTAAATTTTTTCATATTGTTAATATGTACTTCTAAATTTGGTAAACCTTTTTTTAAATACTCTATGTTTACATTATTAATTTCTTCTTCGACAGATCCACCATTATATTTTAGTGCCCTTATGGTTACTGTTAATACGATACAATCAGGTTTTAAATTTCCTTTTCTACACTTTATATCCATGAATTTTTCTGCACCTAGATCTGAACCAAATCCTGCTTCTGTTACTACATAATCGGCTAGTTTTAATCCTAGATTCGTGGCTACTAGTGAGTTACAACCATGAGCTATATTTGCAAATGGACCTCCATGAATGATAATGGGATTATTTTCTAGAGTTTGTACTAAATTAGGATCGAATGCATCTTTTAATAAAACAGCAAGAGCTCCTTCTATTTTTAAGTCTTTTGCATACACCGGCTTTCCTTCCATATTATTTCCTATTATAATATTTCCTAAATTATTTTTTAATTCGGCTAAATCTTTTGATAGACAAAATATACTCATCACTTCACTTGCTGCAGTAATATCAAATCCTGTTTTGGATAATAAGTTGCTATTAATCGATGTCTGTATTTCTCTTAATGATCGATCGTTTATGTCTAAACATCTTCTAAATGTGATTGTTTCCGGATCTATTTTTAAAGAATTACCATTGTATAAATGATTATCTATTGCTGCTGCAATTAGATTGTTACAGCTTGTAATTGCATGCAAATCTCCGTTAAAATGAAGATTTATGTCTTCCATTGGAATCACTTGACTATAACCTCCACCTGTTGCACCACCTTTTAGTCCAAATACTGGCCCTAAAGAAGGTTCTCTTAAAACTCCTACTGCGTTTTCTTCTATATGTCTTAAAGCATCGACTAATCCAATTGTAACAGTTGTTTTTCCTTCTCCGTACGGTGTGGGATTGATTGCAGTCACTAATATTAGTTTTCCTTTTTTGCCTTGCATTATATCATTTGCTTTTATTTTGGCTTTATATTTTCCATAGGTAGTAATCAAATCTTCATCTAATCCCAAACTTTTTGCAACTTCAACAATATCTTTTTTTATGCACAAGTTAGAAATTTCTATATCCTTCATATTATCACCATCTATATTATACTATATTCAATTTATTATTTAAAGTATATGTTATAATACATTTGGATGTGATAATATGCAAGAATTTGATTGTTGTACTTTGTGCCCAAGAGAGTGTAGGGTAAATAGAAATCAAAAAGAACTTGGTTTTTGTCAGGCTTCTAATCGTATACGAATTGCTAGATATTCTCTTCATTTTTGGGAAGAACCCTGTTTATCCGGTACTAAGGGATCTGGTACTATATTTTTCTCTTACTGTAATTTGAGATGTATATATTGTCAAAATCATGAAATTTCCACTAAAAATCATGGAAAAGATATTACCATAGAACGATTTGCGGAGATTTGCATTTCTTTACAGGAAAAAGGAGCACTTAATATTAATTTAGTAACACCAACACATTTTATTCCACTTATCAGAGATGGATTGTTGCTGGCTAAGAAAAAAGGGTTAAGCATTCCCGTTATTTATAACACAAGTTCCTACGAGAAAGTTGAAAGTTTAAAACTCTTGGATGGTTTGATAGATATTTATTTACCTGATTTAAAATATTTTGATTATTCTCTCGGAGAAAAGTTCTCTTTTGCAAGTAATTATTTTTCTGTTGCTAAAGCCGCTATTGATGAAATGATAAGACAAGTTGGAAAGCCAAAATTTAATGGAGATATTATGGTCAAAGGTGTGATAGTGAGACATTTACTACTTCCTACTCATAGTGATGACTCAAAAAAGATTATTTCTTATTTATATAAAAAATATAAAGATAATATTTATATTAGTATTATGAATCAATATACTCCTATTAAAAGATTCTATGATTACTTTGAACTTAATGATAAAGTTAGTGATAATGAATATGATCTTTTAGTTAATTATGCATGTGATTTGGGTATTACTAAAGCTTTTATACAAGAGGGAGATACTAGTAAAGAAAGTTTTATTCCTAATTTTAATGAATATGATAATATTTAAAAAATTCTTGGAAGATTTCCAAGAATTTTTAACTTACTATTTCTCCGGTTAAGATATTATATTGATAAGTTTTTGTTACCATATCTTGATCCTTATCATTTACTTCGATAGTCAAGATATCATTTTCCAAAGTGGTATTATATGCTAGTGATAGCGTATTTTCTCTTGAGTGATAGGTATCTTTATATAATGGTATTGTATTTTCTGTTAATTTACTTCCATCACTTTTATATATTGATATCATGTTAGTAGAATCCACTACTAGTGCAATGTTATCTATTAGTTCAATGTATCGGTTTCCCTGATTGATTATTAATTTCTTTCCATCACTAGTATATAGGCGATAATTGGTTTCTGTGTTGTCTTTATAAGAACCTTGATTTGTTACTATGAAATAATCATTCATGCTGCTTATTTCATTACTAAAAGAGCCAATTAATTTTGTTGTTTTAGGGTTATATATATAATATAAATTATCTTTTACTGCCATATATAAACCATTTAAAGTTCCAATGTATTCATACTCAAATTTTAAGATAGTAGTTACTACTCCATCTTTTATAGATATTAATCCCCAATGATTGTTATTATCTTTTACTATTAAGATAGAATTATTATAATCACTATTATCTTTAATTCCCGTATATCTTGCTAATTCTTTGGATTGTTCTAAATCATATAATATTATTGGGTTTTCTTTTGAATGGGATAGTCCATTTCCATCAAAAATTGTACTGTCTTTCAATAGGACATACCTATTATCTATTATAGGAGTGTATTGTTGTGATTTTAAAATGCTCTCTTCTAAGTTATATTTTTCTGTTGTTGGAATAACTGATACAACATTGCAATAATTATTTCCTTTTTCGGTAGTCTGACAAGTATACTCTCCTATTTTTTCTTCTGTTTCGGTATTCACAAAAATTAATTTGTTATTTTCTTCATCATAAGTTACTCCGGGAATTATCATGTTATTATCAGAGGGAAAATCATATTTTTTTTCAATATCGGTTCTGTAAACCTCCTCTTCTTTTATTACTTTTCCATTTGCTTCTTCAAAATCGATAGATACTATCGTATTGTTATTTTTGTCGATGAGATTATTATCTATCTTGTTTTCTACATTATCTACGTTCATATAGATATAAGAACCACTTACTATCATTACTAAAGAAATTACAACGAATACTGCTCCAATAAACTTTTTATTCATATTAATCTCCTTATCTTATCATTGTTATTATATCATAAAATGATTTATGTGCAATAACTCAACTAATAGTTTGTTGAAAAAAGTAATTTCGTAAGTTATAGTTAGTTTGGGTGATTGTTATGGATTATAAAAAAATGGGGAATTTAATAAGTGAGAAAAGATTACAGAAAAATCTTACACAAAAGGAATTGGCCGATATGCTTTTTATAACGGATAGAGCTGTATCTAAATAGGAAAGAGGAAAAAGTTTTCCGGATATTTCTATTTTAAAAAGAATAAGTGAAATTTTAGAAATTGATGTGAATCAGTTGTTGGAAATAAAAAAAGATTCTTCTAATTATAAAAAAAGAAAGAGTGTGGTCTTTCCGGTCTTTCTTTTTATTATTGTATTAATAGTTGTTTTTTTGACTGTTTTTAAAGTAAATAGAAGTAGTAATGAAGTGGATAATGATTTTTGTGAAAAAGAAATTAAGTTAGCATTTAATTATAACGGTAGAAATGTTTATTATAATTGTTTAAGTGAGGTTTATATTGATGAAATTGAATTAAGACTTAAACTTTCTCAAAAAAATTTTGATTTTGAAGATTGGTTAAATCAGTTGACTGTTTTAGGAAAATTTTATGATGGTGGTAGTACTATGTACCGTTTTGATCAGTATAAAATATTAAGTTGCAATACTATCGAGGGAGATAATGATATTATCATAGGTAATTCAACAATGGAATACGAAAATAATTTATGTAATAAGGATAAAAGTACGGAGGAAAAATGTTTTTATACCGATATTTTTAGGGTAGTAGATATTCTCGATAGTTATGTTAATGATGATATTCATTATGTATTTATTACTGTTGATCAATTTCAAGATCCTAATCCAATTAATGTAAAAATTGAAAAAACATTTTTAGAGCAAATTCAAAAGGGATATTATTATGAATTTCAATTTCTTTATTATTTACCTAATGACTATGTTATACATGATAATATTGATATTTTTAATCATTATGAGCTGGTTTCTATTTCTCCTACTTCTAAAGAAGGATTATTACAAGAAAGTACTAATGTATGCGAAAAATGGATAAGTTAATAATAAATGAGGAATAAATTGTTCTATGATTATTTTCTATTGTGATAAATGGCTGCAGTTGTATTATCCTTTCCACCATATATGTCTTCATAATAATATGTCTCATATGACTGTTTCTGTCTATGTGAATTAGTTCTATTAGCCGCCATTACTAAAGCATTTGCTATTTCTTCTTTGGGTGTTTGTGCTGTGATGGCCATTATTTGGCTGTCAGATAGGCAATCTGAAACTCCATCACTTACTAAAATTAATGTGTCATATTGACTGTTATCAAGAACATAATAATTTAAGGAAAAATCATCATTTGCTCCTAAACAATTGGTAATATGATTTGATTTATAGTGGAATCTCATGTCATCTTTTGTCCTTATATAACCATTTTCGTAGTATTCTTGAACCAAAGAATCATCTCTTGACACTTGCTGTAGTTCATTATTTTTTGTGATATATGCTCTGGAATCTCCAATTGATGCTACAATTGTTTCTTTTTTCCCTACGATTCCACATAAAAAGGTTGTAGCTCTCCTATCTTTTTTACTATTTAAAGAATCATTGATTTTGACTAATTCTTTCTCTAATTTTGATAATATTCTATCTGATTCTTCAAAATATTTAGGGTTTATTCTTTCGAACCAAGAAAGTATTTTTCTTACTGTATAACTACTTGCTTCATCTCCTTTACCGTGGCCTCCCACACCATCTGCTATGACCAACATTTTAAAATCCCGATTGTTAGGATGTTCTATTAGTAATACAGAGTCTTCTTGAGTTTTTTTTCTTTTACCTATTAAAGAACTTGCAAACATAGCGTTTCCTAGAGAATATTTCACATTTCCTTTTTGTAGTTGCACGCCTTTTATTATGTCTTCACGGCATTCATTTATTCCACTAGCCATTTTAATATTAAATATTTTTGCTCTACTTAAGATATCTGTTTTATCTTTTAAATGATATAAATAGTCACTTATAGCTCTATGTGAAAAGTTATCTAAATATTTTAAATCAACAAAGTTTCTATTTTTATATCTTAATTCTACAAAAGATTTTGCAATAGATTCTAATATGGGAGGATTTTCTTTTAAAAACGGAAGAATATCTTTTCCTTTTATTTGACAGGCTTTTAAACACTTCAAAAAATTTATACATTCTCTTGCACCAGGAATTGGTCTTTCATCACTTGATAGCATGCTTACTTTTAGGGCTTGTTTTGTTATTTCTTTTATCACTGTTTCCTTGCTTAAAGATGACATTATATCCCTTGCTCTACCGCTTGAAGTGATGTACATTAAAAAATTATCAAGAAATAATATGGCTTCTATTAAATACACAGGATCTGCGTTTTTGTGAACTTCCATTGTCTTTAATATTGCGTAGTCTAATTTCTCTAATTCTGTCATTTTAGTTTCATTTATCATGAAGTCCTCCTATTTTTATTTAGTATGTCAATTTCTTTTTTTATTCTTTGGATAGTTATATTTTCCTGTAAATATAATTCCTCTTGACTTCCTTGTTCTATAAACTTGTCTTCAAAACCGATTGCTTTTATTGTTTGCATATAGTTATTTTTATTTAATTCTATCTCGATTAATGAAGCTAGGCCACCATTAATTAGGTTATCTTCTATAGTTATTATATCATAATGATTATCTGCTAACCATTTTAGCAATTTTTTATCCAATGGTTTTATGAAAATGGCATTAATAATCATCACATTTAATTTATATTTATCTTTGGCCATTATTGCTTTTTGGACCATTTTCCCTGTTGCAATAATAGCTATTTTTTCACCTTTTTGTACTATTTCCCATTTGCCTAATGATAGTTTTTGAATGGGTTTTAAAGAAAGTTCATCTGTTCCTCTTGGATAGCGTATTGCAATGGGGAAATCTTGCTTTATGGCCCAATTTAATATTTTGTATAATTCTTTGATTGTTTTTGGTGATATTATAACCAGATTAGGAATTAATGATAGGTAAGATAAGTCAAATATTCCCTGATGAGTTTCTCCGTCATTTCCAACAATTCCTGCTCTATCTATGGCAAATATGACATGCAGTTTTTGCATACATACATCATGAATAATTTGGTCAAATCCTCTTTGTAAAAACGTTGAATATATGGCTAAAACAGGAATTAATCCTCCAGATGCAAGGCCTGAGGCAAAAGTTACTGCATGTTCTTCCGCTATTCCAACGTCAAAGCTTCTGTTCGGATATTTTTGAAAAAACTCTAGTAGACCTACTCCATCTTTCATAGCAGCCGTAATTGCTACTAACTTCTCATTTTGAGAGGCTAATTTTACCATTGCTTTACCAAAGAAACTCGAATACGTTTCTTTTTTGTCTTTTACTACTCCTTTTTTCGGATCAAATGGTGGAACTGCATGATATATATCAGGGTTTAGAATTGCTGGCTGATAACCATATCCTTTTTTGGTTACTACATGAATGATAATGGGATTGTTTATGTTTTTTGCTCTTCTAAATACTTTTGTCATAAGTGAGATGTCATGGCCATCAATTGGTCCTATATAGGTTAATCCCATAGCTTCAAAATATTGTGAAGGGACTAAAAAAGTTCTGATTCCATCCTTTATCCTTGATAAGATTTTGAAAGAGACATTACCTACTTTTGTGTCGTCTAGACAGTGTTTCACTTTATTTTTTACTTTTAAATATTTTTCATTTATACTTATTCTACTTAAGTAACTCGAGATTCCTCCAACGTTGTTGGAAATACTCATTCCGTTATCATTCAAAATGATAATCATTTTTGTTTTGTTATATCCTAAATCATTGATTGCTTCAAGACTCATTCCATTGCTAATCGATCCATCACCAATTACTGATATTACATTGTATGTTTCTTTTTTTATATCACGAGCTCTTGCCATTCCTAATGCTGCTGATATTGAAGTACTGCTGTGTCCTGTTTCAAAAAAATCATATTTGCTTTCTTTTCTATAGGGAAATCCTCTTAATCCTTTATATTTTCTTAATCTATCAAATTCCTTTTTTCTACCTGTTAATATTTTATATACATAGCTTTGATGTCCTACATCAAATATCACTTTATCTTCATCAAAATCAAAGCTCGAAAGAAGAGCAATTGTCAGTTCAACAACTCCTAAATTAGAAGCTAAATGGCCTCCATTTGCAGATACTTTTTCGACAAGAAATTCTCTTATTTCTGTTGCTAAAATTTTTTTTTCTTTTATCGTTAAATGGTTTAAGTCTTTTGGATTGTTTACTTTATCTAATATCATGATGACTCCTTCTTTTTGTGATATTGAAAATTTTGTGTCAACTATTTTTAAAATGATATTTGTCTTATTATCTATATATTATATTATTTTCTTACTTTCATAGCAATGATATTTTTTTTATTTTAAGGTTCTGGTATTCATTATTTTTTAACAGGTTTCTTTTATTTGTTCTTTGGTTGTTGCATATTTGATTTTTTATTTATGCTACCATTATAAAACAACCAATGTCCTAGTGACGTTACTAAGATAATTGATATATCTCATTTTTATTCATTTAAGTTTTTCATTTTGTTTTTAACTCTACATTTCTTCTAGGTATCCACAAAATATTTTTTCAAGAATATCAAGTAAAGGTATGATAAGTTTATTTCGTTTGAGTTTTTTATTCCATCATAGTCATTATTCGAGAGTGTTTTTTTATTTGTATGTATGCTAAGGCATATAAAATTATGACAAATAAGAAGAAAACTATAAGCATGAATTCATTTTCAGTTAGCAATAAGAAGTCAAATAATCCATGAAATAGGATGGGTAACAATATACTAATCACTTTATTTTTTTTGGATTTTTTCTTGTTTCCTATTTTATCATTGTACTTGGCAATTCCCATGTAATATCCCATTGAAACTCCAAAAAAAGCGTGAGCTGGTACGGATGTTAGTGCTCTTAGTATTGCGGTACTCGTTCCGTATTCGACCACGTACAAAATGTTTTCAAGAGTTGCAAATCCTAACGATATGAATACAGTATAGACAATACCGTCATATATATGATTGAAGTTTTTGTTTTTGAATGCTACCGCATAGGCAAATAAGCCTTTGTACCCTTCTTCTACTAAAGAAATGCAAATGACAGAAATAATAAATGCATTTAACATGGTATTTGATGAAGTTGGGAGTATTTTTAGAAGTAATCCTTCTAAGAAGGCCGCTGGAATGGTAGATAAAACTCCAATTACAAATAATTTTACTAATAAATCAATTGGTTCTTTTTCTATAATATCCTTCTTGTAGACAAAATAACTCAAAATGACAGTAGGAAGTACTGCAATTAGAATTGTAAATGCCAAATTATCACACCCTTTTTATACAATAAAATTATAACACTGATAAGTAATATTGTAAAATTAATACTGTTTTTTATTTCTACAGTGTACATTGTTTTGAGTTTTGATATTGCTATACCATTATGGTTTATGTTTCTTGAGATTTCTCTTATTAAGAAGGTATCTTCTTTACATTTTCTTTTTTTTTCTTTATAATATAGATTACTTTATTTGGAGGTAAGATGAATATCGTTATTAATTATGATTTAATAAAAAAAATTAATGAAGCAAAAGAAAAACCAGAATTAAAACTAGTTAAAGATCAAGCAAAGTATTATTTCTTTTGGAGTACTTTTTTGACGACTGTTAATACTATGGCAGGTCTTGATTTAACTGAAACTATTTGTAATAATATGCTTTCTGTTCCTTTGTTGTTTGTTTTGAATAATTTGGATAATCATAGTCAATACAATTTAAATATTTCTAAAATACGAGCTTATAAAAAGCAATTAAGGGCTACTCGAGAGTTGTTATTACTAGTTTCACGTTTGAATGATTACAATGCTTGTATTACTCTTGGTGATTTGTATTCCGCTGAAGAACATACCACAAAATATAGATTTATGGTAGCTAATAATCATCTTCAATTGTTACAAGAAAAGTATATTCTGCTACCAGCTAGTCAAGTTTCTTGTCGTTGTAATGGTAAAATATTATTACAGGAACATGTCATGGGTAGTAAAGAATGGGTATTGTCTTTAGGAAGTCCAGTTAAGCATTCTAAATTTGTACCTGCTTACATTTAATAGTATTTTTCAAATCCTAGTATCTAGTATAGAAATATTTTCATAAAAGTTATGTTCAACTTTATGACTGATAAATAAAAATGAGGTATAATAATATTAGCCAAGCAAAAGATAAAGAAAGGAGATATCCTTAATCAGCTAGTCTATCTTTATCTTTGTTTGGCGATAATGATATATGATTTAGACTAGCTGATTAAGGATATTTTTATGTAGTATGAAAATAGAAGAACTAATAAAGGATTTAGATCCAGTAACTATTATCGAATTTAAAAATTATATTATTGAACATTTATCTGATTTATGTTCTATGAAAAATTCTAATTCAAAAGTTATTTCTAGATTTAGAGATGAAGAAATGTT
>CASFCU010000004.1 GCA_949293285.1 uncultured bacterium
TCAAACTAGTCTAAATGAAGTTATTTCTTTTTCTAACAAGGTACATAGTGCAATTAATAGCTATGTACAAGAAATAGAAACCGAAGAAAATGCTCAAGATGTTCCACAGACGAATGGTGGCAGTTCCGGAGGTTCTGGTGGCTCTGGTGGAGGATCTAGTGGTGGATCTTCCTCTCAAGCACCAGTAACCACACCGACAGATCCATCTGATGGAACAACGCAGGTAAAACCATTAGATACTACTTCTTTAGTAGACTTAGAACTAAATGAAACAATCGGCATTGTCGAACAATTGAAAGACTTATCCGAGAAAGCAAATCAAGGAATCGACGAAATGCTATTAGACCCGGAAATGGCTGATAAATTAAAAGAACTTTTCTTAAATTCACCATATATTCCAGATGAATTTAAAGCTCTTTTGGCGGATGCCGATAGTCAGGTAGTAAGACAGACTATCAAATCTTTAATGAATGGAGAAATGCCAGAAGTATTTGATTTAAATCCTTTGAATTTAGGAATTGTCTACACGCATTTGAAAACTATTGCAGAACAGTATGGAATAACTGTAGAGGAACTATTATCTAATCCTTTGTATGCAGAAGATTTAAAAGTGACATTAGGTGGTTTTTATGACGTAGCAGATTTATTGAGAACTTGGGATACCTTGCCAGCAGAACAATATCAAGAAAATCTATTGAAACTCTACGATGGAGACGGTATCGGAAATATAGAAGCTAGTGCCGTAGATGTCATGAGAACTTTTGCTGATTATATCTCTGGTGCAACTGATATTGCAGCAGAAGAGCTATTAACACAGACACAATATGCAGAAGTAATGAAAGAAGCAGCTCAAGAATTAGCCAAAACTTCTGTATTTATGGATGCAACTTCTCATTATAGTACAGAAGGAATGCAGGAAGTAGTTGGAAATTTATTCAATGGTAAAAATGCAGCAGCATTAGGAATGAGTGAAAGTGATGTTATAGGATTTCAAAAAGAAATAGATGCATTAGCTAAAGAAAACGGAATAACATCTAGTAGATTATTATCAGATTCTAGCTATGCTGATACAGTTACCGCTACTTTAAACTCTAGCAAAAATGCAAGTGAAATTGGAACAATTTTTGCAAATTCAGAAACTACAGTATCTCAAAACGTAGCAAAAAATCTATATAACACGACATACGAGAGTAGTACCAATACGGAAAGTATTGTTTAATATTAGAAATGGTTGGTGAATAAGATGGCAAATACACAAGTTAGTTGTAATGACTTAACAGGATATGGGAAATTCTTAGATGAAAAATCGGTTGAATTTAATACTATAATAAAAAAGATGGAAGAGATTATTGCTAAACTAGAGACTGGCTGGACTGGTAATGATTCACATAATTTCAGAGCAAATGCTACAGCCTACTTAAAAAATTTGAAAACAGTAGAAAAATCTCTTTTGACTTATGGTGATTTTATAAAAAATAAATCTGCAAAATATAATAATGTTGTCAGTAAATTTTATGATATTTTAAATAGTTAGGGGGAATACTCATGTATAGTGATATGAAAATAACCACGGAAGAAGTCTCACAGCAATTGAGCAATTTTCAAAGTGAAATGGCAAAAATGGATAATCTTTTCGAGGAATTAACGACAAAAACAAGTGCAGTGAAAAGTTATTGGACTGGAACTGCCAGTGATAATGCAACAACGGCAATTAGTAATTTCATGAAAGTATTCGAAGATATTGATGAGCAAAATAAAAAATATGTTGCATTTTTAAATGAAGTAATAACGAAATACACAACTACCGATCAAGCCATTTCCGATGTGGTAGATGAGGCTGCAAACGGTGGTTTAGGAATGCATGGTAGTAGTAATTAACTATGAAAGGAGTTGATAATATATGGCTAATATGAATCCTTTGTCTCCGACTCTTCAAAGCTTTAAAGATACTGTTTTAAGTTCTATATCTTCTCTTCAGTCTGCAAAGGAAGAGATTGCCCAATCTTTAAATGAAGCAAGTACCAGTTTTGACTCTGCTTATAGTGGAATAACTCAGTCTATTACAGATGAACAGGGAACAGCAGCTTCTAATTCTCTGAAATTGATTATGAATGCTACAGAGGTATTGAAAAATAGTATGCAATCGGATATGGGAAATATCCTTAGTGAATGTACTAAAGTAGGAGAAATTATTGCAGAAATAGAGGCAAAAATAAAAGAAGGAGAACCATTAGAACCGGGATTTTGGGATAAAGTATTTAATGAAATAACAAAGATGGTTACAAATAAATGGGCAGAAAATGATCAAGGAAGAATTGATGCTCTAAATCAAGAAATAGATAGACTCAATAGACAAGGAGAGGCTCAATTGAATGCAATTGCAGGAGCCTCTGGTGCAATTACTTTGGGTATTCAAGGAAATATGATATCCGGAGGAATTCTAGGGAGCTATTTGGCTTTTTCTGAAAATTACAATTTCTCAAGAGAAGAATGAGAAAAAGAAAACCCAGTTTATACAGAATCCTTACTTGGACAAGTTGGTGGATTTGTAGTAGGTTTGGTAGAAACACCATTAAATATCGTGGAAGGACTAGCAGATACTGCAGCTCTTGTTGCAGCCGATGTTTTAGCAATAGTGGGAGCAGATACTTCTGGAATCAAAAACTGGATTGCAACAGATCATGTTGGAAATTTTGTAAACGATACATTATATAGTGGAAGTGATGCTTATTCCACAGCCCGAGGAGCAGGGGGTGCAGTCTCAGATTTCGTATTCCGAAAACTTCTTGGTCAAATTCCCGTAGTAAGATGGGTTCTTGCAGTAAGTACAGCAGGAAGAGTTGCTGAATCTACTTTAGCAAGTGGTGCAAGTTTAGGAGTAGCTACTGGTGGAGCCCTTGTCGGTGGAGTAGTAGACTTTCTGTTTACAGGAAGAATAAGTTCTAATAAGACTATAACTAGTGATGCTACACAGCCTCTACCATCAGGTAAAACGGTACAAGCCCTACCACCAGGAAAAACTCCATTAGGATTACCAGCAGCTGGACAAACAACCGTAAAGGTTTTAAAAGACGGAAATATATTACTAAGTAATGGGGATGTAGTAGATAAATTTGGAAATATTTTATATAATGCCAAAGAAATGATTGGATGAGGTAAAGGATATAAAGGAGGAAAAGAAAATGAATGAACCAATGGAAAAATATTTACCGATAGGAACAGTTGTTTTATTAAAAGGTGCAACTAAAAGAGTAATGATTACCGGATTTGCCAGTATATCACCGGACACCGGAAAAAGAATTTTTGATTATAGTGGATGTACTTATCCAGAAGGATTTTTCGATTATAATCAAGTTTGTGTCTTTGATCATAATCAAATTGAAAAAGTTTTCTTCAAAGGCTTTGTAGACAATGAAGAACTTACCTTTAAAGAAGAGTTAAAGAAAAAAATAGCCGAATTACAAAATCAACAAACTGAAGTGTAAAAAAATGTTATATTTTAATAAATAAATTGACAAAAAATTAAAAATATACTACGATTAATACATAAAATAGTAGAGCAGTTAGCAACATACTATTTATACATTCGAGGAGGTGAATATTGATGGCAATCATAAAAGCAAGCCCAGAAGAACTTAGAACCCAAGGAAGAAAATTAGTTTCTAATGCAGAACAATATTTGCAAGAGGTGAAAAATTTATATACCACTGTTGATAATTTAAGAGCAAATTGGCAAGGTGGTGATAACCAAAGCTATGTTTCTAAAGTGTATAGCTATAAGTCAAACATAGATGCACTTGGACAAGTAATTGGGAACTATGGTGTTTTCTTACAAGAGACTGGAAATAGTTTAGAGAAATTAAATGCTGACATTGCTAGTCAAGCAGGTAGATTATAATTTTTTATATTATGATATAAAGGAGGGATATAGTTATGAATATGCAAGTTAATTCAACTGAATTGCGTAATGCTGCAAACTCTATGAGAACAAATGTAAATAATATGCAATCTATTCTCGATGATAGTACTCAAGTAATCAATAGTACAGCATCTTCTTGGGAAAGTGCAGCAGCTGAAAACTTAAGAGGAAGATATACTAGCTTGGCTGGTAAATTTTCAGATTTCTATGATGCTATTAATAAATATGCATTGTTCTTAGATAATACAGCAACATCATATGAAGCTGCAGATAAACAAATTCAACAAAAAGCAGAAGAATTGTTGAATCAAGGTTATGATGGAACAGCTCAATAATCGATGTTATAAATATTGTGTATTTTCGATATAACAAGAAATATAAAATAAACCTGGTTGTTATAAGGTATGTTTCTTACAGATACAATAAATCGTTGTATCTTTTTTTTTGCTTTGATATAATACTTATATCGACAATGAAAGATACAATATGATTTTTATAATAATATTACTAGAGGGTGAAATATGGAATATATAAAATTTGAAGATGTTACCAAGGAATATACAATGGGTGAAGTAGTAATAACAGCCTTAAATAGCACAGATTTCTCTATTAGCAAAGGAGAACTTGTAGTAATTGTAGGCCCTTCTGGTGCTGGAAAGACCACCGCTTTAAACCTTCTTGGAGGTATGGATACCGTAACTAGCGGACACATTTATATAGATGGAAAAGATATTACGAAATTAAATAATAAAAATTTGATAAAGTATAGAAGGGAAGATATCGGCTTTGTTTTTCAGTTTTATAACTTAGTGCAGAATTTAACAGCACTAGAAAACGTAGAACTAGCAACCCAAATATGTAAAAATTCATTAGATCCCGAAAAAGTACTAGAAAGTGTCGGCTTAAAAGATAGAATGAATAATTTTCCATCTCAACTATCTGGAGGAGAACAACAGCGTGTAGCAATAGCAAGAGCCATTGCAAAAAATCCAAAAATTCTTTTGTGTGATGAACCAACGGGAGCACTGGATTATAATACCGGAAAACAAATCTTAAAACTTTTGCAAGATACCGCAAGAAATAATAAAATGACTGTCATTATCATTACACACAATAGTGCCATTACTCCAATGGCTGACAAAGTAATTGTATTTAAAAATGGAGAAGCAAAAGATGTGTTAATCAATGACCATCCAACGCCAATTGAGGAGATTGAATGGTAATGAAATCTAAAATAATAAAAACAGCATTTACAGAAATAAAATCAAGAAAGAAAATATTTATTTCTCTTTTATTCATGTCCTTATTAGGAGTAGGTTTCTTTGCCGGAATAAAAGCTACGGCACCTGATATGAAAAACACATTAGAAAATTATTACAATGAATTAAACATGATGGATATAGAAATGAATTCTCTTAACATGTTTACAGAAAATGATATTTCTTTATTGAAAGAAATAGAAGGAATAAAAGAAATAGAAGGAATTATAGCATATGATGCCCTCTCATCTTATAAGGACTCCAATCCAGTAGTTAAAATATATACAAATCCTGACAAGATAAATAAATTGAAGTTAGTAGAAGGAAGACTACCTAATAGTAATGATGAATGTGTCATTGATGAGAATATTTTAAAAAATAATCCTGATTTCTCTATAGGAGATTATATTGAAATTCAAGACGATAGAAATCTATTAAAAGAAAAAAAATTAAAAATAGTAGGAATAGTAAATTCACCATTATATGTATCGAGTTTACGAGGAAATACAAATCTAGCATCAGGAACCATAGATTATTTTATCTATCTCTCAAAAGATAACTTTAACATCGATAATATGTACACCACTTTATATATAACAGTTAATACAGACAATGTAACTTACAGTGATTCTTACTTAGAAGAAATCACTAAACTAGAAAAAGAAATACAAAGTAAAAAAGAAGATAGTTATATACAAAATAGAACGGATAATTCTAGTTACATAAACTTTATTCAAGATACAGAAAGAATTGATAATATATCGAAAATATTTCCTATTATCTTCTTCGTCGTTGCACTTTTAATAAGCTTAACGTCGATGACTAGAATGGTAGAAGAACAAAGAGTAGAAATTGGAACTTTAAAAGCTTTGGGATACAATAAATTTGCCATCTCGATGAAATATATATTATATGCAAGCATAGCTACCATAGTAGGTGGAATATTAGGAATTATAATAGGTGTTAATTTAATTCCTAGAGTTATATATTTAATGTATCAAATGATGTATACTACAAGCAATTTAATAGTAGGATACAACTTATCATTTTCTCTTTTAGGACTTTTAATTTCTTATGCCTGTATTATCGGTGCCACAATATATGCAATCCAAAGAGAACTGAAAAATAATCCAGCAGTACTAATGAGGCCAAAAGCCCCTAAAAGTGGAAAAAGAGTATTATTAGAAAAAATATCTTTTATTTGGCATCATTTAAGCTTTACCAGTAAAGTAACGGTAAGAAATATCTTCAGGTATAAAAAAAGATTTTTAATGACTATCTTGGGAATTGGTGGCTGTACTGCTTTGATATTTGCTGGATTTGCATTAAAAGATTCTGTAAGTGGACTATTACCAGCCCAATATGACAATATATTTTTATATGATATGCAAGCAATATCTACCAACCAAATAACAGAGGATGATTTAAATAGCATAAAAAACAATGAAGCCATAACAGCCTATCAAGAAATATCATTACAATCAGTAACAGCCAAAAAAAATAAGTTAACTAGCAGTGAAACTCATATAATGACCTTCTTTGAAGATGACATATCAGATTTTATAAAACTAAAAGATAGAAAAACAGAAAAAGAAGTTTCTCTAGAGGAAGGCGTATTAATCACCGAAAAATTGTCTAAACTATTGGATATTGAAGTAGATGATGAAATAGAACTGATAGATTCTGAAAACCAAACAGTACAAGTGAAAGTAGCAGGTATAGTAGAAAATTACTTGTATCATTATATATATATGTCAGATGAAGTATACCGAGAAATTTACAAAGAGGAACCGCCAATCAACACGGTATTAATCAATACGAAATATGATGATGAAGAAAAAGAAAAAGAGGTAGCAGAATCCATTCTGTCCAATAGTAATTTTGCTCAAGTAATTGTTACTAAAACAACGAAAAATTTAATGAATGATACAATGGAAAACTTAAATTATGTAGTACTTATCTTAATTGTTTCTGCAGGAATATTAGCTTTCTGTGTACTATATAATTTATCTAATGTAAATATAAGTGAAAGAAAAAGAGAGCTTGCAACCATAAAAGTATTAGGATTCTACGATAGAGAAGTTCACAGTTATGTAGAAAAAGAAACAACGATTTTAACGATAATTGGAATCATACTGGGACTAATAATGGGGTATTTCTTAAGCATCGTGATAATAGAAACTTGTGAACTGGACATGATGATGTTACCAATTAATTTTTCTTTCAATTGTTATATTTATTCGATAGGAATAACCATGATTTTTACCATATTTGTAAGTACTTTTTCTTATTTTAATTTAAAAAAGATTAATATGATAGAGTCATTGAAGAGCATCGAATAACTTTTGTAAAAACAAAATGATTTAAAAAAAATAACATTAATGATATACTTATAATAGAAGATAATATGGAGAAAGATATGAATAATAAATGGCATAATATAGAAATAGAAGAAGTTTATAAGAGTACAAACAGTAAGGAAACAGGTTTGACTAGTAATGAAGCAAAAGAAAGAATACTAAAATACGGGAAAAATGTGTTACCCAAAGAAAAAAAGGATGGTTTAATAAAGATATTCTTTTCACAATTTGCAAGTCCAATTGTCATAGTGATGATTGTTGCTGGCGTTTTTTCACTTTTAGCTAAAGAATATATCGATGCGCTAGCAATAGCATTTATTATTCTAGTAGATGCTATATTCGGAACAGTTCAAGAATGGCAAGCTGGTAAAGAAGCAGAAAGCCTTCAAAATTTAATTAAGGTAAAAAGTAAGGTATTACGTGATGGAAAAGAAAAGGTAATAGACTCTGATGATTTAGTAGTAGGAGATATTGTGTTACTAGAAAGTGGAAATAAAATATCAGCAGATCTTAGAATCATATCTTCCTTGAATCTAACAATTGATGAATCGATACTAACAGGAGAGTCTATTGCTGCTGTTAAAAATAACAGTCTAATCGATCATGATTGTGGAATCTCCGATAGAACAAACATGGCATTTGGTGGAACGTCAGTCGTTACAGGAAGAGCTACTGGTATCGTAGTAGAAACCGGTGCAAATACGGAAATCGGAAAAATTTCCAGTAAAGTATTAGAAACCAAAAACGAAAAGTCACCACTAGTAATCAGAATGGAAAAACTAAGTAAACAAATTACCATCTTAGTAGTAATCATTGCAGCATTGTTAACGATTCTTATGCTTGTAAAAGGAGAACCAATTCAAGAAGTATTTATATCTGTTGTTGCCTTATCTGTCTCAGCCATGCCAGAAGGACTTCCTTTGGCACTTACTCTAGCCTTGACCATTGGTTCCCACAGAATGTCAAAAAAGAATGTTATTGTAAAAAAATTGAATTCAGTAGAAAGTCTTGGTAGCTGTACTGTTATTGCAAGTGATAAGACAGGAACTTTAACAGTAAACGAGCAAACAGCAAAAAAAATATTATTACCAGATGATTCTCTTTTTGAAATAGAAGGGACTGGATATAATGGTGATGGAAAAGTAATAGAAATTGATAATGCTAGAATAGAAGACGCAATAGAAATTGCCAAACTTGGTGTCATAAACAATGAAGCCACCTTAAAAAAGGAAAATGGCAAATGGAAGAGCTTTGGAGATTCTATCGATATTGCCTTTCTAGCCTTAGGTGAAAAATTAAACTTGGGAAGTTACTATACGGAAATAAAAAACATTCCCTATGAGTCTGAAAAAAAATACTCGGCAGTGTTCTATGAAGAAGAAGGAAAAAAATATTGCACAGTAAAAGGTTCTGTAGAAAAGGTCTTATCTTTTTGTGATCATATGCTGATATCTTCTAAAAAAGAAAAATTAGATATTGCAAAAATTCAAAAGCAAAATGAAAGCTTAGCTAAAGATGGATATAGAGTAATTGCTCTAGCAAAATCTTCTGTATTAGAAGAAGTTCCTGATAGAGAAATTCTAGAGGATGCCGATATACCAAAATTATCATTTATAGGTTTAGTTGCCTTTATTGACCCAATTAGAAAAGAAACCATAAATTCTATTCAAGAATGTAAAAAAGCCGGTATAAAAGTACTCATGATTACGGGAGATCATCCATTAACAGCCTTTGCCATAGCAAAAGAATTAGGACTAAGTAATTCTTTCGATGAAGTTGCAACAGGAAAAGAAATAGAAGACTACTTAGAAAAAGGAGAAAAGTCCTTTGATAAATTTGTTAAATCGAAAAAGGTATTTACAAGAGTTACTCCGATTCAAAAATTAGAAATAGTAAATTCTTATAAAAGGCAAGGAGAATTTATTGCTGTAACTGGAGATGGAGTAAATGATGCTCCGGCAATCAAAGCAGCAAATATTGGGATTGCTATGGGAAGTGGAACTGATGTTGCCAAAGAAACGGGTACCATGATTATTATGGATGATAATTTTATGTCGATTGTAGCAGGAATAGAAGAAGGAAGAAACGCTTATAGTAATATAAGAAAAGTGGTTTATTTGTTGCTTTCTTGTGGATTATCAGAAGTATTATTTTTTACACTTTCAATCATCTTTAACTTAGAAGTACCTCTAGTAGCAGTACAATTATTATGGTTAAACATAGTAACAGATGGATTACAGGATATGGCCTTATCTTTCGAGAGAGAAGAAAAAGAAATTATGAATGAAAAGCCAAGAAGTCCAAAAGAATCTATCTTTGACAAGCTCATGTTACAACAAACTCTCATAGCAGGGCTTACCATAGGGTTAATCGTATTTGGAGTATGGGTATATTTAATCAAGATTATTGATATGCCAATAGATACTGCTAGAGGATATATTATGATGCTTATGGTATTCATGCAGAATTTACATGCCCTTAATTGTCGTAGTGAAAAGATATCTGCATTTAAATTACCAATATCTAGAAACTGGTTTATTCTATTGAGCATTACTGGTGCCATTGTATTACAAATTATCGTAATGGAAGTAGACATATTAAGTCACTTTTTAAAAACAAACAGTATGCCTGTTATCGATATCTTCTATGTATTTTTGGCAAGTGTTCCTATTCTTATTGTTATGGAATTGTTTAAAAAAATCAAATTTAGAAAGAGGTAATGATTTTGGAAAAAGCAGTAGAAAAAATATTAGAAGGACTAGTAGAATTAGGCTTCAGATTAATCGGTCTAATTTTAATCCTTATCATAGGTTTTAGAATTGTGAAATTCTTAATAAAAATATTAAATCGTTCTAAAGGTTTTAATAGATTAGAAAAAAGTGTTAGGACTTTTATTACCAGCTTTATTAGCATTGTATTAAAAATTTTAGTATTTATTACCGCCTTTGCTTACATTGGCATACCGATGACTTCCATGCTTACAGTATTTGGAAGTGTAACACTTGCTATAGGGTTAGCAGTACAAGGTGGTCTTACCAACATGGTAGGTGGACTTTTATTACTTATTTTTAAACCTTTTAAAATAGGAGATTATATAGAGACACATACTGATAGTGGTACAGTAGATGAGATGACAATCTTCTATACAATCTTAAAAACGGAAGATAATAAAAAAATAGTAATACCAAACGGGCCTTTATCTAATGAAACGATTATCAATTATTCTTCACAAACAAAAAGAAGACTCGATTTGGATTTTTCCGTAAGCTATGACAGTGATATCGAAAAAGTAAAACAAGTTTTATTAGATACTCTAAAAAATGAGGATTTGGTCTTGAAAGAGGATGAAATCTTTGCCAGACTTTCTAATCATGGAGAACACGCTTTAATATTTACCACTAGGGTATGGGTGAAAACCGATGATTATGGAGACTTAAAATATAACCTAGAAGAAAACATAAAAAAAGCCTTTGATAAAAACGGGATAAAAATACCTTATCCACAAATGGATATTCATTTAGAAAAATAATTTTAAAGAATAAAAACACTAGACTTCGTCTTAAGTGTTTTTTTTCAAAAGGTATCAAAAAAGTAAAAAATATCACTGCCAAAAAGATGTAAAAAAAGGTACTGCTTTACACCTAAAAAATCTTTTTAACTATAAATAAACTTTCTATAAAAACTGTTGAAAAATAAATGAAAAAAATGGAAAAATTAAAAAAAGTAAAAATAGGGAAAATGAAAAAATATGAAAAAAAATAAAATCGAAAAACCTAAAAACTCTTGAAAAACAAAGGGAAAAGGGCTTTTTTATAAAAAATAAAAAATCAAAAAAGTAAAAAAAATCACTTTACACTTTTATAAAAAAATTAATTTTTTGATTTTTTTCTTATTTTATAAGGGTTGAGAAAAATTGGCAAAAAAATGGCATTGACTTATCTATTTTTTATGACTAAAATTAACTTAGAAAGCAACCAGAAGAAAGAGAGAGGTATTATGGAAAAAGAAGATTTTTTTGAAACTCTAAAAGTGGTAAAAAGAAATGGGAAAAAAGTAGATTTTGATGGAGCTAAAATAGCTCTTGCTATAAAAAAGGGATTTGATAACATTGTAATACCCGATGATATAGAAGTAGAAACAGGTAAAAATTATACGGAAAAGGACATGCAAAAAGTTTATCAATCTGTAATATCAAGAATAGAAAAAGATTATAAAGAGGAAGAAAAAATAAAAATTGAAGAAATTCAAGATATGATAGAAGACGAACTAAAAAAGAAAGGATATCTTGACGTATATCATTCTTTTAAAGATTATCGTGAAAGAAGAACACAATCTAGAGAAATGTTCTTCGATGATAAGAAAAAGCATAAATTTTTAAAAACTCTGGAAGGGTTAGGTCTAAAAAGTGCTCATGAAGAAGATACGAAAAGAGAAAATGCCAATGTAGATGGAGATACTGCCATGGGGACAATGCTTCAATATGGTTCGACAGTATCCAAAGAGTTTGCTAAATCTTATCTGATGAAAAAGAAATTTTCCGATGCTCATGATGATGGGGACATTCATATTCATGATTTGGATTTCATGCCGATGGGAACGACGACTTGTATGCAAATAGATCTAGGAAAATTATTTAAAAATGGTTTTTCTACCGGGCATGGACATCTAAGATCTCCAAAAGACATCATGAGTTACTCGGCACTAGCAGCAATAGCCATTCAATCTAATCAAAATGATCAACATGGAGGGCAAAGCATTCCAGCATTTGATTATTACCTAGCACCAGGAGTATTACAAACTTTTAAAAAACAATTAAAACAGACAATATCAGATTTACTAGATTATTCCGGGTTTGATACTTATATCAATATGAATACCATAGTAAAAGAAATTGATAAAATAGATACCATTGGAATAGACTCTAGTTATTTTGAAAAATATATCAAAGAAAATGAAATGTTAAAAAGACTATTTAGTATATCCATTGACAAATCGTACAAAAAAACAAATAGAATTACCTATCAAGCAATGGAAGCTTTTGTTCACAACTTAAATACAATGCATTCAAGAGCAGGAGCACAGGTTCCTTTCTCATCCATTAATTTTGGAACAGATACGACAAAAGAAGGAAGAATGGTAATAGAAAATTATTTATTAGCAGTAGAAGCTGGATTAGGACATTCTGAAACTCCAATATTTCCAATATCTATATTCAAGGTAAAAGAAGGAGTTAATTACAACAAAGAAGATCCTAATTACGACTTGTTTAAATTAGCATGCAGAGTATCTGCAAAAAGATTGTTTCCTAACTTTTCATTTATAGATTCACCATTTAACTTACAATATTATAAAGAAGGTGATTATAATACAGAAGTAGGATATATGGGATGTAGAACTAGGGTTATGGGAAACCATGTGGATCCTGATAAGTCAGTTACGCCAGGAAGAGGAAACTTGTCATTTACATCGATCAATTTACCTAGGCTTGGAATCAAACATGGAATTGCAACAAAACAAAGAGAAAAAGCAGACATGGAAGGATTTTATCAAGAATTAGGGGAATTGGTTGAACTAATAAAAGATCAATTATTAGAAAGATTTGAAATACAATGTAACAAAAGAGTATACAATTTTCCATTCTTATTAGGACAAGGAGTATGGATGGATTCAGAAAAACTAAAACCAACAGATAGATTAAGAAAAGTATTAAAACATGGAACATTGAGTATTGGATTTATTGGCCTTGCAGAATGTTTAAAAGCATTAATTGGGGAACACCATGGAGAAAGTGAAAAAGCACAACAATTAGGTCTCGAAATCATCGGATTTATCCGTAGAAAATGTGATGAATACAGTGAAAAGTACAATTTGAATTTTACATGTCTTGCAACACCAGCAGAGGGATTGTCAGGAAGATTTACAGCAATGGATAAGGCTATTTATGGAAAAATTAAAGGGGTAACGGATAGAAATTATTATACGAATTCGTTTCATATCCCAGTATATTTCCCAATAACAATCAAAAAGAAAATCACCTTAGAGGCTCCATATCATGCTTTAACGAATGCGGGGCACATTTCCTACATAGAATTGGATGGAGATACATCTGAAAATGTAGAAGCATTTGAAAAAGTAGTAAGAATCATGAAAGAAGCAGGTATTGGCTATGGTGCAATCAATCATCCTGTTGATAGAGATCCAGTATGTGGATATGTAGGAATTATAAAAGATGTTTGCCCAAAATGTGGTCGACGTGAGGGAGAAGCAGTAAGTTTAGAAAAAATCACATCATTGCAATGTGATTGTAGATAGAAAGAAAAGAGGTAAGTGAGTATGAAAAAAGAATTTGAATTTGAAGTAACACCAAAAGAAAAAAAGACTACAGGAGAAGGAGTTGGATTTGAAAGAATCAGAAGAATAACCGGATATCTTGTAGGAACAGTGGACAGATTCAACAATGGTAAACGTGCAGAAGAACATGATCGAGTAAAACATTCATTTTAAATTATGTTTATCAGATTAGCAAGTAAACTCGAAAGAGGAAGTATAGTGGATGGCAAAGGCATTAGGGCAGTAATATGGACACAAGGATGTCCTCATCATTGTCCTATGTGCCATAATCCTGAAACCCATGACTATAATGGTGGATTTTTAAAAGATGTAGAAGAATTAAAAAAAGAAATAAATTCTTTAGACAGTGAAGAAGGTGTTACACTATCTGGGGGAGATCCATTTGAGCAAGTAGAAGCTTGCTTAGAAATTGCCAAATATTGTCATAGTATTCAACTGAATGTCTGGTGCTATACTGGATATACCTACGAGCAATTACTAAAAAAAAGTGAAGAGAAAAAAGAAATAATGGATTTTTTGAAGGAAATCGATGTTTTAGTAGATGGTAAGTTTATATACAAACTGAAAAGTCTAGAAGCCAAGTTTAGAGGCTCAAAAAATCAAAGACTAATTGATGTCCAAAAGAGTTTAAATGAAAATAAGGTAGTGATACTTCAATTAGATGAAAAACCAAAAAGTAAGAAGGAAAAAATTTATATATAAAGGGTAAAAATAATAGTAAATCTACTATTTTTTTGATATCATAATAGTGATTAGTCTAGTTTTTAGTGAGGTAATAATATGAAATATGACTATACAAGAATTGATATTACAGCAGTAGAGGAAATATTGCACCAATGGAATGCTGCACTTGCTAGTTTCGAAGGAAATGAATTAAAACTTAAGAATACATCCTTATTTTCGGCAATTGTTAGTGCTGGGTTAGATAATGGTTTTGTGAATTCCTATGAAAGTAATAATCAAAACTTAAAATCTGCCTTAACAAATTCATCTACAGCCATTTCAAATTCGTTGAAAAATATGGAATCATTGGACCAAGATGTTCAAAATGATATAGAAATTTTAGCACAAGAAAATTGGAGAAAAAAGGGAAATGGCACTTCGACAACACAAGCGGAAAATAAGTATTTGAAAGAAGCACCAACAATGACTGAATTAATAAATAATTCCAAAGAACAACTGGCACAGTACGCAAATATGAGCATGAGCGATTTGCATCATGTAGCAGAAGAATTAAACAATTTAGCAGAAATGAACAATACGACATTAGATGAAATACTACGAAACGAATCATATACCGAAAAAATTCATCAAACCCTTTTAGCTAGTCCTCATATTAGTGATAATTTAAAAAGCTTAATTCAAATAGGTAATATCAATATAAGTCAAAAATTATTAGCAGATATCTTCAATGGAAAGAATCCAGAAATAATAGGGCTAAATGATAATATCAAAAATACGTTGAAAACATATTTAAATACAATAGCCAATAATAACAATATAACTTTGAATCAATTATTAACAGATGTAACCTACGATTCATTATTAAAAAGCTCTCTTGCTAATTTTAATGGATTACCAGCCTATCTTAGTTCTATAGATGATGATAACGTAATCAATACATTGCTAAATATTTATGATGGGAATAATATTGGTAACATGAATCAAGAACAAACAACAATCATTAGAGATTTTCTAGACGTATCAGCACAGTCCAATTCTTCTGATGTAGAAAGTTTCCTTTTGGATAGTACAAACATCAAAGAAGAAATGAATAGATTGGGAAAATCATCTGTATTTATCAATACATTAACAAAATTTAGTAATGAAACTTCGAGTTCTATACTAAATGCATGGAAGCTTACTGAATAAGGAGGACCTATGGGACATAAAATAGACGCAAACTGGAACAAATTAAATAACTTAGCCCAAAAAACCACTATTAACATAGACCAGTTAGAAACCATTAGGAAAAAAATGCAAGAGATCACTTTATCTCTTCACGAATGCTGGCAAGGAACAGATAGCAATCATTTTATAACTAATATGAGTGCATATTTAGAGGAGTTGAAAAAAGATACACAGTATTTAATAAAGTGGGCACAATTATTTCAAAAAAGTTCTTCAAGATATCACGGAGGAGTTGAAGATGGACTTTCAAAGGTAAGGCAAGTAGAAGAGATAATAAACCATCAAAATCCAGAGTTCGAGGTGACTGTCAATGAACAATAGTAATATTTATATTGAAGTAGAATTATTACAAACGAAGATAGACCAATTAAGAGTGGAAAAAGAAAAAATGGGACAAGTTTTTTCCAACATAGAAGATAATATAAAGGAAATGACAGAATATTGGAAGGGAAATAGTGGAGAAAAAGCCTATAATATATTGAGTGAGTATAGTAAAGACTTTACAGATATCTTAGAACAATTAGAAAAGAGAATTGAGTTCATTGAAAATGTTTTGGCAGCATATAAACAAATGGATAACTTAATTAAGAAGAAGATGGAAGAAAATGTTAATATAGAAGCATTTTAGCAGGTGATAAAAATGAATAGGATAGAAAAAGATCCAAAACTGATAAAGTTACAGACGATTTTAGAAAGTTGCAATTATACAGAAGCTAGTTCTTTAGCACAAAAATCTAATCAGTCATATGAGACGTTGAAAACATCATTCAGCAATATAACATCCAATTTAGCAATGAAAGAAATTTGGGATGATGATATCAGCGCAGAAATAAATGGTAATTTAGTAAGTGGAATTAGTAACATGATAGATGCCTGTAAAAGTCCAGCAGATCAAATTATGATAACAACAGGAAATTCTGTTGCCACATTAGTGACTAATATAGAAAATTATAGTCAAAAAGTAGATGAATATAATGAGAATGTTGACCATTATAATCAGTTATTAGACTCAAAACCAGCCGAAAAAACAAAAAACAAAGATGGTGAATGGGTTAGAAATTCTAGCTACACAACTTGGCAGCATAATTGTAATACTACAGTGGCCATATTACAAACTTTAGAAAAAGAAGTAAATACTTGGAAGGAAGTATCTGAACAAGTAATAACAAATCTTAAATCTCTACTTTCTCCATTGAATATAGAAACGGTAAAGTCTTTAGCAGTATCTAATAAAACATCGGAGAATTATGAATCATCATCTGCCGAAAAATTTGGTTATAAAGAAGGCTATACGGCATCTGGAACCATTCTACGTGATGAACAAGGAAACATCATATCTGAAACTTATTACATAATGAACAAAGATGGAACCATTGTTCAAACTGGTGTAATTACTTATAATGCTGATGGTACATCAAAGATAGAAGAGTATATAAAAAACTATGAAAATCCGGGTACAACAGAAATAATAGAAACCGTAAAACAAGAATTAGAAGAAAAACAACTGCCAGAGGAGCTTGCTTATCTTAATGGTAGTATGAAACCGGAATCTGAAAATGTTAAAACCAATACAAAATATTCACATAGTGAAAACGGTGAAGAAATAGTTTATTCAGAAGAAACTCATGCGGAAAAGACATTTGCTGATGGTACAGAACTATCTAGTGATGAGAAGGCTCAAGGTATCCTAGGAGAAAATGGAGAAAAACTACCAAATCAAGAATCGGAAGATACTACAATAACCCATAGTGATGGAACAGAAAAAGATATCCATAGAGAAACGACTTTTGTTAGTGGAATAAAAGACGAAGAAATAATAACGGTATCGTCTCAAGGGGAAGTAGAAGCAACGATTAACACCGATTATGTTGCGGCTTATCAAGATAATACTACTGGCTATCAAGTAGAAGCAGAAAATTCTGTAACAAACAATGCCATTACTGATACAACTACAACCATCAGTAGCATTACGTATAGAACAGATGATAACGGTCAATCTTACGCCGAAGAAGTAGTAATGATAAGAGATAACAATGATCCACAATGTGGAAAAATAACTTATGGTGATAATGAAGAATATACTGTGTCTCGTCAAGAAGATGGAAGTCTACTAGTAAGTGAATCATGCACTGACAAAAATGGAAATAGGAAAACCGATAGTTACGAAATCGGGCAAACTAATGCTGAATTTAAGGTAGTGAATCATGAAACAGGAGAAGTAACTACAAACACGATTAATATAGATAATCCACTAGATCAATTCACAGTTGATAATGCTTATCAAACGAGTAGAATGGATGCTGGATTTAAAGCCGAAGCCTCCATGGATGGAACTCATTTTTTATGGTGGGGGACCGGAGAGACTGTCGACGTGGTAAATCCATATGAAAAAGACCCTAGTTACTCATTTAGTCTAACGATAATAGATAATTAAAAGAAGGTGACAACATGGAAATTTTTTGTAAAAAAAATACAAATCTTACATATCAAGAATTAGAAGTTTTATTTCAACTATATTTATATAATAATAAAAAAACATTTCAAAATTTCAAAAATATAACTTCTATGAAATTAAAAAACATGGAAACCGATAATTATAAAAAGGAATGGATAAAATCAATATTAGAAAATGATAAACTACTCTGTATAGAATGTGTGGAGTCTAATTATCTCATTGCCTTTGCATTATTAGAATTCAATGAGAATGAAAATTATATAAGAGAAATGCACATAGTAGATACACACCAAAAAGATGGAATCACTTTCAAAAAACTAGTGGAAACAATTTTCAATCATGCCCAGGTAGGTAAGGATTTTACTGGAAGAATTTTCGAAGAAAATTATAATGCCAAAAAAGTTTTTAAATCGATGGGAGCTTTATTAGTAAACGGAAAATATCAACTTAGTTATCAAAAAACACAAGAGTGGATGAATAAACACGTAAAAGAAGAAGACCATATTTAACATTTTGCTAGACAATATCAAAGATACTTATAATAAAAAAGAAGGTGAATTATGAAAAACCAAAAACAAATAGTATTATTTTTGAAGAAAAATACCCATTTTAATCAAACCCAATTGGCAGCTAAATTAAATGAAAAATTCATCCAATTAGGGAATCCTTTAATATTACCACCAAATGAAAAAGATTTAAATCAACCACTAATTATATTTAATCAAGGAATGATAACCTTAACGATTAATTACAATGAAATATCTTTTATTTTTTCTGAGGAAAGAAAACAAGAAGAAAATCAATTACTAGTAGAAATAATCGAACTTTTCGAAAATTTAGACTTAGATTTCATAAGAATGGGATATATATCCACATATATCAACGGTAAAAAGGAAAAAGAGAGATTTAAAGAAAAAATATTCAAAGAAGAAAAATTAATCAATGATGATTTTCAACTTGCCTGGTATACAAAAGAATTAATTGATTCTGTATCCGTTAATGTTTGGGAAAGATACTTTACAGATTTTCACAATAATCTAGAATTGGTATCTATTTTTGATATCAACACTCCAGTGGAGGAAGAATATAATATAAGCAGTGAATTTATAGAAACTTTTTTGAAAAAATGTGACAAATTTATTGAAGAAAAATTGAAAGATAGATTATAATAAAAAATATTAACTAGTTAATATTTTTTTCTTATCTTTAAGAAAGAAAGGAGTAATTTTATGAATGGAAAACTTTTACCAGCTGATACCTATATTGTAGTAAATAAAACAATTCTTTCTGAGCAAGACAAGAAAAAAATAACTATGCTCTACCAGCCAATTATAGGGCATACCGCAGTAAGTCTTTACCTAACATTAATAGATGATTTAGAAAAAAGAGAACTGATGAGTGGGGAACTCACGCATCATCACTTAGTGAGTACCATGCAATTAAAACTTCAAGATATTATAATTGCAAGAGAAAAATTAGAAGCAGTTGGACTTTTGAAAACCTATGTAAAAGAAGAAAATGTAAATAATTATGTTTATGTAATTTATTCACCACTATCTGTTTCAGATTTTTTAAATCATCCAATATTGAGTGTAGTTTTATACAATAATTTAGGAAAAAAAGAATATGACAAAATTATCAATTATTTTAAAATTCCAAGAATAAATTTAAAGGATTATCAGGATATTACGGCAAGTTTTAACTCTGTATTTACTTCTGTTGGTGGTAATCTGTTCATCGATAATGACAATATCGTAAAGAAAAATATAGGAACTATAACACTAGACAGTAAAGTAGACTTTGACTTACTAATATCCAGCATTCCCAAAAATATTGTCAACAACCGCTGTTTTAATGAAGAGATGAAAAATCTTATAAACGCATTAGCATTTACCTATAATATCGATGATTTAAACATGCAAGGAATGGTTAGAAACAGTTTAAATGAAAAAGGAATGATCGATAAAGAAGAACTAATCAGAAATTGCAGAAATTTTTACGAATTTGAAAATGCAGGGAAACTACCTACTTTAATCTATTCCAAACAACCGGATTATTTAAAATCTCCAAAGGGAGACACCTCGAATTGGGCAAAGCAGGTATATACTTTTGAAAATGTTACTCCAAATGATTATTTAAGAAGCAAATATAAAAATGGAGAACCTACTATGAGAGAACTACAAATCATAGAAGATTTGATGGTAAAACAAAAAATGAAACCGGGAGTAGTAAATGTTTTAATCTCGTACGTATTAAAAGTAAACAATAATAAGTTTACTAGAAGCTATGTTGAAACCGTGGCATCACAGTGGTGCAGAATGAATATAGAAACAGTAGAAGAAGCTATGAGAGTAGCAGAAAAAGAACATAAGAAAATAAAAAGAATGTTAGAAAAAAACACCAGCAAAAACGATATAAGACGTGAAGCTAAAAAAGAAGAATTACCATCTTGGTTTGAAAAAGAAATAGAGAAAAAAGAAATGTCAAAAGAAGAAGAAGAGGAATTAGACAATTTACTGAAAAATTTTTCTTAAACAAACTAATTTTATACTATAATAACTAATTTATATTGAATTTATTTTTTATAGGTGTTATGATTTATGTATAAATCGATGAGTAAGATTAGTAGGATAATTTTTGTACGATAGAGAAACAGTGGCTGGTGTAAACTGTGTATGAACTTATTTGAATCAACTTACGAGTGAAATAGGGAATTTTAGTATCTATTTCCGGTAAATACCGTTATTAAAATTAAGACCTAATTAGGATGGCACCGTGATAATTCACTCCTATTGATGGTCTTTTTTTCATAATCGGTATTATAGTAAAATAAATAATGAAATGAGGGATAGTTATGTTAGATATTAAATATGTAAGAGAAAATTCTGAAAAAGTAAAAGAGAATATCAAAAAGAAATTTCAAGATGAGAAATTACCTCTTGTCGATGAAGTAATTGAACTTGATAAAAAAATAAGAGAATACAAAATAGAAGGAGATTTACTAAGACAAGAAAGAAATGCTACTTCTGGAGAAATCGGTTTATTAATGAGAGAGAAAAAAATAGAAGAAGCAGAAGCAAAGAAAAAAAGAGTCAGTGAAATCAATAACAAACTTATGGACATAGAAAAAGAAGAAAATAATTTATCTGAACAACTAAAAGAAAAAATGCTAGTAATACCTCAAATGATTGATGATAGTGTTCCAATTGGTAAAGATGATACTGAAAATGTGGAAATTGAAAGGTTTGGAGAACCAATAGTACCTGATTATGAAATACCATATCACTCAGATATATGTGAAGCTTTTAATGGTTTAGACAAAATATCAGCAGGAAGAACTAGTGGTAATGGATTTTATTATTTAATGGGAGATATAGCAAGATTACATTCAGCAATGTTAGCTTACGCTAGAGATTTTATGATAAATAAAGGATTTACTTATTGCATTCCACCATTCATAATAAGAAGTGATGTTGTTACGGGTGTGATGTCATTTGCAGAAATGGAAAATATGATGTACAAAATTGAAAATGAAGACTTATATTTAATTGGTACCTCAGAACATTCCATGATAGGAAAATTTAAAGGACAAATCGTGAGAGAAGAAGAACTACCAATTACTCTAACTTCTTATTCTCCTTGTTTTAGAAAAGAAGTAGGAGCTCATGGAATCGAAGAAAGAGGTCTATATCGAGTTCATCAATTTGAAAAACAAGAAATGATTGTTTTATGTAAACCGGAAGAAGCAATGGACTGGTATAATAAAATGTGGAGTTATACTGTAGAGTTCTTTAGAAGCCTAGATGTTCCTGTTAGAACATTAGAATGCTGTTCAGGAGATCTTGCAGATTTAAAGGTAAAATCTTGTGATGTCGAAGCATGGAGTCCAAGACAAAAAAAATATTTTGAAGTTGGTTCCTGTTCAACTTTAGGTGATGCCCAAGCAAGACGTTTAGGAATAAGGGCCAAAGGAGAAAACGGTAATTATTTACTTTCTACACTTAACAATACCGTTCTAGCAACCCCAAGAGGTTTAATTGCTTTCTTAGAAAACAATTACCAAAAAGATGGATCAATCAAGATCCCAAAAGCATTACAGCCTTATATGGGTGGTAAGGAAAAAATCGAAGCAAGATAGACTATCATAAAATGATTTCTTATAAAAGAGCTATCAAGAGAAAAGATTATAATAAAAGAAGAACAGTATAAAATAAAAAAATAAGAAGAATCTCATTTTTCTATTATTACTTATGATTATTTTCAAAATAAGGATATTTCTTGGTGTTTTGATATTAAAGTTAGAGCAGTTAGATGTTATTTTTAAACAAGAGATCATTCCACTATGGATAAGAATGCACTTTTTAATTTACAAACATTAAAAAATGAAGCTTGTTTTTTCAATATCTTAACACATTAATTTTTTAAACAAAAAAGTAGTTGAAATTACTGGTGCTATTAAAAAATAAAATGATAAACGTGGTATGATATGATTATGAAATAGTAAATTATTTCCTAAAAAAAATATACTATTAATGACGAAAAAAGGTGAAAAATGAAAAATAAATATGAGAATTTGAAACAACTATATCCTAAGTTTTTATACAAGAGCTTTGAAATTGTAAAAAAAGATGCTATTTATGAAATTATCTATCATTTCGAAATACCAAATTTATGTACATTTCACCCAAAATTACAAATAAAAAAAGAATTTATTAAAAAGCTAGATGATACTTCAAAATATATCATATTTCATATTGGGATGATAGAGCTAATCAGTTATTGGAAAGCTGTATGTAGCAAAGAAGTAATCATAGAAGCAGGCTACCTTAATGAAGAACAAATAAAGTGGTTTAAGAAACTCTATTATTATGGACTAGGAGAATTATTTTATAGAAATCATCTTGATGTTTCTATGGATAGTTTCATGGATATAAAATGTGTACATGAAAAAGAATCCTTAAAAAACAAGACATGGGAGAAAAAAGGCAATTTAATTCCCATTGGTGGTGGCAAGGATTCTTGTGTTTGTTTAGAAATACTAAAAGAAGAATATGATGATAACTACTGTTTTATGATAAACTCAAAAGATGCCATGGAAAGATGCATAAAAACAGCAGGATATGATGAAAAAAAAGTATTTTCTGTGACAAGAATAATAGACAAAAACATTATTAAGTTAAATGACCAAGGTTTTATTAATGGCCATACCCCATTTTCATCTCTAATAGCCTTCACGAGTTATCTCTTAGCATATGAAAATAATATTCTCAATATCGTATTATCTAATGAATCTAGTGCCAACGAAGAAACAGTAATCGGTACAACAGTAAATCACCAGTATTCTAAAAGTTATGAATTTGAACGAGATTTTAATGATTATAGAGCAAAGTATTTTCAACAAGATATAAACTACTTCAGTTTACTAAGACCTCTTAATGAATTACAAATAGCAAAATTATTCTCTCATTATGAAAAATATCACGAGTTATTTAGAAGTTGTAACTTAGGAAGTAAAAACAAAAAAAGTACCTGGTGTTGTAATTGCCCTAAATGTCTTTTCACTTTCATCATTCTATCTCCTTTTTTAAGTGACGAAAAACTAAATAGCATTTTTAAAGAGAACTTATTAGATAAAAAAGAACTATTACAAGACTTTATTTCTTTAACAGGAAATAGCAAAGAAAAACCCTTTGAATGTGTTGGAACGACAGATGAAATTAGATATGCAGTAAGCTCGAAAATAGAAAAATTGAAAAAAGAAAATAAAAAGCTTCCTTATTTACTGAAATACTATTCAGAAACCAATACATTAGAAAATGTAAATGACAACTTGTTAAAAGAATTTAATGCGTCAAACAATCTAGATAATAAATACAAACAATTACTAGAAAAAGAATGGGGGAAATATGTATACTGAAATACTAGAAAAAATAAAAAACAAAAAAATTGCTCTTTTAGGCTTTGGTAAGGAAGGAAAATCTACCTATAAATTTATTAGAAACCATTTAAAAAACCAAAAATTAACAATTCTAGATCAAAATGTAAATTTAGCAAAAACAGAAAATAATCTATTAGAAGATCCAAACGTTACTCTTATTTTAGGAGAAAATTACCTTGATAAATTGGATATTTATGACATCATAATCAAAACACCTGGTATCTCTTTTAAGAATATAGATTTAAAAAACATAAAAAATAAAATAACATCACAAATAGATTTATTTTTAGAAAACATAGATTGTAAAACAATAGGAATAACAGGTACCAAAGGAAAAAGTACTACCTCTTCTTTAATTTATAAAATAATAAAAGATCAAAACTTTGATACTTACCTTTGCGGAAATATTGGTATTCCCATTTTTGACTATATAGAAAAAATAAATAGAAATAGTATAGTGGTAGTAGAAATGTCCGCTTATCATACAGAATTTATAAAAAAATCACCACATATAGGAATAATATTAAATTTATTTGAAGAACATTTAGATTATTTTGGCAATAAAGAAAAATATTTTCAATCGAAACTAAACATGTTTAAATACCAAAATGAATCGGATTATGCAATTTATTCTTTAGACAATAAAACGTTAAAAGAAATAGTAGAAAAAGGAAAATATAAAAGTCATCTAGTGAAGATTCTTTCTACTAAAAATATAGAAACTATAGAAAATAATACCATTGTCTGTGATGAAAATTACATATATGTAAAAGAAGATGATAATCTAAAAAAACTATATGATACTACTAATCAAAAAAAATTATTAGGAAGGCACAATCTTGAAAATATTATGTTTGCATTTGCAGTATCGAATATACTACATTTAGATAATGACAAAACAACACTTTCAATAAACTCTTTTCAACCATTAGAACATAGAATGGAATTTGTCGGAACATACAGAAATATAGACTTTTATGATGATAGCATAGCCACAATTCCCGATGCTACTATCCATTGCATAGAAACATTAAAAAACGTAAATACCTTAATCATAGGAGGAATGGATAGAAACATAGATTACTCCAGTTTGATAGAATATTTAAACACTAGCAAAATAGAAAATATTATTTGTCTTCCAGATACAGGTTTTAAAATAGGAAGAAAACTAATCAATAAGAAAGTATTTTACAAAAAAAATATAAAAGAAGCAGTAGAAACTGCTTATGAAGTAACCAAGAAAAAAGAAATCTGTCTTTTATCACCAGCAGCATCGAGCTATAATCAATATAAAAACTTTGAAGCAAAAGGAAATGATTACAAAAAAATGATTAATCTCCTAAAATAAAAATGAACCATTACCCCAAAATAAACAAAATCGTATTTTATAGGGAAGTTGAAAAAGCTTTCTTTTTTTTTGATATTTGATATAATAATGATTAGATAATAGGAGGTAATCTCGATGGACAATCAAAGTATAAAGAAATTACAAGATATATATGAATTAATCGATCTTTTTCTAGGAGGAGTAACTTCTGGAGAAAAAGTAGAATTAAGAATCGTTCCTAACAAAGAAACTGAAAATAGTCAACAAAGAATATTAACTCTAGCAATTGAAAATGGCCTATCAAGGGATACCGTATCGTTTTATGTAGAAGATGGTCAATACTTCGATCAGAAAATATTACCACAAATCTTTAATTATTATGGTGAAAAAGATAAATATGACAATAGTTGGAATATAGAATCCTCTTGGAATCGAAAACAACCTTCTAGAATGCAACTTACTACAGAAAGTGGCAACTTATTATACATAGAAACTTTTAAAGAAGATCTTTTTGAAACCCTACGTCACATAAACCAAACAATAACTCCAAGTTCATTAAAAAAAGAATCTTTAGAATGGCAAAAAATCATAGAATATGCCAAAACAAGAAGAATAGCAAGAGATTTTTATAAAGATAGTCTATCAGAAAAAGAAAGAGAAAAATTGGAATTTTTTACAGCTCAAATTAGTAATAATCGACTTTTTATTCCGGGGATAGGAAAAATATCAAAAACAAAGATAAAAAATAATTTACAACGTCTTTTTTACTCCGAACATTGGGAAGAACAACTACAAGATATTGGTATCACAAAAGAAATTTATGATTCCATCAAGGAAAATATGGATGAATCGTTAATAGATAAGATAAAAAGTACGATATACTTAGATCAATTAGTCCTATTAATACAAGCCGAGAAAAAAATGAATCAATTTATAGAAACCAATCATGAAAATTTTAGTACCACGATCGAAGAATTTAGAAGAAAAATAGACTTTGCTATCACGGAAATTTCCAAAACAGGTTATTATGAAAAGAAAAATGCACGATATCAAGCTTTTCTAGAAGGTCAAAAATTTGGCAATACTTGTCCAAAAGAAATCGAAGAATTAAAACAAAAATATGAAACAGGAGAAATAAAAACAAAAGACGATGCAACAAGGAGTTTATATATCAAATACTGTAATGAAATATTAGAATATCTAAAAACGAAAGCCAAAGATATGACTTCTAAAAAAGAAAACATAACAATTACTTCAGACATTCAATTTTATCCTTATAGGGCCCCATTAGAAGCCGATATATTAACAGATGATGAGAAACTAGCAAGAATAGTAGAAATCATTCAATCTTTTAAAAAGGAAAAAAATGAACATAAAAAATTTGAAATAATCGTAGAAAATGATGAATTAGACGAAAATAAACGTCTTGCTAAAATAATACTTACAAGTACATTACAAAAAGAAAATATCACACTCCTTTTTGAAAATGGAGAATATTTTGACAAAGAATTTCATACGGTAATAGAACAGGTAACATCCAATGACAAAATAAAAAATGTCAGTGAAAATAATGTGAATGTAAAGGATTTCATAGATGAATTTCATACTTTAATTACAACGGAAGAAGGAAATGAAATACTAATTAAACTATCTCATCCAATAAATATCGGAGTAAACAAGGAAGATAGTAATCATTTCGAAAAGAAAACAGAACAAAACCATTTCTCAATTTTAACAGAAGAAGATGGTATAATAGCAGAATACTTTAGAAAAGTTATTCTAAGAGATAAAGGTTTAGTAACAGACCAAGAAATTCAAGAATTGATGGCCAAAAGTCCTACGATAAAAGAAATAGAAGAAGCAAGGAAAAAAGGATTTCCTAAAAATAATCATTCGATAGAGACCTTTAATACGGAAATATTTGAAAAATTAAAATCCGACCTTTATGAAGCAATAAGAAAACAAGAAGAAGAAAGAAAACAAATACAACAGGCTAATCACAAATTTTCAAAGCTTCATGAATTAGTAAAGAAATATCAAATAAGAAATATAGACAACGATTTAAAAATCATTGAAAGAAGTACAAAGCAAGAATACATTCCAACTAGTAAAAAAGAAAAAGGCCAAATTGAATTTGCAACTTATTGGCTTTTATCTACCGGAATAATATCCTCTAATGAAGATATAGAACTAGGAGAAAAATACGCCTTTAGCAATGAATTAAGAGACTTTTTTAACATCATGGATATTCATCTTGAACAGTCCATCAAAAAAGGAATAGAAATTGACATTCAATCGATAAGAAAACAATTCTTAGAAACCAATCATGATAAGGCAGAATTAATATTTGAAAGATTATTCGGAAATCAAAAACAAATCGACTACATAAAATCATTTTATATGAAAAACTTAAAAGAAGAAAATATCGAATACATACCAAATACTAATATACCAAAGCCAAGACAAAGAGAAATTTATGAAACAGATGAAGAATATGACATATATCTAAAAGACTATTATAAAAAGGCCTTTACCCCTGATGATACTGAATTGTCAACAAGTAAAAAAAGAAAAGAAGGCCATTTGCTAAAAATGCCACTGGAAGAAATAAAAGAGGCCTATTATCTAGCAGATGATTGTTCGACAAAAGAGAAACCTGCTGCCTTAAAAATATTCTTTCCAGAAGAAGAAACTGTAGAATTAATCATTTCTTATGGACCAACTAACGAAGAAGAAGTTCTTTTAATAAGAAAGTTTCCAAAACAAAAATTCATGGATGAAATGTTGCAAGAAATCTGCAATATTTACATAGAAAAAAGTGGAATAGTAAGCAATCAAATATTTGAAATACCAAATACGAATAAGGCAGGATCTATCACCCTAGGAAGACATGATAATCTTTTGCAAATGTCTAATGCCACAAAAGAAGATGTGAATAAAATACAAAAAGCACTAAGAGAATCCAGTAAAATTTTAGAAAAAAATAAAACCTCACAGTCATTAAAAGGATAACCAATGCAATTAAAAAGACCAACCATTTCGACATTGATTATGATATTCCTCTTTCTGTTCTCTTTTTTTCTTCTATTATGGATATCTACTAAACAAATAATATCCAAAGAAAACATAGAAGCTTTCTTAATAAAAATCGATATCGAAAGATATATAAAAGAAAACAAGCAAATAAATAAAGTACTAGAGGATAATAAAATCCCTAAAGAAGTCTTAGACTATATTGATGAAAATAAAATCAATCAATTTATAAAAGAATCTCTTAATAATCTATACGAAGAAAATTACATTATAAAAAGTAGTTTTATTGAAACTCTCATAGAAGAATCAATAGAAACATATGAAAACAAATATACAGTGGATATCTATTCACATATAAAACAAGAAATCATAGAGATTACCGATGAGATAGCAAATACTATAAACAATGAAAAATATATAACCATTTTTAATCAGATTTCTCACATTATCAATGGACCATACCTATATATCATAGGCGGAATATTACTAATATTAATATTCTCTTTATTCCTGTTAGAATCTAAAATGGCAATATTATTAACAGGAACAATGATGACATCTTTATCTATTATCATGTTTTATGCAATTAGAAAAATAATAACTCTTACAATAGAATCAACTCTTTTATCCTATGATATCAAAAACTGGTTAATAGAATACGTAATCTCTAAAATAACACCAATCTACAGTATTACATTTGTAATAGGAAGTATCTTATTATTGATATACTTAATAATTTACGTCCATAGATTCGTTGTTAAAACAAGAATAAAATATTATGAAAAATACTACGGGAGGTAATATGAAAATATTAGTCACAGGAGGAGTTGGATATATAGGAAGTCACACTTGTTGTGAATTGCTTGCTAATAATTATGAAGTAGTAATCATTGATAATTTATCCAATTCAAGCATAGATGTAGTAGCAAAAATTGAAAAGATAACAGGAAAAAAAGTGACCTTTTACGAAGGAGATGTATGTAAAAAAGAAATACTATCTAAAATTTTTAAACAGGAAAAAATAGACGCGGTTATTCACTTTGCAGGGTATAAAGCAGTAGGTGAAAGCGTAGAAAAACCATTGATGTACTATAGAAACAACATAGATTCTACACTTTCTTTACTAGAAGTAATGAAAGAATACAATTGCAAAAAAATAGTATTTTCATCAAGTGCAACAGTATATGGTAATCCAGAGACACTACCAATAACAGAGGATTTCCCTCTTCATACAACGAATCCTTACGGGACAACAAAATTAATGATAGAACAAATACTAGCCGATTTATACAAAGCAGATAACAACTGGAGTATTGCAATATTAAGATACTTTAATCCAATTGGAGCCCACAAAAGTGGAATTATTGGAGAAAATCCTAATGGCATTCCTAACAATTTAATGCCGTATATTGTAAAAGTTGCCACTAAAGAACTAAAGGAATTAAATATATTTGGAAATGACTATAATACCAAAGATGGAACGGGTATAAGAGATTACATTCATGTAATTGATTTAGCTCAAGGACATATTAAAGCCATTGAAAAAATAACAAAAGAAAAAGGAATAGACACTTACAATTTAGGCACTGGAAATGGTTATAGTGTATTAGATTTAGTAAATACCTTTAAAATGGTAAATCATGTAGACATTCCATACAAAATAGTCGAAAGAAGAAAAGGAGACATTGCTATTTGTTATGCATCTACCAAAAAAGCGGAAAAACTACTAAATTGGACTGCAAAATTAACCTTAGAAGATATGTGTAGAGATTCCTATAACTACGCAATAAAAAATAGAAAAGATAAGTAATAACGATATCGATAATAGAAGAAATAACAAAGTTTCCTATTTAAAAGGAGGAGCATTATGAAAGTTTGTCATTTTTGTGGATCAGAAAACGAAGATTGGATGAAAATATGTGAACAATGTGGAAATCCAATACTAGATAATTCTACTAACCGAAAACAAGATAGTGAGGATAGTGAATATGTTTATGAAGAAAATGAAAAACCCAAAACAAATATGGATTTAAAAATAGTAATTGCTATATTATCACTTGTTTTACTATGTTTAATTATTTATACCTGTTATATTATAATAACTGATAAAGATAGTACGACAAATCCAAATCTGAATATGATAGAAGAAAACAATATTGTAAACGAAGAAGAAACACAATAAGTACTTTTTATAATATTACTGTATAAAAAATCTCTCAAGAAGACTTAAT
This sequence comes from uncultured bacterium, assembly GCA_949293285.1. Taxonomy (GTDB): domain Bacteria; phylum Bacillota_I; class Bacilli_A; order RF39; family UBA660; genus RUG13868. The sequence continues at coordinate 30,785 of CASFCU010000004.1, forward strand.
AGATATATAAGAAAGGAGATTTTTTTATTGTCACGTCATAAAGTAGAAATAAGTGGCGTGAATACAGCAAATATCAAAGTATTAACAAATGAAGAGATGAAAACCCTTTTTGAAAGGTATAAAAATGGTGATAAGTTTGCAAGAGATGAAATCATAAATGGAAATTTAAAACTCGTATTATCTATATTGAAAATGTTTAATAAAAGTGAAGAAAATAAAGACGATCTTTTTCAGGTAGGATGTATTGGTCTATTAAAAGCAGTAGACAACTTCGATCCCTCCTTCGGTGTCAAATTTTCCACCTATTGTGTTCCCATGATTCAAGGAGAAATCAGAAGGTATGTACGGGATAATAATAGCATAAGAGTTAGTAGATCTCTAAAAGACCTTGCTTATCGAATCGTAAAAGTAAAAGAAGAATTTTTACTAGCAAGTGGAAAAGAACCTACAATAGAAGAACTTTCTAAAAAATTAGAAGTAACACCAATAGAAATTGTAGAAGCACTCGATTCAAGAAAAACACCAGTAAGTATCTTTGAACCTATTTATAACGATGGCGGGGATACCATATATCTTTATGATCAAATAGAAGATAAAAAAATAAATAATATAGATATAGACATAAAAATGGCAGTAGATAATGCCATAAATAATCTAGAAGAACGAGAACAATATATACTAGATCAACGCTTTATCATTGGAAAAACGCAAACCGAACTTGCCAAAGAACTTGGTATCAGTCAAGCACAAATATCAAGAGTAGAAAAGAAAGCTATCGATGAGTTAAAGAAAACTTTGAAATAGTTTTTTTACTTTTATAAATAGTAAGAATAAGATAAAAACTAAATCAATGTTATCATTTCTTTTTTTTTCACAATATGTTATAATCACAATCAGGAGGTACTTATGAAAGTATTACTTTTCACAGAAGGACTGAAAACAATTGGGAAAAGCGGATTAGGAAAAGCCATTCAACATCAAATCAAAGCCTTAGAAAATGAAAAAATAGAATATACTCTAAATCCAAAAGAAGACTATGATATCTTACATATTAATACCTATTTTTTAAAATCTTATCTTCTTGCCAAAAAAGCAAAAAAGAAAGGAAAAAAGATAGTTTATCATGCACATTCTACAGAAGAAGACTACAAAAATGGTTTTATCTTTGCTAAACAGACTTCTAAGCTATTTAAAAAATGGTTGATAAAATGTTATCGTCTTGGAGACGTAATTATAACACCAACGCCATATAGTAAAAAATTATTAGAGGGTTATAAAGGATTAGAAAACAAAAAAATCTATGCAATATCTAATGGAATAGAGATAGAATTCTTTAAAAAAAATAAAAAGTTAGGTGAAAAGTTTAGACGTGATTATGGATTTACGAAGTCTGATAAAATTGTAATAGGAATTGGTCTTTATATTGAAAGAAAAGGAATTGTTGATTTTGTCGAATTGGCTAAAAGACTTCCTGATTATAAGTTCGTCTGGTTTGGATATAGTCCATTAATAGCAGCCACTGCTCCTGTTAAAAAAGCCGTGAATACGACTCTTCCAAACTTGTTCTTTCCCGGATATGTTGAACAGGATGTAATAAAAGGTGCTATGAATGGTGCCGATTTGTATATTTTCCCAACTTTCGAAGAAACAGAAGGAATCCCCATCATCGAAGCATGTGCTTGTAAACAAAATGCAATCATAAGAGATATTCCAATCTTTGAAGGTTGGTTAGAAGACGGAAAAAATGTTTATAAGGCAAAGGATGTCGATGAATTCGAAGAAAAAATAAAAGCCTTTTTCGATGGTAGGCTACCGTCATTAACAGAAGCGGCCTACAAAGTAGCGCTTGAAAAGGATATAAAAAAAATTGGCAAACAGTTAAAAGCAGTATATGAAGAAGTAATGAAAAAATAAATGTTACAAAGATAAGTAAATCTTATAATATTTATTTTTTTTTTGAAAATTAACAAAATTATAAAAAAAATATACAAAAAAAGTTTTGAATTTAAAATATTTGTGTTACAATATATTATATTAGAATAATAGGGTAGGCAGGAGGCTGTTATGAATGATAACTAATAAAGATTTTTATGATTTATTATTGAAATATGACATATATCATAGCAGTATAACAAAAGGTTTTTCAACAGAATTAAACATAAATTATAAAAGTAAGAATATCGTAGAAATAAACTTAATAAGAAGTGGAAGTAAATCTAATATAGATAAGAATAATTATCTTTTTTATGATGACTTTGAGTTTGAAAGTTCTATTTTCCCAAAATTGATTCAACGTTTCATAACCAAAAATAGTAGTATTACTAAAAATGAAATCATGGGAAATCAAAAAAAGGGGACAATTATAATATCACGAACAGATCAAAAAGAAAGTCTCATAGTTAGAACCTGTACAAAAGAAACCATAGATTTAATCAATTCTATGTGTGATATTGCAAAAAAGTTGAAATCTACGATAACTTTTAATGAAATTAACATTCAAAATGAAAAAGCGGATAAAATAAGTAGATATCTTAGTTGTAATATTGCAATGGATTACTCTTCTTATAGAACAGATTTTATGGACCATGAAGGTAAATCGAACTTTTTTGACTTTTCTACTAGAAAATCATTCTTAGAAAAAGAAAATAGAAATGATGAATCAAATCTAGAAAACCTAATGATATTGGACATTGCTAGATATGCATACAAAATAGGGATGGGTAGTATCTTGCAAATGGACAAACAGAGTATATTTGAAGAAATCAAAGAACAATACAAAGAAGATAGTGTCATTGTGGAATTATGTAATCAGTTTAAAGAAATTTCTTACGATGAGGAATCTATATTTTTAAAAGCATTAATTTGTGCTGATTATGAAAAAAATAATGAAGGATTTATTATGGAAAACATCTCTCTTATAAAAGAAGCTATGGATGCGGAAGAAAGTGGTGTCACATTTGGAAGTAAAAAATTCTTAGAATATTGGGATGGAAAAAGAAGGTACTATAAAATGTTAGGAAATGATGAATTGGTAAAAATATGTAGTGACTTTTTAAATAATAATAGACTTATTCTTAAAGATAGGAAACCAATTAGTACTGGTAAAAAAACTGTAAAAACTAAAAAGGAAAGTATTGTATCAAAATTAAAACAAGCAAAAGAGAAGAGTAGACCAGATTTCTTCACTATGATTAATGATCCTCTAGTAATCAATGAAAATCCGAAAAAGAAAGAAGAAAAGAAAAGCAAAACTGTCGATGTAAAAAAAGAAGAAAAAAACGAGGCAGTTATGGATATCATTAAAGAAAGAGATCAAATCAAAAAAGATGCAGAAGAATTTGCTAAGATGATATTAAAGGCTCAAAAAGAAAGAAAAGAATTGCTAAAAGCAGCAGAAGAACAAGCACAAATCATATTCAACTTAGAAAAAGAAAACGAAGAATTGAAACGTCTAGCAGAAGAAAATGCCGAGAGTATCTTTAAACAACAGCAAAAAGAAGAAATCAAAGTGATGGCAGAACAAGAAGCACGAAGAATAATCGAACTTGAAAAAGAAAATGAAGAGTTAAAACGCCTAGCAGAAGAAACTGCTAAGAGTATCTTTGAAAAAGAGAGAAATAAAGAAAGAGAACTAAAACTAAGAGAAGAAATGGATGAATCTCCAATCCCGAGATCTGATATTGATAAGATACAATATTTATTAACCTCTTTATCCGATGTAAAAGAACTAGATTTTGTAGTAAATCATCCAACTGTAATGCAAGAAGTATCTTCACTAGAAAAGAAGATTATTACCTATTTAGCCACTCATAAAAATATTATCGAAGAAGAAATAAAAGAGGAAAAGGAAGAAGTAATAGAAGAAACAAAGCCACCTGCTGAACTGCTTGCTATCCTAAAGAATGTATACACAGCAAGTCACATGTATGAAAAAGAAGGAAGACATACCGTAATTAACATCGTATTAGAAAACGACAAATATCACATAACACTTTATTCAGTAAAAAATGATAATGACGATGTACTTACAGACGTATACTTTGACAGTATCCAATTTAAAGATGATGTCATAAAAGAAATTTGTGATATTTATAGTAATAATGCTGTAATCGTGGCAAGTAAAACAGATAATCTTCCGAATGGATTCAAAGATTATTTAGTAATTGACAACCAGGATAACGCTATCAAATTTATGGGATGTCCTGAAGAAGTTATTGAGATTGCAAAAGCTTACTTATAAGCTTTTTTCTTTTTGTCAGTATTAACTATATTAATAACGATTCCTAGAAGTAACATATAAGAAAGTAAACTAGATCCACCATAACTAATAAATGGAAGTGTAATTCCTGTAATTGGAAGAAGTCCTAAAGTCATTCCAATATTCTGAACTTCTTGATAAAAAATAACCGATAAAATTCCTAATATTGTATATTTGTCCTGAATAGAATAGATCTTTTTAGAAACATGAATTAAATATAGATTAAAAAACAATAAAATAGAAATAAAGACAACAGAACCGAAAAGACCAAAATTAGAAGCATACACCGTAAATATAAAATCGGTGCCTGCTTCCGGAAAATAAATCGGTGTATGATTAAATCCATGACCCAAAACGCCACTAGAACCGATAGAAACTAAAGAATTATTAAGTTGCATACCGCTACCACTATTCCAATTAATAATTCGATCCATCCTATAGAAAAAGTCATTACCAAAAATCTGGATAAATAAATCTTCCTTACAAAAATAAAAATATAAAAAGATAAAAAGAAAAATCCCAAAAATTGAAAATAGAAAAATGAACCATTTCTTGTTAATGCCACTTACAAAAAGCATAGACAAAGAAATAACAAAATAGATAATAACAGATCCAGTATCAGGTTGTAAAAAAGTTAAAATACTAGGAATAATAAGTATTAAAAACAAAATAGAAATTAACTGAAATTCTTTTTTAAAAGAAATTTCTTTTTCTTTCTTATAGAAACCATAAATAACATAAGAATTAAAAAGAATTAAAGAGACCTTCATAAATTCACTAGGTTGAATACTACCAATACCATCTATTACATACCAAGATCTACTCCCATTAATAGGACTAGTAAACAATAAAAGACCTATCAATAGTAATACATTAACAACATAAAAAACAAATGAGTATTTATATAAATACCGAATATTAACCCTATTCACTGCAATCATTAAAACAATTCCTATGGCATACCAAAACAACTGCTTAAAATATAATTTCCCTAAAGTGGGAGATAAATACATAGAAGCAGAATAAATACTTATAAAACTAAAAAAAATAAACAAAAGAAGAAATATCACTGTCACTTTATTTTTCCCTAATACTTTCATCATATCACCAATATTATTATGATAAAAAAAGTAAATATTATTTACTAAATACATAAAATGAAATAGAAAGAGTGATAATATGAGTAAAAAATTACCTGATATTTATAAAAGTAAGGATAACATAACTTCCAATAACAAAAAATCGTACTATTCATTTTCTAATAGGACAAATAAAAATGAAATAGCAGTAGAAAAAATGAATAAAGAACCCTTTGATACAGATAACTTTTTTCAATATTTCAATAGATCCGTAGAAATTGATTTAATAGACAATACAACCATCAAAACTAAAATTTTAAGTAAACTAGATAACCGCATTTTAATAGAAAATGGAACTTACATCGAGCTAGAAAAAGTTAAAAAAATAAAATAAGCCATAAAAAAAGTAGATTTTAAAATGAACATGAAATAGTTCATAAAAATCTACTTTTTATTTAAATATTTGTTATTAAAGTATCACCTAAGCATTTCATACTACCAACACAGTTTAAATTGATAATGAAAAAGTTATCTGTTGCAGTATATCCACCATCATTTTGTATTAATATTCTAAATGTAGCACAGTTATCATTAACACTTTCTACTCTGAAAAAACTACTAACACCACTTTGCGTATTATAGGTATATGGCATTTGCCAAATTTCACCAGTACAGCAAGAATATAAGTTTATGGGTCTTGTATTTGCAATTAATGAGACATTTCCTAGAAAAGGTTTATCACATCCATTCGTAGTACCATCACAAGGTTGTTGAAGTAGAATAATTTTTTCAAGTATATTTGCTAGACAATTACCGTTACCGCATTTGTTTTTATCACACATAAATTTCCTCCTTTCCTATAAGCTTAAACTTATATCATTTAGACATTTAATTGCACAAATGCAATCGATATTTATAAGTGCTGTTTCATTTGTAGAAGTAAAAGTTCCATCAGAATTTGTAACTAATAATCTTACAGTAACACAAGAATCATTAATATCTTCTATTCTAAATACGTTACTAGTATTAGCAACACCATTTACATAATATGTGATAGTTAATTGGGTATTATCACAAAGAAAGAATGTTACTGGTCTAGTGTTAAAAAAAGAAATTGTGCTACTCATCCCTAAAAACGGCCTGGAACATGTATTATCAAATGAACCCTGTTGTAGTGAACATTTTTGCAAATTATCTATAAGCTTTAAAACATCAATAAGGCAATTTTTATTATCACTCAAATAAATCACTCCTTTATATTATTCCTAATATAGAATATTCAAGATAAATATAATAGTGATGATTAGAACCTAATTTTAGGGCTTTTAATTAAAAAAAGTATTTTTGGTTGAAAAAGAGAAATCTTTGTAGTAGAATGATAATGTAGAGTAAAATAGAAGGAAGGGTAAGTATATGAAGTTAAAAAGAAATGCAAACAAATATTCGAGAGGTGGCAACTTTACTAAATTAAAAAGAAGTGGCTTTACCCTAATCGAACTTTTAGCAGTAATCATCATACTAGGAGTATTAATGATTATAGCAGTACCTAGTGTGACCGAGTATATTTCAAACTCT
>CASFCU010000005.1 GCA_949293285.1 uncultured bacterium
ATTTTAGATAAAAAACCAGAACTATTATCGTTTTTAGAATCAAGAGAAAGAATTGAATCATGTGTGAAAAAGAGATAGTATTAGAACATTTTAACGGTATATCAACAACATATGATGAGAATAACAAAAAAGTATATTGGAAATTAACTGATAATCTATTCTGGAAAATTATAAAAAATCCAAGGATAGACAGGTTACATTGTTAGAATTAGGTGTTAAAATAAGCTTATAAATTTTACTATATTTTAATAATACAAGATGCGTATTGGTTTTTCTGATAATATGTTAAATCAAGCAAAAGAACCCATTAGAAAATATCGATTTGTAGTAGATTAAAAAAAGAGAAAAAGATATTTATTTAAATTAAATCAAAGTGTGCAAGTAGAACACTTTTTTTATTTATCAAAAAACATCCATTTACTAGTTCAAATATTCTAAAAAAATAAAATACATTTTTTGAAAACATTAGAATATAAAATTGATTTATTGGTAGAAAAAGTCTTTAGTGCATCTTTTCTTATTTAAACTTTCAAGTCATTATAATATACTTAATGGCTGTTTGATTGTCAAGTTATATTCTGGATTTCTTTTTTCAAAGATTGACATAAAAAACATAGTAAGTTAAAATAAGAATTAGATATAATATAGACTATAGAAAAGAGGATTTATATGTACGATAATGAGGATGAGATTAGGAGAAAAAGAAGAATTTTAATTATAACAATAGTAGTTATAGTGATATTAATTATAGCATTAATACTATTTTTACTTACACGTGGAAGTAAAAAGACCACTCCACCTATTAATACTACTCCTACTTGTGAATTAGAAGTAAAATCCGGAACATTAGGTGAGAACAACGTATATGTATCATCAGTCGTTATCGGATTTAAAACAGTAACACCAATATCAGAAAATATTCCTATAGCTAAAAAAACTGTAGGAATCAGTGATAATTCAAGAAATAAAGAAACTTATACAATCACAAAAGCAGGAAAAACAAAAGTCTATGGATACGTAAGAGATGCAAATGGAAATACAGGAACTTGTGAAATAGAAGTAGAAGTCAATCCGACAGAACCAACTTGTGAATTAGAAATAAAATCTGGAACTTTAGGAGAAAATGATTGGTATAAATCTGATGTGGTAATAGGATTTAAATCTATGGACTCTAATAGTGAAACAGCAGAAATTGAAAAATTCTATATTGAAAAAGAAACTACAGAATTAGAGTCTGATGAGATAATAAAAAGTGAAATGCCATCAGAAAATATAGAAACTTACACAGTTAAAGAGAACCAAATAACAACATTAAATGGATATGTAATAGACTCGAATGGAAATGAAGGAACCTGTAGCATTACAGTAAAAAAAGATTCCGATCTACCAACTTGTAAGCTAAAAGTAATTAGTGGAACACAAAATAGTTCTGGTATCTATACTAGTAATGTTATAGTGGGTATGGATACGCAAAGTGATATGACGTCTGACATTGATTCTTTTGGAGTAGGAACAAGTGAAAATTATACACAAGAAACATTTTCGGTTACAGCAAATGGAACAACAGTTGTGTATGGATACGTAAAAGATAAAGCGGGAAATAAAGGAACCTGTAGCATGTCAATAACTAGACCAACTCCAACTCCAGATCCAGACCCAACTCCAGATCCAATATCTTATCCTTCCTGCACATTAGAGGTAGTTGGTTCATCTAGTGGAGGAACTTATATAGGGACAACAACAATTAGATTTAAAACAAAGTCATCCACAAATGGAGCAAAAATAACATCATACGGTTTGGGAACATCACAACAATTAAATGGAAAAGATTCTTATGTAATAAGTACAAGTGGTACCCATACGATATACGGAATGGTAAAAGATTCTTATGGAAAGACGGCAACTTGTGGACCAGTATCAGTAAATGTAAAAATGCCTACTTTATTATCTCAAAGCGTCAAAATAGGTGACTATGTAGCCTACGATGCAGGAACTTGGTCTACAACAGCAGCCGTTCCAACAACAAACGGAAATTTTGGTGGATATACATCAGGAAGCAGCAAAAATTCAAGCGTAAAATGTAGAAACGAAGACACTACTACGGCAAGTGGATGGAAGGTATTATCGATTAGTGGAAATACTGTAACAATAATCCATGCAGGAATTCCAGAGTGTTACTATCATGCAGTAACGAATGCAACTACTGCAGTATCTACATTAAATAATAGAGCAAGAACAACATATATGAATAGTTTTGCATCAGATGCCAGAATGTTAAGTTATAATGATTATAATAGCAACACCAGCATACAGAATATTGGCTCACACTACTATATAGCCACAGCTAAAGATAGTACTACGTTGTATTATGTATCATATACAGGACGTTTGAGTGGTGGAAGTGTCCGTGCAAATGGTGTCAGACCAGTAGTGGTTTTAAAAAGCAATGTAAAAACAACCGGTAAAAATTCAAATGGAGCTTGGATATTAGTTTTAGATGATTCTAGTAAAGAATTAGATTCCAATATTGAACTCCCAAATTCATATATTGCTAAAATTAATAATATTATTAACAGCATCAATGAAAAAATAAAAGAACTTGCAGAAATCTATAAAGAGCAATAAGTTCTTTTTTTAGTGAAAAAAATAAAACAAAAATAGATAATCGACAAGAATGATAAACTTAAAAGTACTAAAACAAGAATTTTAATTCTAAATTATAAAAAGTTTCAAGCAAAAAATGGAGTAATCAATAATCCTTTTGTTCTAAAAAAAAATATGATATAATTACATTATAATTTATATCAAATTACATATTATGCAATATGGAGGTGTAAGATGAAAATATATAACTCTCTAACAAGAAAACTAGAGACATTTACTCCAAATGAAGAAAATACGGTTAGAATGTATACTTGTGGACCGACAGTTTACCATTATGCTCATATTGGTAATTTAAGAACCTATATATTTGAAGATATATTAGAAAAAGGCTTAGAATATTTGGGATACAATGTATTACGTGTAATGAATGTAACTGATGTGGGTCATATGACTAGTGATGCAGATACAGGAGAAGACAAAATGCAAAAAGGTGCCCAAAGAGAAAACAAATCTGTTTATGAAATTGCAAATTTCTATGAAGCAGCATTTTTTTCAGATTGTGCAAAATTAAATATCAGGAAACCCTCTGTTGTCGAAAGAGCAACCAGTCATATCGATACTTATATAAAAATGATACAAAAATTACTAGATACAGGGTATGCCTATCAATCTAATGGAAATATATACTTTGATGTCACAAAATCAAATAATTATTATCAATTATCCGGCAAAAAACCAGAAGAATTATTTATTGGGGTAAGAGAAACCGTTGAAGAGGATAAAAACAAAAAAAATCCGTATGATTTCGGTTTATGGTTTACTGTTTCAAAATTTTCAAACCAAGAAATGAAATGGGAATCACCGTGGGGGATTGGTTATCCAGGATGGCATATTGAGTGCTCTGGAATATCATATAAATTTTTAGGAGAATATTTAGATATACACTGTGGTGGAGTAGACAATATTTTCCCTCATCATACAAATGAAATAGCTCAAAGTGAAGCCTTTTTAGGGCATAAATGGTGTAACTATTGGGTTCATGGTGAACATTTAAATGACTCTGCTGGAAAAATGAGCAAATCAAAAGGAGAATTTTTAACTGTAGATTTACTAGAAAAAAAAGGCTATCATCCGTTGGCATATAGATTTTTCTGCTTGAACAGTCATTACAGAAATCAATTAGTTTTTTCTTATGAGGCATTAGAAGGATCACAAAACGCATATAAAAAATTAAAAAAACGAATAAAACAACTAGATAAAAAAACATTGCCACTTAGTGATAAAACAGATTTCTACATAACCAAGTTTAAAGAAGCAATATCGAATGATTTAAATACTTCATCTATGATAACTTTAGTATATGACGTTTTAAAAGATGATGAATTAAATGATTATACTAAATTGCACTTGATAGATCACTTTGATGAAGTTCTATCCCTTGACTTGATTGAAGAAGAAAAAACCATCGATGAGGACATAGAGGCAATGATAATGAAAAAAATAAGTGAAAGAAATGCTGCCAAGAAAAATAAGGACTATGAAAAAGCTGATAAAATAAGAGCAGAGTTGTTAGAAAAAGGAATAAAAATTATTGACGGAAGAGATAAAACAACATATGAAATAATATAGGAGGAATATGGATATATTATTATTATTAATAGCAATTGCTATAACTTTTATAGCACAAATCTATGTATCATCGTCATATAATACATTTAAAAAGGTCAAAATAAAAAAGGATATAACTGGGTTTGAGGTAGCAAGGAAAATACTAGATAGTTATGGATTAAATAATATATATATAACGGAAACTAAAGGAATCTTATCGGATCACTATGATGCATCAAGAAAAGTAGTTAGACTTTCTACAGAAGTATTCCATGGAAATAGTGTTGCAAGTTGTTCTGTAGCTGCACATGAAGTAGGACACGCAATACAGGATAAGATTGGTTATAGTTTTATGAGGTTTAGAAGCATGATATTTCCTTTGGTTAGTTTTGCTTCTTACGCAGGATATTTTGCAATACTAATTGGGGCATTATTTAGTTCTATGGAAATAATTTGGTTTGGAATAGCTCTAGAAATTATAATTTTAATATTTCAATTGGTAACATTACCTGTAGAATTTGATGCCTCAAAAAGGGCCTTAGAAGAATTAGAAAAACAGTCAATTTTAGGGAAAAAAGAACTTTCAAATAGTAAAAAGATGCTAAAAGCAGCTGCATTTACTTATGTAGCTAGTGTATTAAATACCATTCTACAAATTGTAAGGTTAATACTGATATTCGGGAACAGTAATAAAGAATAATCAAAAATAATTACTGGAAAAGATAAATTATGAAAGCAAAAATAAAAAATAACTTTAATGTCATATTAATGTATTTCATATTATTACAACCGATACTAGATTTAATGACATCTGTTTCTATTAATACACTAAACATAAATTTAACAATAGGCATGATAATAAAAACTTTATTTCTTTTATTTATTATGATTTCAACAGTATACGTATATAAAAAGAAAAATGCACTATGGTATTATTCCTTAATTCTGCTTTATGCCTTATTCTTCGTAGCAAGTATACTAATTTATGAAAATGGAAGTAATCTTTTTGGAGAATTACAAGGATTACTAAGAACTTTTTATTTTCCAGTGTTGTTATATTCTTTATTTTTAATAAAAGATGAAATAAATATAAAACCTGAAATTTTCATTACAGTTGCAGCTATATATATATTTTTAATATTGGTTCCTATGATACTTGGTATAGGATTTGAAAGTTATCAAATTACAAAAGAAGGAACAGTTGGATTTTTTAATTCAGCAAATGAAATCGGTGCCATATTAGCAGTATTAACGCCAATCATGTTTTTACTAATTAAAAATCAAAAAAAATATCTAACCTTAGTAATATTAATGATATGTTATATTGTAGTAATACTAAACGTTGGAACCAAAACACCACTTTTATCATTTTTATTCACCATATTTTTTATGATTATCTGGATTTTTATTAGAAATATAAAAAAAAGAAAATATAAATCTTTAATAGCCTCTATACTAGTTGTACTAATTATGATTCTGTCAATAAGTGTAATTTTACCGAAAACAGCATTTTATAAAAATATTAAAGTTCATTTAGATTACTTACACGTAAACAACATCCATGAAATATTTGAAAAGCCCCAACTGATTGATCATTTTATATTCAGTGAAAGGTTAAAATTTTTAGATAATAAATATAAAATATACGATAACTCTTCAATATATGAAAAAATAATTGGAATTGGATACTACAATGACAATAAAGAAATTAAAATGATTGAAATGGATTATTTTGATATATATTATAGTCATGGTCCTGTTGGATTTATTTTAATTTTCTCAATCTATATTTATGTATTGATTAAAATACTTAAATTGAAAAAAATAATATCATCTGAAGAAAATCTTTATGAATATTTAAAATTAATTAGCATATGTTTAGTTTTAATACTATCCTTATTTACAGGACATATAATTACATCCCCATCGGTAAGCTTTTTTGTAGCCTCTATATTATTAAGTAGGGATGATAAAAAAGTATTCAGAAAATGAGTAATAAAATAGTAAAGAAAAAAAGAATGTCATATGAAGGAACATATATGACATTTTATTGTGCATAAATAATAATAATGTGCTAATATAGGTAATAGAGAGAGTGTATTATCGACACATGAAAGTTTATGGAGTAAAATATGAAAGATTTAAAAATAGGTAAAAAGTATATTATACATAGCTACAAGCATAATGGTAATATACATAGAGCTTGGGATGAAGCAGTTTTATTGGAAATAACAAAGGATTATTTAGTGTTCGGAAACAATAAAACAAAAGTAACCGAAGCAGATGGAAGAACATGGAAAACAAAAGAACCTGCAATTATGTACTTTTTTTATAATAGATGGTTTAATATCATAGGTCAAATAAAAAAAGATGGAATATACTATTATTGTAATATGGCATCACCATTTTTAATTGAAGAAAACGCAATAAAGTATATTGACTATGATTTAGATTTGAGAGTCTTTGCAGATAGAACATTTAAAGTACTAGACAAGAGTGAATACAAGTATCACAAAGAAAAAATGAAATATCCAGAAACAGTAGATATTATCTTAAATAAAGAACTAAATTCATTGATTGAAATGGTAAAAAATAAAAAAATAGCCTTTAATGAAACAGCAATAAATATCTATTATGACAAATATTTATCAATAAAAGCAAAAAATTGAAAGAAATATTCATAAATTTGTTGACAAATATCATATATTTTGATAAATTGATAACACGACTTCAGATAAGTATTACAAAAACAATGAAGTTGGTACAAATATTCAAAAAAAAGTAAAAAAAGCATTGACTTTAAATTGAATGTTTGTTATATTATTGAACGTTGTCTGATTAATAAATCAAAAACAAAAAAAAGTGCAAAAAAACGTTGACAACAATATAAATAAGTGTTATATTATTGAACGTTGTCAGATTTCAGACAACAAGAAAAAAATATATCAAAAAAAGCAAAAAAAAGATTGACTAATCAAAACAAATTTGGTATATTACATATGCACAAACAAAAAAAGTGCAAATGATCTTTGAAAACTAAGCAAAACGTCAATTACATTAAGTCAGGAAATGAAATAAATAATCAAACTTAATAAATTTTTTTTGGAGAGTTTGATCCTGGCTCAGGATGAACGCTGGCGGCATGCCTAAGACATGCAAGTCGTACGAGGTGGCCCGTTGATATTTTGTGCTTGCACAAAATAGATTCGGATTACCACCTAGTGGCGCAAGGGTGAGTAACACGTGAGTTATCTGCCTCAGAGACTGGGATAACTATTGGAAACGATAGCTAATACCGGATGATATATAGAATGATACGTTATTCTATAGTAAAAGGAGCCCTTAAAGCTTCACTTTGAGATGAGCTTGCGACGTATTAGCTAGTTGGTGGGGTAATGGCCTACCAAGGCAACGATGCGTAGCCGACCTGAGAGGGTGATCGGCCACACTGGGACTGAGACACGGCCCAGACTCCTACGGGAGACAGCAGTTAGGGATATTCGTCAATGGGGGAAACCCTGAAC
>CASFCU010000006.1 GCA_949293285.1 uncultured bacterium
TTTTCATTATTTCTTTAAAATAATGTTATTTCATCAAAAAAAATTGATAGAAAGTTGTACCATTTTGTTTTGTGATAATAAATTATTTGAGAGATTGTATATATTGTTTATAATCATTAAACCTCTTTTATTTTAAAAAAATCAAAATAACACTTGCAACAAGATAAAAAATATGTTACCATTAATTAGTCAATTGATGGACCCTTAGCTCAGTTGGTTAGAGCATCCGGCTCATAACCGGGCGGTCATAGGTTCGAGTCCTATAGGGTCCACCATATATTATGCGGGTGTGGCGGAATTGGCAGACGCACTAGACTTAGGATCTAGCGCCGTGAGGCTTGCAGGTTCAACTCCTGTCACCCGCACCATAAGAGTTTAATCTGAACCTTTAGGTGTTTCGGATAATTTATAAATAGAACTTTTCAAAAGTTCTTTTTTATGTTATTATGAATATGTCAAGGAGACTTGCATAAAATAAAAAAGGGAACATTCAGTTTTTCCATGTTGAATGTCTACCCAATTAATGTGCAGACATTTAATTCATCAACAATGAATTAAATGTCATTTTTTTATTATTACTATCATAATGATAAGGAGAAATAAAATGATAAAGATGAAAAAACGACTTTATTAATTCCACAAGAATTAAGCATTAGTGATCAAAAGCAAGTATTAGAATTTTTAAAAAGTAAACTATTAGAAGAACAAGAAGTAGTACAATATCCTCAAGATAAAGGGGTCACTTTATCGAAAAGAAGGAAATAGTATGAAATATTGCGCAAATTTTTAGACTAAATGCAGGTTTAGAAAAAAAATAATCAGAAATGGTTGTTTTTTCTTTTTTATGAAAAAATAACAGGTAAATACTCGTGTCAAAATGCCTAGAGGAGGTAAAGCTTTTGTCATAAAAATGTAATAGACCGAAAATAATATAATGTGGTAAAATATAATTTAGAGGTAGTGGTATGGAAAGTGTTAAGGAAAATGAAATACAAAGAACCAATTTTGGTTTTCAGTTTGATTATAGTATAGAAGATAAAGAATATTCAGTGCAAGTTGTTTATCCTAGTAAAGAAGACGATTATACAATTCCATATATCTTAGTTATCCCAAAACAAATGAAAGATAATTGTGTACTAGCTGTTGAGGTAAACAATTTGGAAACTAAAAATAAAGATGAGTTATTAAATAATGGATTATTAACAGCATATAATTTAATTAGTAATTTAAAAGAGTTTGATAATCCAGTATTAATTCCAATATTACCAAGCGTTGAGGGGGGACCTTACTATCAACAATTATCAAGAGAATGTTTTTCCGTTTCAAAGGATAGCCCTTTTTATAGAATAGATTTACAAGTTTTAAATATAATAAGTGAGGTCAAACAGAAAATTTCGAAGATAGTAACAATAAATGAAAAAATATTTTTAAATGGGTATTCTTGTTCTGGAGTGTTTGCTCAACGATTTGCTTTATTACATCCAAAAATTATAGATACCGCATGTATAGGAGGAGCAAGTGGAAGTATTCCTGTACCAATTACAGAGCTTGAATATCCCCTTGGAATAGCTGATTATTTAGATATAACTGGAGAAAAATTTGATTTAGAAAGTTATAGTCAAATTAAATTTAGATATTATGTTGGTTCATTAGAAGATAAAAGAAAAACGTCTGAAAGACATGATGAAAATGGTAACGATGCTCCAATGCATGATATGAGTTATTTTGATAGAAGTATTCCACCTGTGGTGGGGATGAAGCAAAGAAATATGTTTGGAATAAATATGATTGAAAGATCTAAAAAACAAATTGACTATATGAATGATATGGGAATAAATATTGAACAAGAAATATTTGAAGGTCGTACTCATAATAATCATAATGGAATTGGTGTCAATGAATTGGGTGATGAGTTTATAAATAGAACTTACCAACAATCTTTTATCCAAGGGAAAAAGTTGTAGACGTCTACTAAAAGTAGCTTTATTTCATGTACTGAAGTGGAGTTTTCTTTATGATAGGGCTCTTCCAATGTTTTGTTTGGAATTTTAGCATTTGAAATCAATAATGAATATGATATAGTTATTTTGGAAGTGATGAACAATGAATCAATATATAAATTTGTTTATAGATAAGAGTTATCCTGATTTTATAGATAAATATTTAACGACAAAAACATTGACCAGATTAAAATACATTACACAGTTTTGTGGCTGTGATTATACAAAATTGTATTCTCCATTATTTTTATATACAAGATTTGATCACAGCTTAGTAGTTGCACATATGACTTGGCATTTTACCCATGATAAGAAAGAAACTATTGTGGCATTATTGCATGATGTAGGAACTCCTTGTTTTGCTCATTGTATAGATTATGTTTTTGGGGATTATGTTAATCAAGAATCTTCCGAGAGAAAAATTAGTGATGTTGTGCGTCAAGATAAGGAAATACTGGAATTTTTAAACGAGGTTGATATATCTTTAGCTAATTTAGACGATTTATCTAATTTTCACATTTTAGAAAATAAGTCTCCTCAACTTTGTACAGATAGACTTGACGGAGTGCTACATACCTGTTATATTTGGTTGCACACTCATTCTTTAGAACAGATTAAAGAAGTGTATAATAATATGATGGTCTTAAAAAATGAGTGTGGTGATTTGGAAATTGGGTTTGATGATTTGGAAATTGCTGAAAAATTTGTATCTATGGTTTATAATTACGCTAAAGAGTTGCAGGGAAATACCGATAAATATGTAATGAAATATGTCTCAGAAATAGTAAAATTAGCTGTACAAAGAAATCTTATATCATTAGAAGATCTATATACGAAAAAGGAAGAGGATATTTGCCATATTCTTGCTACTAATTTTTCTTCGTGGTCAATTTTTAATGAAGCTAGTATCTTAACTCGGTCAGAGACTGAGCTTAATGATGTATTTTGTATTTCTTTTGATACCAAAAAAAGAAATACTATTCCGTTAATACAAACTCCTACTGGAACCAGAAGGATTATTGAAGTTTCTGCTGAGGTTTTAGAAAAATATAATCAGTTAAACGAGTATAAAGATAGTAAATATGCTTGTGTAAAAAAAATAAAAAAAATATATTAATTTTATTTGTGATAGCATGTGTAGGTTGAATGCTATTCCTTTGTGGATAGAATCATTAAAAAATTATTCATAAAATGATAATTTGTATTAGTTAATGAAAGATGATCAATAAAACCTGGTGTAGTTATCAATGAATAAATGCAGATAATATAAATAATTTTTTTATTTTGCAAAGTGAAATTTGAATTTAACTAAAAAATAACATGTTGTTATTGAAAAGAACTTTTCTTTTTGTTAGAATATCAGTTATTGAAAGATGGGGATTTTATTTTATGAAAAAGATATCAAAAGGAAAATTGCTTTCTATTGTGTATGCCACGTTGTCCGATTCTGGTAAAAGTAAAATTACAATAAATGAACTTGATGG
>CASFCU010000007.1 GCA_949293285.1 uncultured bacterium
ACCATTATCTATTAGTTCTCTTAAATAGATTAAACTTTTTTCTCCTTTCTCAGGGATATTACATTCATTGCTATTTTTATCTATGCAATCAATTAACATCGAATTGGCTGCTTCCTCCATACTTTTTTCATGTGATGTATAGGTTGTCTGTCTTGCTCCTAAAATATAATTTGATACTGCGGGTACTGTTATGATTGCTAGTATTCCTATGATGATAATTACTGATATTACCTCTATTAAAGTAAAGCCATTTCTTTTCTTTGCTTTAGTTTGATAGGTAGATTTTATATTTTTTATTTTTACTTTTTCTTGCATATAAAAGCCTCCTATATTATATGCAATCATTGTAACAATAAATAAAAATTTATGCAATAACTAAAAATATTATAAAAAAACTGTACCGTTTTATTACTTGTACAGTTTTGTTCAGTCAAGAAGTCTTCTTCTAATCAGAATTCAAAAAGTCTTCAATTGTCATTAATCTATCATCGATTTCCTTTAGTGATACTTTTTCTTTTTTTGGTTCTTCTTTCATTTCATTTATCATGGCATTTTGATTATTTAAACTCTTTTTATCTTTAAGCTCTGTGACAATAAAAGCATCTTTTACTTTTTCATGGCTAATGACCGTTCCTGTTGAATATCGGTCTACAATAGGTAGTTCTGTTAACTTTATGTACTTAATGGTTGCTTGTTTTAGTCCTAGCATGTGACTAGTAGAAGTTGCAAAAACTTTTAATATTTTATAAGGATTTGTTTTTACTTCTCTTAAAATCATAAGCCCTCTTTTTGCTCTAGACGACTTGTCAAATTCTTTCAGTTTAACTCTTTTTCCCGTTGCTCTTTCGGTGATTACAGAGATATATTCTGTTTGTTCACTGTTAAAATTAGAAACAGAGACCACCTGGTCATCTTTTAAGTTAATCGATTTCACTCCTCCAGATTTTAGTCCTGTAGTTGGAATCTCATTAGCAGAAAACCAAAGACCATATGCATTGGCCGTAGCAATGAATATGTCAGGTTCTGTTAATAGTGATGCGTATATGACTTTATCGTCTTCTTTTAATTTCATAGAACATATTGGCTTAGAATATCGGATACTTTTAAATTCTTCTAATGCTGTTCTTTTAATCATCCCGTTTTTGCTGGCTATTAAAATTTCTTTTTTTGCTGAAAAATCGGTTACTGGAATTGCACTTATGATTTGTTCATCCTGGTCTAATTTTACAAGGTTACTTACGTGTTTTCCTAAATCTTTCCATAGATGAGGGAAAATTTCATGTACTGGAATATATAAATAGTTTCCAAGATTTGTAAATAAAAGAACAACATCTAAGGTACTTAGTTCATATAATCCAATTATATAATCCCCATCTTTTAATTGTGCTTCATCACTACTTGCCTGATAACTTCTTATCGAGGTTCTTTTTATGTAGCCATCTTTTGTAATCATCACAATGACGTCTTCTTTTGGAATCATTTCTTTGCTATCGATTTTTATTTCTGTGATTTCTTCTTTGATATCTGTTTTTCTAGCAAGTGCATATTCTTTTTTTACTTTTTTTAATTCTTCTTTCATTACATTCTTCAGAACATTTTCATCATCTAGTATTTTTTGAAGTCCGTTTACCATGATGTTTAGATTTTTCATTTCTTCTTCTAGTAGACTGACGTCCGTGTTAGTTAATCTATATAATTGAAGTGTGATAATTGCTTCTGCTTGGACTTCTGTAAAAGCAAATAATTTAATCAGATTTTCTTTGGCATCTGTTTTATTTTTGCTTGCTCTAATTGCTTTTATTACTTCATCTAAAATCGATAAACATCTAATTAGACCTTCTACTATATGAAGTCTTGCTTTTGCATGTTCGAGATCAAACCTTGTTCTTCTTGTAATCACTATTTTTTGATGAGCAATGTATGCATCTAGTATTTCTCTTAGTCCTAGCTGTTTAGGTGCTCTATTTACTATCGAAATCATATTGAAATTGTAAGAAATTTGTAATTCTGTATTTTTTAGTAAATAATTTAGTATGACATCTTTATTTATGTCTTTTTTTAAGTCGACAGAAATTCTTAGACCATCTCGATCCGATTCGTCTCTTACTTCCAGTATTCCTTCTATTTTTTTATCAATTCTGATTTCGTCTATTTTTCTTACTAGTTGTGCTTTATTTACTTCATATGGTATCTCTGTTATTATCAAGGAAGTTTTCCCTTTGGCCTCTTCAAAGGAAGTCCTTGCTTTGATGATTACTTTTCCTCTTCCTGTTTCATAAGCTTTTCTGATACCATCCATTCCTTCTACAATACCACCTGTAGGAAAGTCTGGCCCTTTCACAATTTGCATTAATGTATCCAACGTACAGTTAGGAGAATCTATTCTTTTTATTGTTGCTTCGATTACTTCTCCTAAATTATGTGGTGGGATATTGGTAGCATAACCTGAAGAAATTCCGGTAGCACCGTTTACTAACAAATTGGGAAATCTTGCAGGAAGGACAGTAGGTTCCATCACAGTGTCATCGAAGTTTGGAGCAAATTCAACAGTGTCCCTATCGATATCTCTGATTAATTCATTGCTTATTTTAGAAAGTCTTGCTTCTGTATAACGGTATGCAGCGGGAGAGTCTCCATCGATAGATCCGTTATTTCCATGCATATCAATATATGGTTGTCTAAGTTTCCAATCCTGACTCATTCTTACCATTGCATCATAGATACTAGAGTCTCCGTGCGGGTGGTAATTTCCTATTACATCTCCTACGGTTTTAGCACTTTTTCTGTATGGTTTATCATACGTGTTTTTTTCTTTATACATAGAAAAGATGATTCTTCTTTGAACTGGTTTAAGACCATCCCTAACGTCAGGAATTGCTCTGTCTTGGATGATATACTTAGAATAACTTCCAAATCTTTGTCCCATAATTTCTTCTAAAGAATATTCATATATTCTTTCCAGCGTTTCTTTCATTTTGTCACCTACTTAGTTATCAGTACTATTTGCTAATAGATAATTATATGTGTTTATATAAATTTTATCTATATTTTCTTTAGAGTCGTTTAATATTGTATTAATTATCTTTTTGGTATATAGAATATTTAGATTGTCTTCGTATTTTTCTTTTTCTAAATAATTAGTATTTGGGTGTTTTATGCTATATCTATCAAAAGATACTTTGATATCGTTGGGTTTTACATGCCTGATTAATTTCCCATAAATAAAACATGATTTTTCATCATCGTGGGAGAAAAAGAGGTTTTCTAAGTCATTTAGGTTTACTCTTCCTTCTTCAAAAAGATAGTAAAGTGTCATTCCAAATTTACTAAATTCATTCAATCTATTTTCTAATTTTTTACTTGTTACTTTATCTGCAATTAAAGCCATACTACACCACTTTCTGTTAAATTTTATATTCATCTTCTAATGAAAATTCAACATTTTCTTCAATCCATTGTTTTCTTGGTTCAACATTGTCCCCCATTAATACACTAACCCTTCTTTCGGCCAATAATGCATCGTCAATTTTCACTCTTATTAGTTTTCTGGTTTCCGGATTCATAGTTGTGTCTGCTAACTGATCTGCGTTCATTTCTCCTAAACCTTTATATCTTTGAACTTCACATTTTCTGTTTTTAATTTTTTCTTTCATTTCTTCCATGTTATAAGCATACTCAATATTTTTACCACAGGTAATTTTAAAAAGTGGTGGTAGCGCAATATAAAGTTTTCCTGCTTCAATTAAAGGCTTCATGTAACGGTAGAAAAAAGTTAAAAGCAAGCATTGAATGTGCCCTCCATCTTCATCTGCATCACTCATGATAATTACTTTGTCATATTCACAATCTTCAATTTCAAAGTTTGGACCATATCCAGCACCAATCGTATATATGATTGTATTAATTTCTTCATTTTTAAAGATATCGTCCATGTTTGCTTTTTCTGTGTTGATTACTTTTCCACGAAGTGGCAAAATAGCTTGAAATTTCCTGTCTCTTCCTTGCTTTGCCGAACCACCAGCAGAATCTCCCTCTACTAGGAATAGTTCATTTTTGTTTTTATTTTTAGATTGGGCAGGAGTTAGTTTTCCCGATAATGCACGGTCTTTTTTACTATTTGTTTTTCCTTTTCTTGCTTCTTCTCTAGCACGTCGTGCTGCTTCTCTTGCTACTTTGCTTTTTAATGATTTTGTGATAATATCCGTTGCTACTTTTTTGTTCTCTTCTAAAAAAAACTGTAATTTTTCACTCACTATTGTTTCTACTATCGTACGAGCTATTGGAGTTCCTAATTTTTCTTTCGTTTGCCCTTCAAATTGCAACAGTGCTTCCGGTATTTTAAGGCTAATAATAGCAGTTAGTCCTTCTCTTACGTCACTTCCTTCTAGGGGCTTATCTTTCCCTTTGATATACCCATTATTTTTAGCATAGTCATTAAATACACGGGTTAGAGCTGTTTTAAATCCTACTTCGTGACTTCCTCCATCAGAAGTTTTGACATTGTTTACAAAAGATATGATGTTCTCTTGATAGGTATCCGTGTATTGTAGAGCAATATCCACATCTATTTTTTCTTTTGTTCCTTCAAAGGAAATGACTTTATGCAATACTTCTTTATCTTCATTAAGGTATTCTACAAATTCCTTTAACCCATTTGCATAATGGTATTTATTACTTCTTCCCGTGTTTTCATCTTCTACTTCAATCGTTAATCCTTTTAAAAGGAAGGCAGATTCTTGCATTCTTTCACATATTGTCGTAAATGAGAAATTGGTAATTGGAAATATCTTATCATCCGGAAGAAATCTTACCGTGGTTCCTGTTTTGTTAGTGGTTGCAATTTCTTTCAATGGAACTGTTACTTTACCACCATTTTCAAATCTAATAAAATATTCTTTTTTGTCTTTTTTTATTGTTACTTCCATCCACTTACTCAGTGCATTTACCACGCTTGCTCCAACACCATGAAGACCGCCAGATACTTTATAACCAGCTTCTTCAAATTTACCTCCTGCATGCAGAATAGTATAGATTACTTCAGGAGTAGATTTCCCTGATTCATGAAGTCCTACAGGTATTCCTCTTCCATGATCTTCTACACTAATACTACCATCTTTATGCATGACGATTTTGATTACTTCTCCAAAACCATTTATTGCTTCATCAATGGCATTATCGACAATTTCCCAAACAAGATGATGAAGGCCTTTTTTATCGGTAGAGCCAATGTACATTCCTGGTCTTTTCCTTACTGCTTCTAGTCCTTCTAATATTTTAATTGAACTCTCATCATATTTAAATGCCATTTTATCATCTCCAACATCATTATAACAAATTTGAAATTAAATGAAATCACTTTTACATTCATTTGTTTATTATACAGATAAAAAATAAGCTATTGCTAACTTATTTTCATTCTATCTATATAAACTATAACACATTCATCAAAAGAAAAACAAGAGTTTATTTCTTTATCAGAGTAAAAGGTAATTCTCTTTTTAAAGAATCAAGATATCTTATATAAGATAGGTACAAAGCTCTAAATTCACGATAAGATACAAAAGATGAACTCATCTTTCTAAAGAGAAACCCATTATTATTGTTACTATTTTTTAAAAGATCGATTCTACCAATCAATTCACGATTACATGAATTTAAAGCCATAGTATTCGATGTACTTTTTAACACAAATTGACTAAACTGGGAATTTCTGTCATTTAGCTCATTATACATATTTATAAAAACACTTTTTGTTGTAGGATTTTTAAAATCGATTGAACTAGCTACTGCATGTGAAGAAATCTCATGCAATATTTCATCATCGAAAACAGGAATCAAAAAATCTCTTACGCCTGTTGATTTATTTTTATAACTGATTATTACTTGTTTTGAGAAAGTTTCTTTATCTTTGATATTTTCTTTATTTAAATACGAATATAAATCATAGATATCAGAAAAACAGGTAGTTAGACTATCAATTGTAGCAATAGATACTTTCGGTTTTTCTGCCTCTTTTAGGCTAACAAAGTCTTTACTACCGGAATCGAAGTCGAAAACTTCCATCGTTTTATCAAAACCATCTTCTGTTATTAGTGAATATCTTCCTTTATATATTTTCATAAATCCCCCTAAAATGATATTGGATTGAAATCAACATCTACTTTTATTTTACCATTTGTTTTATAATAATCCAACAATTTTTCAATATATATATATAAATTATCTTCTTTTTTATATTTTATCAGTATTCCAAATCGATAAATGTTATTAATTTTGAACGTACTACCAATAGAGGGACCAAGAACGATGGAGTTTTTTAGGTTTTCTTTTAATTTTAGTGCAATGAAGTTACTTTCTTCTTTTGCTGTATTATAATCTTTGCTTATTACTTTTATTGCTACTAAATAACAATATGGTGGGTAATTCAATTCTTTTCTTATTTTCATTTCTTTGTTAAAAAATTGTATGTAGTTATGATTTTGGGCAAGTTGTATTGCATAATGATCCTTGTTAAAAGTTTGAATAATCACTTTACCAGATTTATTTGCTCTTCCACTTCTTCCGGATACTTGAGATAATAATTGGAAGGTATATTCGCTGCTTCTAAAGTTAGGTATCATTAAAGAGGTATCAGCATTGATTACACCAACTAAAGTTACATTTGGAAAGTCAAGTCCCTTTGCTATCATTTGAGTTCCTAGTAAGATATCGTAGTCTCCCTGTTTAAAAGATTTTATTATTTTTTCGTGGGATCCTTTCGTGCTAGTCGTGTCTAGGTCCATTCTAATGACTTTAGCTTGAAATATCTTTTTTAGTTCTTCTTCAATTTTTTCCGTTCCAAAACCCAAATTTTTAATAGCACGTTCATGGCACTCAGGACAAATTTCTTTTCTTTTTGTTGCATAGCCACAATAGTGACACCTTTCCATATCACTTGTTTTATGATAAGTGAGTGTGATGTCACAGTTTGGACATTTACTAACAAAACCGCAGTTAGAACAGGTGATAAAAGAGGCATATCCTCTTCTGTTTAAAAGTAAAATAATCTGTTCTTTTCGATCTAGGTTTTTTTGAATATTTTCAATTAATTCGGAAGAAAAATGCCCGTTTTTTTTGATTTCTTTGTTCATATCTACGATAGAAACTTCAGGTAATTCTTTCTTGTTTGCTCTTTTTTTCAATTCTATTAGTTGATATTTTTTAGCAATGGCTCTAGAAAAACTTTCTAAAGAAGGAGTGGCACTACCAAGTACTACCTGGGCATTATGATATTGACTTCTTTTAATTGCAATATCAATGGCGTGATATTTCGGGTTATTTTCTTGTTTATAAGTGCTAGTATGCTCTTCGTCGATGATAATAACTCCAATATTCTTTAAGGGGGCAAAAATGGCACTTCTTGCCCCTATTACAATATGAACTTCTTCTTTTACTATTTTTCTATATTCATCATATTTTTCTCCTTCACTGAGCCTAGAGTGAAGAATTGCTATATCACTAGGAAAACGAGAAGTAAATCTTTCTACCATTTGTGGCGTAAGGGAGATTTCCGGAACTAAAACGATAGCTGATTTTCCTCTTTTAAGCATTTTTTCGATAACTTCAATATATACTTCTGTTTTCCCACTTCCTGTTACACCATAAAGTAAATAAGTATTCGGCTTATCTAGAAAAGACATTATTTTATCTACGGCCTGTTTTTGTTCTTGATTTAATTCGAATCTTTTGTCTTTGGATATTCTATTGGAATTTAGTCTGTATTTTTCAAGTTTGATTTCTTTTAATATTCCTTTATTTATTAGTGTATTTAGGCTAGATAAAGAAATTTGTTTCAGATGTGTTTTTGAATTATTTGCTATTAAAATTTCATCGATGATTTTTTTTTGTGTGGCATTTAGTTTATAGTCGGATATTTTATTTTTGTCAATTGCAAGAGTAATGTATTTATCGTATGATTTATTAATATTTGTTTTATCTTGTGCTTTTAAGGCTTTTGGTAGCATTACTTGATAAGAGCTAATGAGAGTGGATAGCGTTAATGATTGAATATATTCTCCTAGTTTTAAAAGTTCATCGTTTAAAATAGCTTCTTGATCTACTAAAGAAATGATTTCCTTCAAATCTTCTATATTGTCGTTTTTTTCTAGGTTTAAGACAAAGCCTTCTAGTTTTTGCTTACCGAAAGGTACTTTTACTCTGATACCAATTTTTATGTTGGATTCTAATTCTTTTGGTACTAGATAACTAAAGGTTTTATCGATGTTTCTGTTTGATATTTCTACTAATACACTTGCTACCATGATTTTCTCCTTTCTAATATGATAACACTTTTTGCTATGTTTTAACAGATAAAAGATGAGAGTTACAAAATTTTTGTAAGTAAATAGTAAATTGGCAGGGACTTGCTTTAAAATATTTGCCTAAGTATCATAAACTGATTGGTTATCCGTTTAAAAGATGATATAATGGTATCAGGCTGGAAGGGAGTAATTATGAAGAAGATGACAAGAGTATCTAAGCATAGAAAATTAAAGTTGAGACGTTGGGTGTATATGGTTGGATTTGTTAGTTCTATTATAGTGTTTCTAGTTGCGTTCTTAGGAATTTTTAATTGGTGGGATGACAATCAAAAAATAGAAGCAATCACGAAAGATATTATTAAGCAAGTTCATATAGAAGAAAAAGCTCCAGATCCGGATTTGTCAGAGAATATTAATCCTCCTGTAGAAGAGGATACTCCAGCTGCTAATGATTATTGGGATTATATTAAAATGGATTTATTGAACGTCGATTTTCAAGAATTGCTCAAAAAGAATAAAGATACCGTCGGTTGGATTAAAGTGAATGGAACGAACATTAATTATCCTATTGTTCAATCAGTGGATAATAAGTATTATTTGAATCACGCCTTCGATGGATCTAGTAATAGTGCTGGATGGATTTATGCAGATTATCGTAATAATATGGTTGATTTCGATAAGAATACTATTATATATGGTCATGGAAGAATTGATACTACGATGTTTGGAAGTTTAAAAAATATTCTTTCTAGTAATTGGTACGATAATAAAGATAATCATATTATAAAACTTTCTACAGAGTACGAAAATACTTTATGGCAAGTATTTAGCGTTTATACTATAGAAGCAGAAAGCTATTATATTACTACTGAATTTTATAGTGATGAACAATATCAAACTTTTCTAGACACATTGAAAGCAAGAAGTGCTGTAGAATTTTCAGCGGATGTCAATATTAATGATAAAATTTTGACATTGTCTACCTGTAAAGATAATTTTGGTACTAGAGTGGTTATGCATGCAAAATTAATAAAAAAAGAAACGCGTTAAGTAGTGAAGCTATGAATTAATTATTGATAGCTTTTTTACAATAAAAAAAGTATCTAGAGTAACTAGATACTTGCAATGAAACACATTTTTATTTACATAATTTTCTAAATGTTACCAAAGATAACCCTAAAGAAATAACTGCCAAAGAAACAAATAGCATAATATTATCACTTGTAGAAGGATTCTCTTCTGCTGGTTGTTGTGGTGTTTCTTCTGGTTCTGTGTCAGTAGGATCTTCAGGAGTAGTAGTTTCATTACCAGTTTCATCTGTTGCAATTTGTTCTAACACTGCATTAGATGATGTTACCGTAGTACCATCAGAATTTTTTACTACTAAAGCATTTCCTTCGATTTCTAATTTATACTCACTATTTTCTGTATTTCCAAACATTAATTTAGATGATTCATCAGCCATTAATTGATCATTTTCAGCAATCCAAATGGCAGTGTCTTGGTCTTGAGTAGTGAAAGTTCCATCCATTACTAAGTATGGGTTTTCAGTAACATATGTTCCTTTACCTAATTCAATACCATTACCAGTTTTTCCATCTTCAAAGTTACCATTTTTAATCATAGTTAAATCTTGAACAATTAAAGCTCCACCATTTACTAATACTGCACCAAATTTACAATCTTGAATAGTAACACCATTTAATAAAACGGCACCACCGTTGTAAGCGTGTACACCATATTTTGGAGCATTTGTTAAGGTGATATTAGTAAGTGATAATTCTCCAGTTGGTTGAGCTGTAATGATAGAGGCATTACCACTATCTTCTGGTCTTGATACTATATTTGTTCCATCAATTTTAAAACCTCCACCATCGATAGTAAGTTCTCTAGTAACATATAAAGGAACTGTAACACTAATATTATCAAGTAAAACAATTTTGTTTACTTTCTCATTATCTAGTGCCTTTATTAATTCTTCCTCATTTTTTACTTGTGCTTCTTCTGTTAATTGTTCTTCTGTTTCTTCATCTGTTGGTTCTGAATCTCCTGGTGTGGTTGCATGTACGCTCATTATTGGTGCAAATAATAAAGCCATAGCAAACACCATCATCATCCATCTTTTTAATTTTTCCTTCATTTTCTTCTTTCCTTCCTTTTTATATTTAAAGCAGATATCCTTAGCTATCCTACTTTATAAGTTTATTTTATCATACCTAATAAAAAAGTAAAGAGAGTTAAAAACTTTTTTTTATCTTTTCATGTATGTTTTACGTCTTTAGATTTTCAATATTTTTTCTTAGAATATATGATAAGTCATGAAGAACATGCTTTAGAAAATAAAGCATTCTATTAAAGTCTTTTGGATGTGTATCTACTACCCTTTTTAATTTTTTTTCAGTTTATTTGGCTTGTCCAAGTAAAAACATACTGGTTTAAAAGTTTTTCTATGTTCATCAATAATTCCGTATTTTTCTATTGCTTCTATATGTTTTTTTGTTGGATAACCGGCATTATCTTTAAAACCATACATTGGGTATTTTTTATCTAATTCTTCTAACATTCTATCTCGTGTTACTTTAGCAATAACACTGGCTGCTGATATGGTAATACTTTTTAAGTCTCCCTTGATTATCGAAGTATTTGGAATTGTTAGTTTTTCTAGCTTCATGGCATCAATTAGAACATGCTCTATCTTTACTTTTTTTAAGCAATTGTCAATAGATTCATACATTGCCTGTTTTGTTGCTTCATATATGTTTGCTTCGTCGATTATTTTTTCACTTTTTATACCGATTCCGATACCCAATGCCTCATTCTGAATGATATCAAAAAATCTTTCTCTTTGCTTTTTAGATAATTTTTTAGAATCGGTAAGACCTTCCAAATAATAATTTTTAGGTAATACGACACAGGCAGTAACAACCGGACCAACCAAAGGCCCTCGTCCCACTTCATCTACTCCTGCTATGAAAGAAATTCCCTTATCGTAAAGTTCTTTTTCATATTTTGTGTTTTCAATTCGTGTTTTCATATTGTTAATCTCCAAATTCATCTAGGAAAGGCTTCCCATATTTTAATAGTTTTATCTTTGCTAAATCATTTGTGCTTGCGTATATTTTTATACTTGGATATTTGAATAGATTATAATTGTATATGGTCTTCTTTCTTAAAGATTCAATTCCTAATTTTAAAACATCTTCTAGATGATATAATGTAAAGTTCATTTTACTATCAAAGCCTAAAATCAGGGTATCATTTTCATTTAGAAAAGAGGTATAGCTTACTTTGGCAGTTGGAAAATAAGATAGTTCGATTCTGATTTTACCTTGTAGTGTATTATCTTGATATATACTTAGGTTTTCACTTTTAGCAAAAGACTTAATCATTACCTTTTCTTTATCTGATATATCAAAGTATAGTTCTTTATTTTCTAGTGCAAAGTTTATGGGCAAAGATTCGTCATACTCATAATAACTAGTTTCATATCCAAATATGATTAAAGAGATAAAAACGGCAATGAATACAGCCATAAAATGTTTCTTAGTTACTGCAACTTTTTTTTCAAAGAATTTATTTTGAATTGCTCTAAATAAAAAGTAACAAAATACAAAAGACGATAATATGATTCCAATAAACCCAAGTGAATAAATATTATGAAACATCAAGTAAAAAAGGGAGATTAAAATAATCAAAAGAGTGGCAGATAAAAAACTGGTCACTATTAAATATGGAATCGATAAGTATTTTAAAATAGCGTATAAAATATTAAATGTTTTTTTCTTTTTTTTGTTCATTGTCTTATCCTTTGAATAAAGTCTTTTGTAATAAGTACTATTCATGAATATTTTTAAATTTTTAAATAAGACATAAAGAGTGAATATTCCTTGAATAAAGGTTGTAAATGCACTATATAAAAGGGATGTCAGACTTGTTAATGATGTACTAAAATAATATATTAGTAAGACTCCTAAGTCTTTTATAAGAACAAATAGAATGTTAATGAATAGCAAGTATATCAAAAGAAGTAAACATTTCCATAGCCAAAAGTAAACATTATTTTTTTGATCATCTATTTGTTTTTCTGTTTTTAATTTTTTATTTATTATGAGTGATAGAGCATCAAGAATATCATCTTCTTGCGTTCTTTCAAAGAAATTTGATTCTTTTTTCTTCATACTGCTTCTCCTAATCTAATTTATTTTCATTATAATATTTATTAAATAAGTAAATATTTTTTATGATGATCTATCGAAGGTGATACAACCAAATGCACCACTTTTTAAGTCATTCATAATTCTGGTGCAAACTTTATCATAATCTACTCTTCCACCTTTTAAGTACATTTTTTTCGAAAATGCAATATCATCATAAATGGTGTCGATGTCGATATGATTTAGTGAATATCTGTTAATTAGATATTCCGGATAAAGTTTGTTTAATTTGTCGATAATATAGTTAGCTATACTTTCTTTATCTAAGAGTTCTTCTTTTATAGAAGAAAATGCTGCTAAGTTATAGGCTTGTTCTTCTTTTTCTAATTTAGGCCATAATATTCCCGGAGAATCCATTAATTCGATATTATTATTGATTCTAATCCAAGAGATATTTTTAGTAACTCCTGGTTTATCTCCTACTGGAGCAGCTTTTGATCCAACCAGACGATTTATTAGTGTAGATTTCCCGACGTTAGGAATGCCTATTACCGAGACTCTTACTCTTCTTGGTTTTAATCCTTTTTTTTCTCTTTCACGGTTTATCGATACTGAAATTTTTTTAGTTTCTTCTATGATTTTGTTTATCCCAGTATTATTCATTAAGTTGCAAACTACTACAATATAGTTCTTATAATATTTTTTTAACAATTCATCCGTTACTTTTTTATCACACAGATCATATTTGGTTACAACTAAGATTTTAGGTTTTTCTTTTATAATGTCATCGATGTCTTTTATTTTGGAACTAATAGGAATTCTGGCATCAATTACTTCGTAGACAACATCTACTAGATGCATATTTTCTTTCAATTCTCTTTTCGTTTTTGCCATGTGGCCAGGGTACCAGTTGATACCGATTTTATTAACCCCCTCTTTTTTATTAGCATTTAACATATAAATCACTTCCTTGCATAAAATCTATTTCATTATATCATACTTTTTAACCAAAAGAAAAAGTAGACATTAATCCACTCTATAAATTGTAATTTATTAACATGTTCTTTCTAATTCGTGTTGTACTTTTTCAGCACATTTAATTTGTTCTTTTAAATTCCATTTTCCGATATTCTTTCCTTCTTTTAAGAACATTGAACCACATTGATGAAAATAAAACTCAATATTTCTTTCTTTTGCTTCTAAATACAAATTTTTAACCCGTTCATATCGAATAGGTCTAACATCTTTTGTAGGTGCCATTTCACCACCAACATTAACACATTTTATTAATCCTGTATCTAAATATTTTCCTAAAGATATTGGACCAATTAAAGGAGAACAGAATACTTCTCTATGTTTAACAGGAGCTTCTAAAAATGCTTTTAATCTTTTATCAGCATATTCTTGGTTTTCTATTGAAATACTAATATGAACATGTTCCCAACCATCTCCCCAATCAGATGGTACACAATCCTTAATTCTTTCAGGTCTTTTGGTAGTCATAACAAATATACAATCGTTTCTTCTTCTAATAAAATCCCAACAACCATCTCTCCATTCATCAGCTTCCTCAATAAAAAAATCGGATGAGAAACACAACTTAATTAGTGAACCTTGGATTTAGGTCAAGTTTTTAGACACGATTTTTTGAAAGATTATTCTGACGTATTTAAATTTATTCCAATTTCCTTTTGACAAGCAGAAATACTTTTATTAATTATAGTCGTTTAATTGATTATTATTTTCGAAAAATGAAAATAATAATCATTAAACTCCATTAAGGTAAAAAATATTTCTTTACTTGTCAAAAGTTTTCTCGGCATAAAATTAAATACTAGGCTAGTGCTAAACTCACTATGTAATTATTATACTTTTCATTAGGTGTAATATAATCTAAGCTACTGTGTATTCTCTTGTTATTATACCAGCTTTCAATAAATTCAAATATAGCTAATTTAGCTTCATTAAATGTTCATTAAATGTTGCATAATTATTAACATTTACTTCTTCTTTTTTTAATATGGCATTGAAGCTCTCCATACTTGCATTATCATAAGGATAACCTTTTTTACTATATGAATGCTTAAGGTTTAAATCAATTAGTAATTTTTCGAAATAGTTAGATGTATATTGACTACCTCGGTCCGAATGAAATATTCCTTCCTTATTTAAACCTCTATTTATTAGTGCTTTATTAAATGCATCAATAACTAAATCATCTGTCATATTAAGTCCATAACTCCATCCGACAACTTTCAAATCAAACAAATCCATTACTATTGCCAAGTAAGTCCATCCAGTCTCTTTAGTGTAAATATATGTTATATCTCCAACCCATTTTTGACTAGGAATATCCGCAAAAAAGTCTTGTTCTAAAAGGTTTTGATATTCTTTTGTATTATCGGTTTTAGAATTTCCGGCATGATTATATTTCTTAATAATAATACTTCTTAATCCTAAAAATTTCATTCTCCTAGCAACTCTTTTTTGACTAACTTTTATTCCTTTAGTATTTAAAACTTTAGTTATTTTCGGAGAACCATATCGACCTTTTGATTCGTCGTATATCTTTTTTATTTCAACATCAAGTTTTTGATTAGCCATTTTATAACTATTCGCTCGATGATTGCAATGATAGTAATATACAGAATGATGGACACCCAAACATTTACATAACATTCTAACATCATAGGTAGTTTTATTATCATCAATAAATTTTATTTTATCTTCTGTTCTTTGGAGAATATGGCTACTGCTTTTTTTAATATTTCATTCTCAAGTTGAACTTGCTGTAGTTCCTTTTTTAATTTTAATATTTCATCATTATTAGTTACTTCTCCAGTAGAAGTAGTTATAGTTCCATACTTTTTTCTCCATTGTGTAATACTGGTTCTAGTAATGCCATATTCTCTTGCAATATCACTCATCGTTTTATCCTTGCTTGTTTCACAAAGACTAACAATCATTTTTTTAAATTCTTCATCATGTTTTGCATATTCTTTTTTCATAGACACTCTCTCCGTTTCTAGTGATAACTATTATATCACTGCTTTCAAATTTTCATGTCTATAAATCTATACTAACACCAAATTTACT
The DNA here is from genome assembly GCA_949293285.1 of uncultured bacterium. Taxonomy (GTDB): domain Bacteria; phylum Bacillota_I; class Bacilli_A; order RF39; family UBA660; genus RUG13868. The sequence continues at coordinate 15,551 of CASFCU010000007.1, forward strand.
AAATCATTAATATATTCAATAAACGCATAGCGATTAGAATAATCAAAGGTTTCTACAATATCATCTAATATTATAAAAGGATTATACTTTTTGTTGTTTTCGTATTCAACTATAAACTTTAATATATTAAGTGTTGTTTTTTCTCCAGATGATAAAATTTGATTTAATTTTGGTTCAGTAACTGCTATATCTTTACTTCGGTTATGATAAAACACAATGGTCGGAGTCTTTATTCCTAACATAGATTCTGCTTTATCCACAATCTCAATATTAAAAATTGGATGAAATCTATCCTTATATATTTCAATAGCTCGTTCAAAGTCAGTTTGTTTAGTCTGGGCACTTTTTAAAACATTATTTAATTCATTTTTTGCTTTTTTTATAATTTCTAACCAATATATAAAATCTATATTAGATTTTTTTAAATATGATAAAATTATATTTTTTCTTCCAACTGATAATTGTTTGACAAGTAATGGATTTTTCCTTATAGATTCTTTTAAATTTTCTGATTCTTTAGCTGTTCCCATTAATTTAGTAATTTCTTTACTTTGTTCAATAATTTCAGGATCCTTTGATATTTTATTAATTTCCTCTTGAAACATTTTTTTAATTTCAACTATATCATAATATATTTTATCCTTTATAAATAATCCTCTAGATTTATCCTCGGATAAATATTTTGCTTTTTCAATAGTTGCCACAAAAGATAAACAATTAGTTTCATTGAAGCCGTCATCAAAAAGTTGAGCATTTATTTTATTTTCTAAAACATGAATATAATTTGAAATTTTATTTTGAAATTCATTTTGATCAACGATATCATATGCTTTTTGATATATTTTTTTAACATTTATTTCGGAAATATCGCTTTCCTTATGTTCAATAATTATATTTAATAAATTAATAATTCTATCTAAATATCCATCTTCCATATTAGAAAACATATTAAGCATAGATTCAAAATTCAAGCCTGTACCTTTCAAATAATTATCAATCTGAAGTTTAATTTCAATCGTCTCTTCACTTAATAATTCTTTAATATATTCACTGCTTTTTTTATCAATGGTAAGAGTTTCTAATTCAACACTATAATCAGATAATAGCTTAGCATTTTGTTCGTATATTTCTCTTGAAAATACTATAAATCTATTATCCAAGTTATGTATTTCTTTATCATGTTCTAAAATACATATATCTAAATTACACTTTTCATTTGTTAATCTATCAAATATGTTTTCTGGCGTCCCATTATTTAAATTATATAAAGTATTAGAAAAAGAAGTTTTAAAAGAACCATTTTTTGAATAAATTAATTCTTGAAACAATTTTTTGTCACTTTGCAAATTTACTCGCAAACTTTTAATACCGAATGCATTTTCTACTTTTCTTAAAAACAATTCCATATTTCACCTTCTACTTAATTTGTCTAATTTAAATTTTAGGAATTAATGAATTGTAATCTATGCTATTTGTAGTAATATCCCATCTTCCAACTTGCATTTTTTTAATTTTCTTACCATCACCAAAATCTAATAAATCATCTCTTAATAAATTATTAAAAATTTTATTTAAACTACCTAATCCATAAGAAGATAAAAGGAATGCTTCAAGTGGGTCACACAACTTGCAATATGCCCATAATTGTCCTAAATCATGCAAATTAAGTTGAGTTTTTTTTGCTTCGATAAACACGAGATGTGACTTATTTTTTTGTTTTACTATCCCCAAAACATCAACTTGAATATCTAGCCCCACAGTTAATGGATATTGTTCAAGAACACCATATTCTTTTAAAAATGAGTCCAAAGTTCTGGCGTGTGAATCAATAGTTATTATTTCAGCATGTTTATACTTATCTTCTAAATATATTTGTAACCATTGTCTCATTGGTTCATATAATTCATTTTCTTTAGAAACATTATTTATCATATCCTAATACCTTTGCCAATTCAGTCCAAGAATTAAAATGTTTTCCACGAATTTCAGGTGGTAATGAAATATCATTTTCACCTGGATGAACTGGTTTGTTTTTTCCTTTCTTTATACTTTTTTCCCAATAAAATTTATGTGTTTTATTCGGATCAAAATAATTTAGTAATTCATCACTATATTTTTCCAAAGCATCTTGTTTATGTTTAATATTAAATCCGATTGGAAGAAATTCATTTGCATATATTTTGATTTGGTGTTCTTTTTTCCAATAATATTCTTTACCTTCGTTGTATTTTTTTAATTCACTATCTCTAAAATTAGGATGTCCAAAATCAATTGTTTGAACAGGAATATCAACATCTTTTAACATATTAGCTACATCTATGACCATTTGCCAATTACAAGGTATTTCAATATAAACACGATGTGCACCTAATTGCCCATAAGCAATATTACTTTTTCTGATGTATCCAGTAACATCAGCCATCCCTCTGAGCAAAGACTTCTTTTCATCTGTGGTAATGTTAAATAAATCGGAGTTCATTTCCATAGTTGAATGTTTACGTCCGTTTCCAACAAATTTAAGTATTTGTCTCATCACATATTCCTCGTTAGGTTTTACGAAAGAAATCTTTGTTGATCTATCACCCTGTGTAAATCTCAAATTACTGCCAATAAGAGGTTCTACAATAGAACGTATATCAACAATACTTGCTTTTACATATACTTTAACATCTTGAAAGTCATCAGTATATAAATTTTTATGTGGTATATCAATAGTAACTATAGTTTCCTGATTTCCTTTTTGTATTTCGCCATTCCCCAATATCATTCCAATTAAATATGCCATTTCTATATTCATAACTCTACTCCTATCTCTTCATATATCTTATCTGCTATAGCCTTTGCCAACAAAGGTGGTACAGCATTCCCAATTTGTTCTCTAATATATACTTTTGACCCTAAAAATACAAATTTATCATCAAACGATTGAATTCTTGCAGCCTCACGTGGGGTAATTGATCTATTTAAAAATGGATGATTGTTTGTTCCATTTGATGAAGCATCAAATCTTGTATCAATTGTTGGAGAAACATCATCCCACTTTAATCTTCCCCAAGTACCATTAAATTTTTGTTTTCCCAATAATTCTTTTGGTAAATGTTCTTTTCCACATTCAGGTGGAATCATTTGAAGCTTTTTTATTGCAACATCTGAATGATTAGATGCTTTATGATTATATAATTTATTGCTGTTTTTTCTCATCAACTTTTGATATGAACTAGTTGGCGATGTTACATATTCTTGTTCAAAATCGCCTTCTCCCGAATTTAAATATGCCAAATCAAAAATTGCATCTTTAACAGTTACTTGTTTAATTGTTTTACTTATTGGTAAATTTATTTTTTTGTTTTTAGAACAAATAAATATTGTTCTTTGCCTAGACTGAGGAACACCAAAATCAGAAGCGGTCAAAATGCCACAATCTACATAATATCCCATGCTTTTAACTCTAGTAATTATTTGCTCTTTAAACCATCCTGAAGAAGTTGATAACAATGCTTTAACATTTTCTATTACAAATACTTCTGGTTTAATAGCTTCAACAATATTCAAATATTCATTAAATAAAAAGTTCCTCGGATCATTTAATCCTAATTTTTTCCCTTTCAATGAAAAGCCTTGACAAGGTGGTCCACCTATAATCATATTAACATTCTTTTCTTTACTCAATTTAATGATTTTTTTCTTTATTTCCTCATCAGTGATATCACCAATAATAGTTGTCGTTGCAGGCATATTGTGTTTAAAAGTTTTTAAAGCAACTTCATTTATATCAAGTGCAATCGCTGTTTTAAAATGTTTGTTTTTTTCCATCCCATAGGAAAAACCACCAGCACCACTAAATAAATCTAAAATTACAAATTCTTTTTCTTTCATTTCTCTACATCTTCTTCTAATTAAAATTTTTTTATATAATTCTTTTCCGTTTAATACTGGCTTAAATAGATCGTATTCATTATCAGAACCGTGATTAGCCTCTCCAACAATTTCAAATTGCTCGCTATTATATCTATTAACAATAGTTATAGGTACACCCATAATCCCAAAATAATCACAAGGTATATCATTAATTGTTTTTACGTTAATTGCATCAAAATTATCATATTTAGGATAATCTTCTGGATTATATTTCTTTGTTAGTTCTAATTTTCTATGTCTTCTTTCGCTATCAATGTTTGTAAGCCACATTGCATTTCCCAAACTTCTCCATTTTTGCCCCGTTTCATCAACCCAATACCTTGTTGCTCTGGGTTTTGAAGCTTTTGGAACTCTAAATTTCATTTCTCCAAATTGATATCCAGTCCACACTTTATCATCTTTAATTAAAGGAAATATTTCTTTATATGTTAATGCATTTTGATTTCCAACTATTAAAAATTTCTTTTGAAATTGCATTATGATTGAAACAAATTCTCTAAACAACGAAAAAGGTGGATTTGTTACAATAATATCTGACTCTTTCATATAACTTATACATTCATCACTTTGAAAATCACCATTTCCATTTAATTTCTTTATGCTATCTGGTTTTTTCAACAAATCATAAATTATATCATCTGATATTATATCATTTGTATCAGTAAATTTTTCAATATCTAAAACATATCCTTTAGTCCTAGATATTTTTTCATCATCTTTTAAGAATTTTAATTCTTTTGAAATGATTTTAGATGAATAATATGATGTACATATTAATCTCTTTAGGTTTAATACATTAAAATTCTTTAAGAAAAACTTACAAAAATTAGATTCAAACGGATCATCACAATTACAAAAAACAGTCTTATTATCAAAATGAGATTTGTAATGTAAAACTTCGTTCTCAATATCTTCATATCTAGTATAAAATTCATCATCTTTTATTTTCTTTGCATTTTGTAAATTTTTACTCTTATTTGCCATCCTAACCCTCTCCTTATAAAACTAATAATATGTGCTTTAATATGTGACAGTTATGGCATATCACTATACTGCAACAACTTCTAAATCTAATTCTTTGATTATATCTTTTAATAAATTTAATATTTCATTAATATCTATACCATTAGCGTATTTATACTTGTAGCTATAAATATTCCATAGTCTTTCTAATCTTTCAATACCAATATAGAATCAACTAACCCGATTGATACTGACGACTTAAGC
>CASFCU010000008.1 GCA_949293285.1 uncultured bacterium
TTCATTTTATTCCTCCTTCAAATAAATAAAGAGATAGCATGATTTACTATCTCTTTTAATAAATCACGCTTTTAAAGTGTAGCGGACACACTATTTAATTAATAACATCCACAATTTGAGTTGCAATTGTTAAATCCTGTGAATTGTCCACAACAATTAGTTGGGAAAGTTACAGGTGTAGGTGGTTGAACGATAAATGAAGGTTGTGGGCAATCAGCACCTAATCTTCTAATCAATTCAGCAGTTTGTGCTTCTTGGTTAGCAGTGATGAAAGCATTTTGTGCAGTTTGGCTAGCTTGGAATTTAAGAGTTTGATTTTCAGACTGTAATGTAGAAATCTTATCATTAGTTAAGAAGTCTAAAATAGCTCTAGTGTTATTGTTGTTGTTCTCTAAAATATCTCTAGTATTGTTACATAATGTTTGTTGAATAGCATTAGTATTCATAGCCATATTGTAATTTACTCCGTCGATAGATCTTTGAGTTTGGCAACAACAATCAGCAATTTGTGACGATAAATTACACAATCCTCTATCTATTCCATTGAAACCTTGCATTAAATTAACATTTGTGTTATTGAAACCATTAGTTATTGTATTATTTAGTGCATATGTAGAATCACAAATTCCTTGTGTTATTCCATCCAGCTTAGTAATAATTGATTGATGGTCAAAACCTCTTTGAATGCTTGCATCGGTATATGCATTGCCAATACCTCCACAACCTAAACCATAAGGAACGTAAGTAACATTACCAGCTCCTCCGTTTCCGTTATTACCATTTCCCCCGAAGCCGTTACGACCCCAACCGAAAACAGCAAAAATTAAGAATAGGATTATAAACCAAGCACCACTTCCACCATAAGAATCTCCAAAACCATTCCCATTATTATTACCAACGTCCATAACTGGAATTATTCCGTCTCCACGCATAAATTTTCCTCCTTTATTAAATTATTTGGAATACGCATATTAAATTAAAAACCAAACAATTTATTTAAAATAACCCATAAATTGAGCAAATTCTTTTTGAAAATCAATGCCTTTTTCTTTACATAAGTTTTCTGCTAATTTCATAACACCCTCACTATTGCCATTTTTAGCCATATCAATTGCATTTTTTAATATAGGATTATTATTACCACCAGCTATTTCTATTATTGCTTCTTGAGGATTTTTCATGGCTTTAAATATTTTAAAAAATTCCATAGAATTTTTCATATTAATCACCTTTTTTCTTTAAATCTTTAAGTTGTTTCTTTAATTCTCTTATTTCTTCTTTTAAATCATCAATATCGCTTAAATCTATGTTATTTATTTCTTTTTTAATATCATCTAAGGTAGCATATTTAGGTAGTTCTACTTGTTCTTCACTAATTGGTCGATAAATAGTAGTCTTACTTGTTCCGTCAGCTTGTAATTGCTTACTTACAATAGCAGTTCCATCTGTTAAAGCAAAATAACTGATACTTCCATCTAATTGAATATCTTGATTTTTAGCTGTTTCAATACTATCAACAATTTTCCCTTGTAAACCACTTGAAGTTGGTTGACTTATCGGTACTTGGTACATTGGTTGATATATAGGTTGTTGATAATTAGTTTGAACTCCTAAATTTCTTGGCGGTTGATAATAATTGTTATTATACATTTCTAATTCCTTCTTTCATCTTTTTTAATTCTATAATCATTTTAATAAAAAAAGACAACCTGTTTCTAGGTTGCCTACTTTTCAATAATTATTTCATGTTATTAACATTTATTCTTTTAAAACCAACAACTCTCATTCTCTGCATTTGAGTATCTAGTCCAGCTTTTTCACTAAAAAAAGAAAAGTGTTTTACTTTTCTAAATCGTCAGCATATTTCCAAATATAACCAAAAGCTGTTTTTCTTTTTCCTTTGCATACAGCACATATTGCACTAAAATGGGCTTTCCCTATTGATTTACCAACTTCATTGATTGACTTATATCTTTTGATAAAATTATTTTCAATATCATAACAATTAATAGCTTTAGACAACTTACCTTTATTGGCAATACCAATCTTTTTTCTCGTATCTTCGCTTATAATTCTTCCTAAACAATATTTATTGCCTTTTTGTGCTAAACTTATTTTATTTTTTGTTTCTTGACTATGTTTTTTTCCATAAAATGGATTATCTTTTCCAGTCAATTTATTTTTTTTACTTTTTTTCATTTTATCAATTTGTTCTTTTGATAAATGTTTAGTTTTAGACCCTCCTAATTCAATGTTATATCCATTTTTTCTCTTGTATGAATTATAATAATTAATAAAGTATTTTTCGTAAGTATCTAATTCTTCTTCTTTGCAAAATTTAATAATTTCTATCTCAAAGTTTTCGTAACCATATTTTAAAGTTGCTTTATTTAACAAATCGTTATCTTCGTTGTGATGTTTTAACATACTTTTATGGCTTTTTATCCTACTTTTTAAATTTACACTTTGTCCTATGTAACATTTGTTATTAATTTTGTTTGTTATTTTATATATACCAATATTCATTTTAATACCTCCCGCAATAAAGTATTAGGGGAATAATTGCGGTATTCCCCATATAAATATTATATCATATATTTAATTTTATTTCAACTTATTTACATTTACTCTTTGATAACCTACTACCCTCATTCTGTCCATTTTTGTTGGTAAACCACTTATTTTAGATAATTCTTTATATTTTTGCGTAAGTTGTGTTATGTTACTTTGTGCTTTATAAATAGTATCTTTATCATTGCTAGCTTTAGCTATAATTTGCAAATCTTTTTGTTGCCTTACTGCTAGTTCGATTTTTCTTTGAAGCTGTTCTCCTTCGTATAAAGTATAATGTTTTCCTTCGTATTCAAAGCCTTTTTCGTTATTCTTTCTATCTTCTTCTAGTTGCTTTTTAGTATATAATGGGCTACTAACACCTAATACTATGCTGAATACAAAGTGTCGACAATTCATACTTGCTACCGGTCTTGTTAAGTTGTTGTTTATTTTTTCAAATTTCTTTTTACTAAATTGTTGCCCATCTATGTGTATGTGGTCTGGTGCACAATTAACATGATGGCTCACTTCTACGCCATCAGCACCAAATTCTTTTCCAACTTGTTCTTGAACCTCAATATTCACTTGCCTAACTCCTTCAAGTATGTTTTGCCTTACACTAGAGTCTAATCTTCTAGCATAAGGCTTTTTGCCTTCATTTTCATAATATACTTTCTTAACGCCACTATTAGAAAGTTGTTTAATAGTGTCATACATTGCTTTTTGGTAGTTTGTTTGCCCTGTTGCTACTGCAAGAACACATCTATCAATTACATCTTCGTATGCCTCTCTAATGCCCTTTAAATAGCCTTCTCCGTTGTCTTTTAGTAATCTGATAGCAGTTGTACTGGAAAGGTTAGCAAATACACCCTGTGTCGTTTTTTCAACTGATTTAACTATATCTTGAAATTGTTTACTATCTTTGTATGATACTTTATCCATTCCTTTTGCTTCATAGTAAACATTTGCAAATTCAATGTTTTCTTCGGCTGCTATTTCTAGTAATTCTTCTAAATCTTTCCTTGATAACTGGCTCGCTTTTTCTAAATCTTCCATTATTTTATCAATTTCACGACCGTTTTTCATTTGCTGGGCTAGTCTATGGGCTTCAGAAACGCTTAATCCTTCAAATTTTGATATAGTTTTACCAAATTCTTGTAATATTTCACTATTTAACGCTTCAAATCTTGAATAAAACCTTTCTTCTGCTAGTTTCAGTTTGTTATTATCCATAACATCACCTATTCTTCGCTAATTCCTAATAGTTCCCTCATTGTCGGTTCGTTTTGTCTTATTTCTTCTATTTTTTGTCTAGCAATTTCTTTTGTTTCGCCAAATATTTTCATACGATATTCTACTTTACTTAGTACACCAGCTCTTACTTCTTCTAATGCTCTTGTACTTTCACTTTGCTTATCTTCTACTATACTATCGTCAAATAATATTACCATTCCATCTGTGTTAATATTATTTGTTCCAAATGTACTAGATGCGTAACAAATAGCTTGGACTAAATCAAATATGGCACTTTTGTATCCAATTTCCAATTTTTTCTTTCTTCTAAACATTTTAGAATTGCTACTAATTACTGCTGTAGCTGTAGATAGATTAGTTCCGTCAAAATGATAATGATTTTCACCGAAGCCAACACTATTACCTAAAATGTTTAAACAAGTATTTAAAGTTCCTATCAATTTATCGGTCCTTAAATCATCACTATCGCTTTGAATTAGGTCATCTTTTGTTGCTCCTTTTGGAAGAACATATATACTCGTGTCGTTAGGGTCAAATACCATTTTTTGAGTTCCATCATCGTAGTTTAACATATCAGCTCTGACGAAAGTTCTTTTTCTTCCGTCTCTAACTTCATTTTGTAACCCATCAAATGCTATATCTACTGCTTTAATTTTATCGATAGAGTTAGCATAATGTGGAATTCCAAAAGGGTTATTCTTGAATAAATTATTCGTTAAATTTGGTTTAAATATGGCAAACCATTTTTTATTTGATAAAGTATCAAATTCACTAATAGTCCCATCATCATTTTTTATTTCTGTTAAGTTGCTATTTGTTTCTTTAAACAAATGGTTGTAAATAACATAATTGCCTTTATCGTTTAATTTGTGAACTGATAACACTATATACTTATTACCATCATTATACTCAACGCTTCCAAATGCACATTCTGTTATTGTTTTATTATTCCAAGATAATGGAAATATCAAATCAACATCTACTATATCGGTCCTTGTTTTAGCTTGCGATACGTCTATGGTCATAGTATCTTCGTTGCTAAGTAAGTCATAAACGTTTGTAACAACTGCACACGTACCTAATGCTCCACTTTTTTCAATTGCTTGACTTATTACTTCGTCTAATCCCAAATCATCAGCCAAATTATCAAATTCTTGTTGTGATTCATTGTTTTTCATTGATATTTTACATTTCTCACTCCACAAAACGTCTGCCCAATCTTCACTTATTTCTTTAGGCATATTCATTGTATATCTTTTTTGTGGTACTTTTTCTCTACCATTGTAAATAAAATAATTGTGGAAATTTCTTACATCTCCTTCATACCAACTCTCCCATTGTTCAATATAACCTTTTATATCATCTTTGATATTTGGATTATAATTGTATTCTTTTTTTAAAAATTCTACTAATTTCATCAATAACCTCCTATATTCGACATAAATTTATCATAAAATGGAAACATACTATATTCGCTTGCATCTAAATCATCTACCGGTGTAGTTCCATCGTCTAACCTTTCATCTTCTTTTTTATCGTCCCATAAAGCTTGTTCGTAAGCTTCTTTCATATATTTACATTTTTTTAATATAAATCTTCTTTTTTGAGCAAATAACATTGTATCTAAATAAATTCTATCAATTATTCTACCTTTTATACAATCTTGAACTTGTAAAGGTATTCTTTCTTGCTGTAGTCTTCTATTTAGTCCAAACGTTAATACTTGACCTAACGCCCCATAATCAGCAAATGCATGCGTTACTTTTCCATAATTAGAAACAACTCTTTTATAAAAATTTATGAATGCTTTATAAAAATCTTCTGGAGCATACAAGCCAGTTATCTTTTCTTCGTCAATTGTCCAAGCTTCTTTAAATAAAGGTGTTATACCAGTTGCTTTAAATTCTGTTTCCCCTTTTGTGGCTCCGTAATCAACTCCTATGGATATAATCATAAAATTTATTTTATTACCATTTTCATTTATTGCCTCATCTTTCATGAATAAGTCTGTATTATTAGCAAATTGAACGTATATTATTCCTTCAGCATTACACCATTGTCCCAAAATGTATCTATTATACAATATCGTGCCTTCGTATTCTTTTTTTAAATTTTCTTTAAATTCTGTGCTTAGGAAATCGTTATCATCAATTGTATAGTGCTGTAAATATATATCAGCATTACTTTCGATAAATTCTTTAAACCAATGTTTTTTATGTTCAGGATTGCCAGTTAAGTCAGCCAACGAATATGGTTGGTCAAGTCTTGATTTAATCATATCAAATACTTCTTTATTCCATTTTACAACTTCATCACCATATAAATATTTAATGCTTGATCCTTGAATTTTTGCAACTTGATTTATCTTTTCAGCACCTAGACAATAGCATTCTTCTCCGAATAACCATACTTTGTTTTTGTTTATTGTTCCGACTAAATTATTGCCAAACTTATCACGCATAGGTCTTAAAACATTACGTTCTACTGTTGCTTCTGTTACACCTATAATAAATACTAGTCCATCCTTACCCGCTCGCTCTCTTATTCTTCTTGGAATTATATCTTCTTTGTCTTGGAATGTCTTACCACTACGAACTGCACCTATTTTTACATTCCATCTATGATTAGCATTTAAACCATATTCTTTTTGTTTTTTAGTCCATGTAGGCATTTTTTTGTTCCTCCAATAAAGCATCTAGTTTATCAAGAGTTTCTTGCGTAGTGGTATTTTTATATTTTATTTCTTCTTCTCGTAATTTCATTTCTTTATACTTTAGCGACTTATCAAATATTGTTCCATAAACTATTGCAACGTCTCTTATGTTGGTAAACAAATCTGGATTAGACAATTTTTCTTCCAATACTTCCAAAGACAAGTCTATTATTTTCTTTTGCTTTTCGGCAATTTTGTCCATATATTCTAATATGTCTTTAGTATTTTCTTCTTTTTTTTCTTTGCATTTTCTTGCCATCTCTTCATTATCTTGGTTTAATACAAGTCTTTTAACAGTATTAACCCCTACATTGTTAATTCTAGCTGTTTCAGAATAGTTTTGATTTTCCATATAGTCAGCGATAATTTTCTTTTTATCTTTATCAGTTAATCTTTTAGCCAAATTATCAACCTCCTATATATCCTTGTAAAAAATCTAATAGCATATATGTATTGCTAAAATATTCTTTTTCTCCATCTATGGTTAAAATGATTGTTCGTTTGTATTTCCCATCGGTGTATCTTTCTATTGTTGTCAAATTAACTTCGTGATCTAATGATACTTTATACAAAATCATTTTTATGTATTTCTGCACTTGCATTATATACACCTCATATATATTTTACCACAAAATAAAAAAAGACAAAAATTAGTTATTTTTATCTTCCTTTCTATTTATATAATCAATAATTTCATTTATTTTTCTACCGTGTTTAGTAAATTGCTCGTTTAATGATTTTATAAAACCTAAAATATCGTTGCTGTCTAGTTGATATGTTCCTGTTTGCTGATAACTTAATCTGCTTATATTTTTTTGTATAGTTTTTTCTTCAATAATTTCTACTTTTTCTTCTAAAAAATCTTTAGCATTATTCCAACTATCAAATCCATTTTCAATTAAATATTCTTCATCATTAAAATAATCATCAAATTGTTTC
>CASFCU010000009.1 GCA_949293285.1 uncultured bacterium
GTTTCGTCTAATTGTCCTTTATTGTTATTGTTAACTATAAACTGATTTTGGTTTTTCTTTAAACATTCTAATATTCTATGTCTCATAAAAAATGATGTCTTTAAACAAACCTTAATTTTTTCAGCACATCTTCTTAGGGATAAACCATCTACAAAGCATTCAACATATTTCAACCATTTTTCTTTTTCTAATTTTGTTGTTGAAAATATATTTTTGGTTTTTGATGTGAAAGTGATAAAACAACTTTTGCATCTATACCTTTGCATTCCATTATATGTTCCGTTTTTTAAAATCTGTTTGGAACCACATTTGGGACATTCACAAACACTTGTTTCATAATCTTCAAATTCTTCATTAATTATTTTTTTTAAATAATCAAATAGTTCTTCTTTTTCTTGTTCTGTTAATTTTAATATTATTTCTTTTACATCTTCCACTTCTATCACCTTTATTATTATATATCTATATTTTCTTTTCTTCAACATTATGGTCTAACATAGATACCAAAAAAACTTACTGATTTCTCAATAAGTTATACTTTTTATTTTATTTCCGTTATTTCTATTTTATATACTCCATTTGGGCTTTCCACTTCTACTATGTCTCCTACTTTTCTATTTAATAAAGCTTTTGCAATTGGAGATTCATTTGAAATTTTACTCATAAATGGATCTGCTTCTTGACTTCCTACGATTTTATATTCATCTATTTCATCATCATCTACATATTTTATCTCTACCGTTGAACCAAGTCCCACTTTGTCTGATGATTTGTTCTTTATAATTTCATAATTTTCTAACATTTTTTCAATTTTCTTAATTCTACCTTCTAATTCTGCTTGGTCATTCTTTGCAGCGTCATAATCAGCATTTTCAGACAAATCACCTAAAGCTCTTGCCTCTTTGATTGCTTTCAAGTTAGCAGGTCTTTTTACGTTAATTAATTCATCTAGCTCTTTTTTTAAATCGGCTAACCCTTCTTCTGTCAATAATGTTTTTTTCTCTTTCATGATAAAATCACCTCTTTTTCAATTAAGCATAATGATATCATAAATAGCAGTTTCTGTCAATATTTTTTAGTTAACAGTTTTTAACAAATTCATAAAATAATCGTCTGTCATTCCTGCTATAAAATCAATCACAATTTTTTTATTATCACTTTTAGTAATATATTCTTCATTCATATTATATATGAATACTTTATTTATGATACTATCTTTTTTATTATTATTTAAATCATCTAGAAGGTAATAAAATAATTTATTCATGCCTTCTTCATAATATTTTAAGTCTTCTTCTGTATTGGCTTTTTCATAAATTTCACGATAGTTGAACTTTTTTAATTCATTCATGGCTTTAAATACTTTTTCACTTAAGATTATTTTTTCTTTTCCATAACTGTTTTCCACGATATCTAATATAATAGTATTAATAATTTTACTATTATTATTCCCTAAAACCTCTTCTATTTCTTTAGGAATACTGTTTCTTTTTAATTTTTTTAATCTAATTGCATCTTCCACATCTCTTCCAATATAGGCAATGATATCGGAAATTCTCACAACACATCCTTCTAAAGTCATTGGTCTTATTTTCTTTGCATAATTTTTATTTTTGCAAGATTCTTCATAGTCATGTAAAAAGTCTTCCTTTGTTTTTTTTTGAGGACTATAAGTATTATCTAATATTTCACCATTATGGCACATGATACCATCTAAAACTTGGATTGTTAAATTTGTATTATTTAAGACAGTTAAAGTCCTAACACTTTGCAAATTATGCATAAACGGAATTTGTAATTCTCTTTGTGATATGTCATTTAATATTTTTTCTCCAACGTGTCCTAGTGGAGTATGTCCTATATCGTGTCCTAAGGCAATTGCTTCAATTAAGTCTTCGTTTAACTCCAAACATCTACCTATGGTTCTTGCTATTTTACTTACTAATTGTACATGAATCATTCGTTTGGAGATATGATCATTTTCTAAGTAAGAAAAAACTTGTGTTTTATCAATATATCTATTATAAGAAGTACTGTGAATGATTGTGTCAATATCATGGAAAAAAGAAGGTCTTATATCTTCTTTTTTAGGAATCAATCTTATAGCATCTTTGCTTTTTGTAGCATATGGTGATAGATTTTCTTCTTTTTTTAATAAGTTTTCTTTGATTATTGCTAAATTATTCATTATTTTATTCTCACTCTCATCATAGAATTTTCTTCTATTGGAAAATCAACTTTTAGTTTGATAATTTCTTCTGGATGTCTAGCTACTTCTATAGAATTCATATCTTTGTCGTATACTTTATCTATAGTAAAAGAATAGGTTTTCCCACTTGGGGTAAAGATTTCTACCTCATCATTTTCTTTAAAATAGTTCCTTTGCGTAAGTGTTGCTATTTTATCTACTTTATCATAGGACAATACTAACCCTAGGAAATCTTGATTTGACAATTCTTGTCTTCCGGTGTAATACTGATCTTTATAGTCAGCTTGTTTCATATAATAATGCGTGCTTGTTTCACGATTTGCAACACGTGATAGTATTTTTTCTTCTTTCTTTATTTTTTCTTTTGTTAAAGTTTTGTTGTAATAATCATCGATTAGTCTTCGATAAGATGAAATTACTGTTGCTAAATAATATAAAGACCGCATCCTACCTTCTATTTTTAAAGATTTTACACCGGTGTCGATTAACTTATCGAGATATTCTGCCATGTTTAAGTCTTTTGTAGCTATAGTGAATTTTTCTTCATGTCCTTCTATGTCGAAGGCAAAACGACATACTTGTGCACAGCCACCACGATTAGAGTCTCTATTTGTAAAATAGTTAGATAGACAACATCTGCCACTGTAAAAAGTACACATTGCTCCGTGAATAAATACTTCTAAATCGATTTCTACTTCATCTAAGATTTCTTTTATTTCCTTTATGGATACTTCTCTTGCTAATACTACTCTATCTACTTTTTCTTTTTTCCAAAATCTTATTGCTTCTTTGTTCGTAGTGGATCCTTGAGTACTCAAATGAACTTCTACGTTAAAGTTTTCTTTTATATATCTAATTAAAAAGGGATCACTTACTATAAAGGCATCAATTTTAGCATCTACTACTTCTTTGATAAATTCATATACGCCTTCTAAGTCCTCGTTATGAAAGACGATATTTAATGTTAAATAGACCTTCTTTCCTAATTTATGAGCAAAAGAAGTGGCTTCTTTTATTTCCTCTAAGCTGAAATTATTGGCATTTGCTCTAAGACTGTATTCTCTTCCACCTATGTATACTGCATCTGCCCCATAGAGAAGGGCTATTTTTAATCTTTCTAAGTCACCCGCTGGTGATAATAATTCTACTTTTTTAGTCATTTTTCTTCACCTTATATATTGTTTTTTGAAAAAAGAAACCACGATACGTACCAAGAAGATGATCTGCTTCCTCTATGGCATGTTCTTTTTTTTCATCTATTATTTTTTGGTATAGAGAAAGAGTTTTTGCAAAAAGTTCTTCTTCTATTCCAAACTCGTTTAAAATTACGTACTCTACATCCATTTCCTTTAGAACAATACTTCCATTTAATATTTTACCGTAGTAGATGGCATCTCCATTGTCTTCTTCTTCTATAATATAATCTTCGTTATTGTTCTTTATGATATATGTGTCCTTGTCTTTTTTCTTGTGATTTGCTAAGAAATAATTATTTAAAAGTGTTCTTCTCGAAAAAGACATAATAGGATATCCCATCACTGTTACAAATAATTGCATAGCTGTTTTCTTTTTTATTTCCTTAATTTCTTCTAAGGTGATTTCTCCAGACAATACACCATATTTTACCCCTTTTTCATAATAATAGTTGCAACTATTGTAGTTAGTTACCATATGGGTTTGATTCCATACTAAATCCAGTGAAAGATTATTTTTTATTTTTAAGTTCAATATGGCTAAATCATAGAATAATACACCTTTTATCTTTGTTTTTTCTAGTTTTTTTAAAGTATTTTCTAGTTCTGGTAGTTCACTGTTGAAAATATTTTTATTCATTGCTATAAAGATTTCAATATCAGGATTTCTGTTTGTTAGCTCTATTATTTGATCTATAGTACCCGTACAGATATAGCCACTAGAAAATCCTTTTAACCCAAAAATAAAGGCTTTTGCCCCTATTTTTTTGTATTTTTCTATGTGGTCTATACTGTTTGGTATTACTGTTAATTTCATTATATCACCCTACTTCTTTTTTGCTAGTGACGGCAATTCCATCTCCTACTTCATAAAATTCTGTTGTGTATTTGTCAGAATCTTTTAAATAATCTATATATCTTTTTATTTTTCTAACTAGTCCTTTTAAGTTTCTACTTTTTATTTCAGTTTCCTCTTTTTGTACGTATCCATGGAAATTAATGTTATCGGTAATAAAGAATCCACCTTCTGCTAGGTTTTTTTCAAAATGTTCCAAAAAATCTATATTTTTTCCCTTAGCACCATCCAAAAAGATTAAGTCGAATTTTTCATCTAAACTAACGTCCAAGGCGTCATTAAATATTAAGGTTATTCTCTTTTCTAGATTGAATTTTTTTATATTTTTCAGTGCTACTAAGTATCTTTCTTCATCACGTTCTATTGTTACAATCTTTAGGTTGGGGCTTGCTAAAGCCATCCTTATAGCAGAATAGCCGATTGCTGTTCCCACTTCTAAGATGGTAGTTATTTTATTTTTTAAAATAAAGTTTGTGAGGAAATTGATTCCATCATCAAGCATGATAGGAATATTTTCTTTTTTGGCATATTCTTTTATTTCTCTTATCATCGAGTGTGCATTTTCTATCATTTCATTTATTCTCCTTAGCTATACTATCTTTCCCATTTTCCTTCTTGTTTTAGTTCTTGTTGTTTTTGTTGATGCTCTTTATAAGTTTCAAAGAAATAGGTTACTCCCTGATTATCTGATAAGAAATATAAGTATTCTGTATCTTCTGGCATTAAAGCTTTTTCTATTGCCTCTTTCCCTGGAAGTGATATAGCCCCTACTGGTAGACCTTGGATTACATAAGTGTTGTAATCATTTTTATTTTGCATCATCTCATTAGTGGCAATGCCAATTTCATTAAAGTCTAATCCCATTCCATAGTAAGCAGTTGCACAACTTCCTAAAGACATATTTAGAGCTAGTCTATTATGAAAAACGGACGATATATTGCCAAAATCATTTGTTTTTCCTTCTTTTTCAATGATGGATGCTAAGGTAAGTAATTGATGAACACTCAAATCACTATTTTCTATTTCTGTTTTGTATTTATTTAATTCTACTTCCATTCTATCTAGCATTTTAGCTATGATCTCTTTGATGCTTACGTCTTTATTCGAAAAATAGTAAGTATCTGGAAATAGGTATCCTTCTAGTGAATAATAAATTTTTTCATTTTTTATTTCGTCGGTGATAAACCAATAAGTATCGATTAACTCATCTAGGTATTCTTCCTCTTTTAATAAGTTGATTACATCATCATAGGTATTATTTGTATTATTCTTTACAACTGTAGCAAATTCTCTTATATTGATCCCTTCTTTAAAGGTTATTGTAATTTGTTCAGGATTGTAAGAATTTCCCTGTTCTAATATACTGATGATTTCTTTTAAATCCATATCTTTAGATAAATAATAGGTTGAAGCTTTGATGTCTTTTACATTAAATAGTTTTATATATATTTCAAAAAAAGTACTGCTTCTAATTAAATCTTTTTCTTCTAATATTTTCCCAACATTTTTTTGGCTAGTTCCACTAGGAATTACTACTTCTATTTTGGTACTATCATTTTTGTCTACTGCTTTTATATTGATATTGTATATTGTACATAAAGATATTATTAATACTGCTAGGATTAATAATATGATTAATGCTATATTTCTAAACTTTTTCACTTCTCTAATAATAAACGAGCATTATTGCCCGTTTTCTCCTTCGTTATTAGCAGCATCTTCCATTTTTTTCTTAATCTCTTCTTGTAGTGTATTTAATATTGTTTCAATTACTTTCCATTCCTGTTCTGTTGTAATTGGTTCTAGCTTTTGATTTTCTTGATTTGGATCATATATAGATGCAAATACTTGTATGTTGCCACTTTCATCTTTTGAATTATCTGTATAGACTATGTAACTTTTCTTTGTTTCTTCTGAATCGAAAGTGAACAATATATCACAGATGATCTCTTCTCCTCGATCATTTATCACTTTAAAAGTGTTTTCCATATCTTCATTCGTTTGATTTATCATTTTCTCTTTTTCCATGTTTTCTCTCCTTCTATTTTTTTAAACCATTTAAATAAGATTGTAATATAATAGTAGCTGCTAAGCTATCTACTACTTTTTTTCGTTTTTTTCTTGAAGTATCATTTTTTAATAAAATATTGGTAGCTTCTTTTGTTGTTAGTCTTTCATCTACTAAAATCACTTCTTTATTTAGTTTTGATTCTATCATGTTTTTAAATTCATATGATAACTTTGCTTTTGGTCCAATGGTATTATCCATGTTTTTGGGAAGACCTAATACGATTTTGTCGATGTGTTCTCTTCTTGTGATTTCTTCTATTTCGGTTATTAGTTTTTCATATTCTTCGTTATGCTTTATTACCTTATAACTAGATGCTATGATCCCACTAGGATCCGATAGTGCCATTCCTAGAGTCCTACTTCCTAAGTCTAAGCCTAAATATCTCATAATCTACTTACATAATTTTTAAGTAAGACTTCTATGATGGTACTTCGTTCAATACGAGTTATTTTATTTCTTGCATCATTATGTGAAGAAATATAGCCAGGATCTCCACTCATTAAATAACCAATCAGTTGATTAATTTCGTTATAACCCTTTTCTTTTAATGCTATACAAACTTCTTTTAATGTAGAACTTACTAAAGCACTTTCAAATTCATCTATCGAATACATGGTTGTTTTTTCTATTTCTTTATCCGTGTTAGATTCATTCATACTATCACCTCTATTACTTATGGAATCATTTTATCATTAAATCGTTTACTTATCAACTAAAATACATAATTAAATGCTACAAATACTAGTAATAATATGTATAGAATCGATGTGATTAAACCATTTATTTTCTCGAAGTTTGTACTTTTATATTTTACTCCTAATCCTATGGTTATTAGAAGACCTCCAATTAATCCACCAATATGAGCATAATTGTCAATGCTTCCTCCAGAGACAAAGCCAATTACTAAGTTAATTACAATAATTGGGATAATTTGGCTTTTGATTACTCCTCCTAGATAAACTCTATAGTGATATCCAAAGTATAAAAGAGCACCTAAAAGTCCAAAGATTGCACCACTAGCACCAACGGATGCGTAACTGTTAAATATGATCGATAAAAGACTTCCAGAAAGTATACTAAACATATATATGATAAAGTATTTTGTTTTTCCCATAAAGCTTTCTATTTGCATTCCTATTAAGTATAAAGCATACATATTAAATAGAAAGTGAAGGATATTAGCATGAAGAAAGGCTCCTGTGATTAGTCTATAATACTCATGATTAACAACAATACTATATCCATAAGTAGAATAGTTATATATAAAGTAGTCATACATATTAAATAGAAACATTAAGATGAATATAATCGTATTTATTCCAATTAAAGTGTATGTAATATATGGCTTTTTAGGCTTAAATACTTCATCTACTTTGATGGCATCTTCCTTATTTTTTTTATTGATGTCTGCTGTTATTTTCATGAATAATTGAAATCCTTCTTCAGTAAATGTCATTTTTTTACTGATATCCGGAAATACTTCATAAATGAATTTATATTTATTTAAATCTTTTTCATCATATAATGAAATGCAATCAATATCTTTTAAATTTTCTAGTTTGACATTTTCTTCAATATCAGTAAATATACTTAGTGCATTCATTTTAAAACTAAAAGTTTTCTTTTTAATTTTCTTCATTACATGTTTTGTTTTATATAAATCAAAATCTAGTTGTTCTTCATTATGGATGTGATTAGAAACTATCCTAACAATTTTATAGTCACTATTTAAATTTTCCAACCAAATCTCATCTTCTGCTCCTTGAAGAATGATGGGATTATAATTTTTTTCAGTTATGAAATAATGAAGAAGTTTCATTGCTATTAAGTTTTTTCTATCTAATGATTCTTGCAATTTTCTCACTCCTTTGATTAATAACATTATACATTATAACATAAAATTAATAAAGAGGTGTAAATTAGTGAAATATGTAATTTTTTCCATTTTTTTATGTACTCTTGTTTTTATTAATCTTTTAATTATTGATAATTCTTATTATTTTGTTACACCTATATTTATGTTGAATCCTAATATATATATGATTGTTAGTGTTGTCGTTTTCTTCATTGTAGGCATCTCTATATTTTTGATATATAAAGATAATGATTGTTCTTTTTGGTTTTTTTCTCAAAGATTAAAGATTATTTTGATTATTAATTTTTCTTTATATTTTTGCTACAATGTTTTTACTTTTAAGTTAGTTAGCCCTTTCCTTTCTTTTGCTTGTAAAACTTTTCATTTTATTTCTTCTTTATATTTGAATGAGGAAGTCATTATTCAAAATAAAAACAGTGCAAAGCTATTGGTTCCTTATATACTTTGGACTTTTTATTTAACATTAGTTTCCATTTCTGTTTTTTTTATTAACAATTCCTAATCCAATTTTTCTAGGTATTCTTGAAATTCTTCTGGTAATGGAGCTTGAAAGTATATTTCTTTTTTTGTGATAGGATGAATAAATTTAATCGTACTCGAATGTAATAATTGTCCAAATGGGGTTGTTGCTTTTTTTCGTCCATAAACGGGATCATTTACTATAGGATAGCCGATATAAGACAGATGAACTCTTATTTGGTGAGTTCTTCCAGTCTCTAGTTTACATTCTATTAAAGTATGTTTGCTATACCTTTTTAATACTTTAAAATGAGTGATTGCATTCTTACTGTTTTTTTCTGTTACCATCATTTTTTGTCTGTTTATGGGATCTCTTCCTATTGGGGCATCAATGGTTCCTCTATCATGCTTGATGATTCCTTCCACTAGAGCAATATAGATTCTTTCTATTTGTTTTTCTTTTAACATTTCCGTTAACAATTCATGAGTTTTATCATCTTTTGCTACTACCATAAGCCCAGAGGTATCTTTATCTATTCGATGAACAATTCCAGGTCTAGCTATGTTTTCTCCTTGACTTAAATGGAATCGGTATAAGAGTGCATTTACTAGTGTTTTTTGATAATTTCCAGGTGCAGGATGAACTACCATTCCACTTTTTTTGTTTACTATAAGAAGGTAATCATCTTCAAAAACTACATCGATTGGAATATTCTCTGGTTCTATTTTTATCTCGTTATTTAGATTGTCATCTACTTCGATGTGGTCATTTTCATCTACTAAGTAACTGGATAGAACTTTTTTCCCATTTACTAGGACTTGTCCCTCTTTTATTAGCTTTTGAACTTTACTTCTTGAAATATCTAGTTTACGTGCTAAGTACTGATCTAATCGTTCTTTATTTTCTTTTTCCACTTTTATCATCTCCTGTTAAAACGAATTCTATGATTAAAAGAAAAGCTCCCACTACAATTAAAATATCGGCAATGTTAAATATTGGATAGTGGTACTTAAATATTATAAAACTGAAAAAATCTACCACATATCCTCGTAATAGTCTATCTATCAGGTTTCCTATGATTCCACCTATGATAAGCCCGAATGATATTTGTGATATTTTGCTTATTTCTTTCATCTTTTCGATATAGTTTATTAAAAAGAAAAGAAACACGATGCTGATTAGCGCTAATATTAAGGTATTACTAGACATGATTCCCCATGCTGCTCCAGTGTTTCTAATATGCCTTAGAAAAAAGAAGTCTTCTATGATTGTAACCATTTCATTTAATTCTATCGAATTTGTAATTATAAATTTGCTTAGCTGGTCTATTATGACTCCAAGCACTGCTATCATATAAATTTTCTTTTTCAAAGATATCACCAAAGATATTCTATCAAATAAAGTGATGATTATAAAGAAATATTTACTAAAATAACATCTTCCCCTATTTTTTCAATACTTTTCCAATTGATTTCAGTATCTACTTTACCCCTTGCAAAAGAAAAAAAATTCTTGTTCGGTTCTATTACTAAAGATAAAATAACTCCTGTTTCTTCGTCTATTTTGACATCGATGATATTGCCAATATTTTTGCCATCTTTTACATTGACAATGTATTTTGTTTGCAAATCAGATAATCTCATAATGCCTCCTATTAAATTATACTTCATGAAAAAAAAAGAATTACTACTATTTTCTTAGAAGGATTTCAATCTTTTCCTTTTCAATTTTTTTTCGTGTTATGGTTTTACTGTGCAATTCATTCCCAATAAAATACACTTATCACGTGATAAGTGCTGATTTCTAGATACTAACTTATGAATTTAAATGATTTTTATCGGCATTTTTCCTTATTAGTTCTATTTTTTCATCGATATCTTCTCCAGAGAGGATATAGCTACCACTTACTATGATATCTACAAAATCCAATCGTTTTGCCACTTCATCATTGATTCCACCGTCAATACTGATTTTTATTTTCAATTTTTGACTTACAATCATCTTTTTTATCTTTAATATTTTTTTTATTGTGTCATCGATAAATGGTTGTCCTCCACGACCAGGATTCACACTCATTATGAGAATTAAATCAATTTTCGAAAGATAGGGAATTAATATAGAGATATCTGTTTCTGGATTAATAGCTAATCCACATTTAATTCCATATTCTTTAATTAAATTTAAATATTTATCGAGTTTTTCTAACTCGGCATGTACTGTTATATATTCTGTATTCAGTGATGCATAGTAGTTTATGTTCTTAAGTGGATTTTTATCCATTAAATGTACATCTAGCCTTTTGTTTATTGTATTAGACATTTTAGATAACAGCTTGAAAGGATTGTTTTTTTTCTTTACAAATCTTCCATCCATTACATCTACATGAATATAATCTGCAGTGCTTTGATTAATTTTTACTAAATCCTTTTGCACATTATGGCTACTTAAAAATGATACAGATATTTTTTTCATAAAGCCTCCTTAAGAATATTTGTCCTTTTTCAGAAATTTTAAATAGTTTTCATATCTTGATTTCAATATTTCTCCGTTTTCTACTGATTTTTTTACTCTACATTCCGATATATCCTCATTTGTGTGAGAACAATCTTTATATCTACATTGAAAACGAGGAAATTCTATAAATGAATTTTTTATTTCTTCATCAGAGAAATTGGATAAATCTATGTTTGAAAATCCTGGAGTATCTACTAATTTTCCATCAAAAAGATTGATTAGTTCTACACACCTAGTAGTGTGTTTTCCTCTTCCTAAGGCAATGGATACTTCTCCAACGGCAAACTTCAAGTTTTCGTCTAATTTGTTGAAAAGGCTCGATTTTCCCGATCCTGTCTGTCCTGTGAAAACCGTTGTTTTATCTTTAAATATTTTTTTTATTTTACTTAATTCTCTATTATAGTAAACTTCATACCCTATTTTTTTATAATAATTTAAAATTTCTTTGTAGTTTTTCTTTTCTTCTTCTTTTAGTAAATCTTCTTTTGTGATACAAATAATTGGTTTAATTTTATTTACTTCCATAATTAAAATCATTTTATCTAATAAATTGGTTGAGAAATCTGGAGTTTTAAGACTGGTTACGATTAATCCTTGATCAATATTAGCAACCAATGGTCTTATTAAGAAATTCTTTCTCGGTAAAATTTCTAATATATAGTTATCTTGGGTGCTTATTATACAAAAGTCTCCTACTACTGGAGTAATATTTTTATTTCTAAAATTTCCTCTGCTGTGACATGGGTATACTGTATTGTTACAATTGACGTAATACAGGTTGCTGATGATTTTTGTAATTTGTCCTTTCATAAAACTCCTTCTCAATTATTGATTTCCACTAGTATCTTCCGTCTTATCTGTATCGTCAACAGATGGATCCTCTGTAGATATTTCATCTGGAACTCTTGTTACAGTTATTGTAAGGGACGCCCCATTTACTATTTTTCCTGTTCTTGATTGTTTGATGATTGTTCCGTCAGGATATTCTGTAGATTCCACATAATCTATATAGAATTTTAAACTATATTTTTTAGCAAATTCTTCTACTTCGTCCACGGTCCACCCCTCGGCTACGAAATCCGGATACTGGTCGTATGCATCTGGGATGTAGAGTATGATTTTGGTAGGATTTTCTTCAGATATCGTAATCTCAGTACCTACTTCTAAGCTTTGATCTATTATCAGTTGCAAATCCATATCTTCTGTTATTTCGATACTTCTTTTTTCTATTTCAACATCCATTTTATATAGTTTTTCTAGTGTTGTCTGTACTTCTATATAGTTTTTACCAACATAATTTTCAATGATATATGTATCATTTTTACCAAGTGACTCACAGATAGTGATAGTAGTCCCTTTTGGTCTACTTCTTCCAATTGCAGGATCTGTTCCTATTACTTTTCCTTCTGGTATAGTTTCACTATATTCTTTTATTGTTTCATTTGCTACGTTGAATCCAATATTGGTTAATGCTTTTTCTGCCTGTTCTACCGAAAGGTTTGTGACATCAGGTATTTTTATGTTGTCGGATCCTTTAAAAGTAGGATATAAAACAACTCCTAGAGCAATTACTCCTAATAGAAATACTATCGACAATATCCAAATTACGATGTTGGATTTGCTTTCTTTTTCTTCCGTTATCTGTTTAGCTACTTGTTCTTCTTTTACTTCTTGTAGGACTGGTTCTTTTTCATCCATATCGTGTTCAGGATATTTGTATATATACTTAGGTTCGTTTTTTCTTTCTTCGTTTAAGGCCGTTTTCAAATCGTTATACATTTCTTTTACATCATTATACCTGTTTTTAGGATTCTTTGCTGTAGACTTTAAAACAATATTTTCTATACTTTGTGGAATATTAGGATTTATTTTTCTAACACTAGGAATGGGGTCTTTCATATGCTTTAGTGCTATTTCCACAGCATTTTCCCCTTTAAATGGTAGCTTTCCAGTTAGTAGTTCAAAGAAAAGTATTCCCATTGAATATATGTCAGATTTGGTAGTTGATCCTTTCCCACTTGCTTGTTCTGGTGGTAGATAGTGAACCGATCCCATAACGGAATTTGTTTGAGTTAATTGCGTAGAATTTAAAGCCATTGCAATTCCAAAGTCTGTTATTTTTATGGCTCCATCATCGGCAATCATTATGTTTTGTGGTTTTAAGTCCCTATGAATGATATAACTATCATGAGCGTGTGCAATTCCATCCGTAAGTTGTAACATGATGTCAATTACTTCCGGCAATGTTAATGTACCTCTTTTTTTCAATAACTGTTTTAAGGTTCTTCCTTCTACATATTCCATTACAATGTAGTAATTACCATTATCTTCTCCTACGTCATACATTTCGACAATATTGGGATGAGATAGTGAAGAAGCGGCTAGTGCTTCCCTTTGAAATCTTCTTATGAATTTTTCATCGGTGGCAAGATCCCCTCTTAATACCTTAATTGCTACTTTTCTATTCAAAATAGTATCTTGGGCTAAATATACATTAGCCATTCCACCTTCGCCAATACTTTTGATGATCTCGTAACGATCATTTATTCTTTGCCCCTTTGTTATCAATATTAATCACCGCTTTCCATAAATTCCATGTATGCTATTGATATATTGTCAGTACCTCCACGATTGTTACTTTTTCTTATCAATTTAATTACTTTATCTTCTATTTCAAGATTACTAAGAAGTACTTTTTCTATTTGTTCTACCTCTAACATAGAAGTTAATCCATCACTACATAAAAGTATTGATGAGATATCCATATCACAATCAAAGATATCTATATCAATTGGATTATTTGCTCCTAAGGCCTTCATTAGCACGTTTTTCTTTGGATGTTCCTTGGCTTCCTCTATTGTTAATTCTCCCGCTTTAAGAAGTAAGTTTACTAAAGTATGATCATAGGTCACTTTATGTAGTTTTTGATTTTTTATGACAAATCCAGAGGAATCCCCTATATTTCCAATTAGTACATATTCTTTTGTAATCAGTGCTACTACCAATGTAGTGCCCATTCCTTTGCTTTCAGGATGTTCATCTACATAATTAAAGATTAGTTCATTGACTTCTGTTGCCATTTCTCTTAACCAATCTACGGCTTTTGATTTTTCCATATTGCAAAAAGATTCATTGAAACATTTACTGATATGACTTATTGTTATCGATGAGGCCACTTCTCCTGCTGAATGACCACCCATACCATCTGCAACTGCCATTAAATAGTCACCACTTTGGTTTTTAGTAATTATGACACTATCTTCGTTATGTGATCTTACTTTACCAGCATCTGTTAAATAAAATGTTTTCATATGTCCTCCCTCTTACTTCTTAATTGTCCACAAGCTGCACTGATGTTTGTACCAAATTCTCTTCTGATTGTGACATTGATATTATTCTTCTTAATTATATCATAAAATTTTTGAATATTTTCTTTTTTGCTCCTTTTATATTCAAGGTTATTCGTTTCATTGTATGGAATTAAATTTACATAACAGTTTAACCCTTTTAATAATTTTGAAAGTTCTTCTGCTGCTGTTTTAT
Source organism: uncultured bacterium (assembly GCA_949293285.1). Classification (GTDB taxonomy): domain Bacteria; phylum Bacillota_I; class Bacilli_A; order RF39; family UBA660; genus RUG13868. The sequence continues at coordinate 14,723 of CASFCU010000009.1, forward strand.
CGTCATTTACCTTCTCTAGCATTATGTATTCAAAGGTTATTCTTCTTTTTGTTTTTTGATAGTACACTCTTAGAGATTCCATTAATTTTTCTATCGGATATACTTTGTTAATTGGCATAATTTTATTTCTTATTTCATTATTTGGAGCATGCAGACTAATTGCTAAATTCACTTGATACGGAAAATCGGCAAATTCTAATATCTTAGGAATGATTCCCGAGGTTGATACAGTAATATGCCTACTTCCGATACTAAGACCTTTAGGGTGATTTACTATTTTTATAAAATTTGTCACATTAGTATAATTATCAAAAGGTTCTCCAATTCCCATGATAACAATATGAGTTATTCTTTCTTTTATATCACTTTCTACTTTTAGTATTTGTTCAACCATTTCTCCAGACGTTAAGTTTCTTACTTTTTTTAATCTTCCACTCTCACAGAACTTGCAGCCAATATTACAACCCACTTGACTTGAAATACAAATACTAGTTCCATAATCATGTCTCATAAGAACACTTTCAATTAAATTTTTATCCTGGAGTAGAAAAAGATATTTATTTACCTCGATATCTCTTTCTACTTTTACTATGTCAATATCTCCAATGACAAAAGACGACTCTAACTTTTCTATAATGGTTTTTTTTATATCGGTTATTTCTTCAAAACTTTTTATTTTTTTATCGTATAACCAAGTATAAAGTTGAATTGCTTTAAATTTTTTTTCACCAATTGATAAAAAATATTGTTCTAATTCTTCTATTGTTAAATCATAAATATTCCTCATATCCACTTCCACCAATACCATTATTATAACATGTAAGAGTTTTTCATAGTAAAAAAAAAATATTATTTACGTTTCTTTACACAACAAAACGGATTTAAGGGACATCATTTTAAAAAAATATAAATCATCTGCTAAGTCTTTTTACGTATTTCTCTTTTATAATAGGTTCTCCATAGCTATTCACGTCCCCACAATGTTCTTTTTCAAAATACAATAATAAAGAATGAATTCTTCTAATGGTTTGAAGATCTAATCTTCGATTTAAATTTTCATGAATCATTCTTTTTTGAATTAAAAGAAATATTTCGTAGTCCTTTTCTTCAATAATGTGTAAATATGGATGAGAGGTATTAGCATTTAGTATGGCACCATTGTCAATCGTTTTTGGCCCATTTAGCCTTCTTGGTATGATCAAATGGTGGTAAGAAGCATTCTGGATATTTACCGAATACCCCATAAAATCCATATCAGTTATATGAAAAGTTTCTATCATTATCTTTGTAATCTTTAACATAATTCTTTTCCCCTAATATCATGTTATCACAATAATACTATTTAAGACAATGAAAATATGAGATACAAGGCTTTTTTTATAATTTCTATTTTTATTTATGCTATTTTCCTTGGTCTTATCGAGTAAAATTCGCAAATTTTTAGACTAAATTCCGTTTTTTAACGAAATTTTTTCTTTTTCATATTAATTACCGTTTTTATAACGATAAACGGAAATAAACTTGATAAAAATTCTAATTTTAACGAATAATTATATAAATTATTCC
>CASFCU010000010.1 GCA_949293285.1 uncultured bacterium
ATAAATCTTATAAAGAAAAAGATCCGTTAAAAAACGGACTTTAGTCTAAAAATTTACGATTTAAATTTACGTTTAAATTTTTCTATTCATAAAATCTTATAGTATAAGGATCAGCCTCACTACCTGTTCCACTCTCATAGACAACTCGAGACCCCAACATAATAGTAGGTCTTACAGTATACTTAGCAGAGCAAAGATAAGATTCAATACGATTTCTAGAAACATAATACGACTCATTTGTATTTTCACTATTTGCAGTAAGAAGCCACCAATGATCATCAAAATCAGATAGCCAATTAACATTACCACAACTTTTAGAATTAATAGATTTACAAGAACTATCTAAGCTAGCACTCATGTAATAATAAGCAGGAAGTAATCCAACATTCTGATTTTCAAGTGTAACAGCACATTCCGTTCTACCACTCATATCCGTATCAGTTGTACTTCTTTTTCCAACACACAAAGTCATAGGAGAAGTTAAGTATCTCGTTTTGCTACTATACTCCTCTTTATTTACAAGTGTCAACTCTCCAGCATAAAAACTTTCTAAAGTCTGCATAATACTACTTTTTATACCATTTTCTTCATAAGTATTGATTCCTTGCTCTTTATCTACATCTTCATTATATCTATCATCCCAGGCACTAGCTTTTTGAACATTACCATTATAAATCATAAGCATTTCATTGTCTTCAGTGATAGCAACAATCCTCCAAATATTTTCATCTATTTGAACAAAATTATTTACCTCAGCACCTCTAAAAACATACTCCAAAGTCTGATAATTATCCAGATTATCAGAATGTTCTTCCAAAACAAACTCTCCATCTACTCTTTCGTACAATCCATATCCAGAAGTTACTCCATATCCATTATCAAGGAGAACTTTATCATAAAGTCTTATGGTATTATATTGATTACCACAATTAAAATCAGGAACAAAGTGATAAACATCCTCACTGGACAAATAAATATCTACACTTCCAGTACATACAACCCCAGAATCAGGCACATAAGAAGAAAATTCATCCATGTAACCATTACTAATTAAAACAGAAGAAGAAATGGTATTCGAAGTTCCAACTTCTGTAGGATACATAGCAGGATGTTCCTCTACATAACTCTTAGCTGCAAAAACCAATTTAGACTCAATCTCAGAATAAGTAAGACTACTATCCTCATTCAAAAGATTAGTAAGCCAAATAAATACCATAAGAAGAACTAAAAGCCCAACTAATATACCAATATATTTATACATTTTTTTATCCATACAACAATCACCCTTGTTAACAATATTTTACAAAAAAGAAAAAAGGAAGAAGAACCTTCCTAATATGCATCCCAACAAGCAGCCCAACTAGATGAATCGACTCCGTCTTTCACTTCACCCTTTGCAACAAGTCCCATAACAACATCTACTATGGTAACAGCAAAGAAAACAGCAACAGCTGCTATAGCACGTTTAATAAGCTTACTAGTAGCACCTTTAATCTCTTTATCATCACTAGCCATAACCGCTTTACCAAGATCAATAGCACCCATGATAATCAAAATTATTGGAACCCCAATCTTAATTAAATTAAAAACTCCTTTTATTACTGCAACAATAGGACCTAATCCTTCACATGCATCTAATATTTGAAACATTTCCATAAAACTCCTCCAAATTCATAATAAGATAATACTATAATAAAAAATATTTGTCAATAATTAACGAACTTTACGCTATATTAATTAACGAACTTTACGCTATATTAAGAATCTTTTACCATCCCAAGTTTAACTAATAATTTAGAAATAAACTCCGATGGCTCACGATCATTAATAGGAGGTAGTACATAAAAAATATTAATTCCCGCTTCTAATGAAAACTCCTTAATATCAGCTTCACTCAACACCGATCTATTAATAATAACTTTCTTATCTCGAAGTTTTGAAAAAATTGCCCTATCCCTAGTCATCAATTTATTTAATTTAATAACAGAAGGCTCAATTAAGTAAATAGTCTCATCACACACATTTTCCTCATAATCATTCAAATCAACTAAAACATAATTATAATTTTTTGCTTTCAATAACTCTGTAGCTACAGAACTTTTATCAGTAGAAATCATATTTTTCTCTCTAAAAAAAGTAAAGTCTCTCTTATCTACCTCTATAGCCAAAACAGATAAATTATACTTTTCTTCAAGCTCTTTCTTCATCATATAAATAAGAGAAGAAGCACCCGTAGAATTAGTAACATTTTTTACCCCCAAAGTCCTAATCCCACTTAAAATAGTACCCTTATCTGTAGAAATAGCCACTGAGGCTTGTTCTATTTGATGTAAATGAGCAACATCTTTATAAGTATTAGGAGTATTCAGTAAATATAAAATTCCTTCCGCATTGGTTGTAAAATTATAATATCCCATAGATATCAGCTTAGATAAGAAAAAATTATTTGCCATAGATGAAGATGGTGGAATTAAAAGTATAATTTTATCAATAGGAAGCCCAATTGACAACTTCTGATATGTAACTGCATCATCTGAATTCTGAAGTGCAGTAACATCAATAATCATACGTGCAAAAAAGAAATTAGTAAAAGTACTAATTAACTCATCCGCAGTAAAAGATCCACGCAAAGTCTTAATAATCTCAATATTTAAAGAAGATATAACATCTTCTTGCTTATTAACAACTAATACATTCATACTAACCTACCCTCGTCAATTCAGTTTCACTAACTCCTCTACCATAACAATTATTATCAACACTTAAATTGCTAAACCATTCATCGGACTTAACAAAAACTCCAGTCTCAATAAGTCTTGTTTCCCCCTTAATTTTCACATCAACAGAAGCGCTCAAAACAGAAAAAGTAGCATATAACTTAACATAATAATACCCTCCTCTGTTCTCGGCAGGATACCTGCAAATAACATATTTTCCATTACTTGGATATCCTAGTCTAACAAGAGCATCCTCAAAAGTTTCCTGATCATAAACACCTTCACCTTGTTCGAGATAATTAATAATAGAATTCTTTATTTTATATACTCTAGCATATTGAATAACGGCAGCCAAAAAAGCAATAAAAATACTCATAAAGAACAATACAATCCAAAATAACATTGTACCACCTATTGATTCACGCATTAATTATCACACTCCCAAGGTAAAAATATTAAGGATTTACCGTACCATTTACATCGATATTTTGATCAGTAGAATCATCCCACTTATCACTGATTCCATTCAAAATATTAGGTAAAAACATCGTAACAAAAGTCAACACTGCAGCAATTGCAATAATAGTAACCAATGTCATGTTTAATTCACCAGTAGCTTCTTTCATTAATAAATCTCTCCTTTCTAGTATATGTATTATTATAAACTGATTTTCAATTAATATCAATATCTACATTCCAAAAAGCATTAACATTGACAACAATAGAATAACCATCGTACCTCCACCTGTAACAACAAGCATAATCATTGTCTTTTTTTCCATAGTATCCAATCTATTCTTATATTTTACTTCTCTTGCCTTATTTTGAAGAGAGGATACCGACTTTGAAAAAATCAACAACTGCTTATACTTATTTTCCTGAGCACCAAGTCCTAATCTATACAAAAGTCTCATCATTCTCATCGAATCTCTTACCGGATACATAATAGCAAAATCCATATAAGGTTGAATCGTAGAATCACCAGCATCAATCTTAGCAATCATCTGCCTAAGTCCACTTTTAAACACATCTGGAGCAGTTTCAATCGATCTAGCAATAGCAACAGGAACTGTATAATTCTGACACAATATTTCAAGATTTTTCAAGTAATATGGAAGAAGTAAATCAATTTGATGCATATATTTTTTATAATAACTTTTTAGTGATAGATAAGGCATCTTAAATAATAAAACCCCTATAATTAAAATCATAACAACATTAATAAAACTTAAATTGGATACCATCATAGCAAAAATAATCAAAGTACCATAAAACGCATTTTTAATTCTACTCATCAAAAGTTTATTTGGATTAACCGACTCCCCATACTTTGCAGCAACATAAAAATCATAATCTTTTTCTTTTAAAAAAAGCAAAAAGCCATGCTCTTCATCTAAGAATGTCCTAGTATTAACCTTGCCAGAATAAAGTAAAGGAATAATAACTAAAACGGCAATAATCAAAATCTCTATCATCATAATTACTCAGCCCCCACATTTTCATTGTAATACTTTTCACCATTAAGCAAAAAATAACTATTAAAAAGCACGATAGCATGAAGAGCAACAGTAACAAGAGTATTTTCCAATAACTCAAGGTAAGTATCAATTCCTAAAAGATATTGTACAAGCATAACCATCAAATACAAAAGCACACCATATTGAACAAATTGTCTATGAAAGTTTTGTCTATCGATTCTATCACGATACACTCCCTCTACTAACATATCAATATCAAGTAACATATTATCTAAAACTTCATTGGAATCTTTTGCACCCTCTTTCGTAATTTGCAAAAACAACTGATGCATATTCCTTGTCATATGAAATTCATATCTTTCATTCATATACTTAAGTGATTCTGAAATATCACCATTACGATAAGCCATATCGATCATTTCTTTTACATCATCCGATACGGGAGACTGAAGTACTCCTGAATTATAAACACCTTCCAGTGCTTTAACAAAATTTTGAGTAGTTTGAAATTCCATAATAGTATTTGTCGTATAAACCTGAATTTGCTCAAATATAAATTCACTATAAATTCTTTTACAACGAAGATAAGCAAGATAAGGAATTACACAAGCAACACCGATAGAATACACAATAGAAACTGCAATATTATAAAAATACAAATAAGATATACCAAAAGCAGCGCCTGCAAAAGTAACAAGTTGAATAATATACTGTTTAGGTGTATACTCAAGCCCCATCTCCTTTACTTTCTCTCTTATCACTTTAAAAGAGAAAGGAGCATATTTTTCATATACAGTAGCAGAAGTTTCAACTACAAATTTATACATTGAGTCCCCAGTCTTAAAAAAATACAAAACAGCAAATATCAATATACCAATTACTATAAAGATCTCAATATACATAAAAACACCCTCTTTCTTGCTAACTTACTACACTATTTCCCTGATTAAAATTTACACTCTGCACGACGTTGAAAGGATTTGCCTCTTGAGATGAGAACGACTGATTATCAGAATGAGTACCATTTACTGTCGAAGTTACCTCCACACCACTAGAAGCAAGAGATGGCTTATTCTCACCAAATAAATTATTAATATCTATCCCTTGTCCTTCCAAATACGACTTCAAATAAGATGATGGTTCCGAATAAGTCTCTTCTCCAGCTACTGTCTTCTTATATATATTATTAAATTTTGCTTCGTTCTCATCTGTCACATAAAACTCAGTAACACCAGCCACTTCACGAACAAATCTCTTTTCTCTAGGATCGTATCTTCCTCTTACAAAAATTCCAAGTTGAACATAACGATAAATTGTCTTAAGGAACTGATCCACATCAATATTAGACTCCAACAAACTATACATACGATGAGGAATACTCTCTGCTTTATCTGCATGTATCGTAGAAAGAATATTGTGTCCAGAAGAAATAGAGTTACGAACTGCTGTAACCGCCTCAGCACTACGAACCTCAGATAACAAAATCCACTTTGGATTTTGTCTCATACAAGTAACAAGAACATCCGAGTAACTTGCAATATTATTGGTCTTCATTGCCACAATATCCCTAGTTGGAAAAATTCTATCCAAATGTAGCTCCAAGGTATCTTCTATTGTAATAATCTTTTCGTTAGTAGCAGTATGACTAGCCAAATATTTAACAAGTTCCGTTTTACCAGAACCAGTCTCTCCACAAACAATAATATTACAATGTCCCTTAACACAATTAATCAAAAAATCATGAATGCTAAGTGTTACATACTTCTCATTAAGAAGTTTACTTTTTTCAAGCCTTATCTTAGCAGGAGTCTTACGGAAAACCGCTGCAATACCATTTCTAGCAATAGAATCATGAACGAAATTCATACGGAGTTCAGCACTTTCTGAATCCAAGAAAGGATGTGCCATATTAAACGTTTTTCCCATAACATTAGAACATTGAAAAGCAATTTTTTCAATAAGGGCATTATTGACTTCTTGCTGATCGGCCCTATAGACACCTTTATCTAATGATTTCAACCAAAGCTGTCCACCATTACTATAAGAAATATCTGTGATGTTATCATCATCGAGGTATTGTTTCAATGGTCCAAATTCTATACTCGAAAAATTATCGGCATCTTTCTCGTAATTACTTTTTTTCAAAGAAGCTGTTCCAAAATCAATTTTAGTATCTGAAGCTAGATTATCAGACCCAAGAGAAGAATTAGATGAATTTTGTACAGATCCAGAAACATTTTCAACAGAGTTTCCAATAGAAGAATTATTTGACAACACCTGAGAAGCACCATTCTGTATAGCAGAAGGTAAAGAATTAGTAGTAGGCACCAGATTTTGAACCGTTGAAGAATTCGTACTCGATCCATTGGCAAAGCCAATATTACCAAAATTCATCGACTCATTCATATAAACACCTCATTATTCTGCAGTTTGTGAGTTCTCACTATTATTATTGATATTATCATTGATATCAACACTTGGAACATCTTCAGGAACGGTTGCTGCCATACTCAAAACATAATCTTTTAAATACTGACTGCTGACATTAGAAGTAATTTGTTCATTAGAATTACCAAAATTAGCTGTAGTAGGAACCGGAATAATTTCTATTCTAGAAAAACTAGAATTTTCAGCATAAATAGAATAACTATTAATAGCATTAATTTTTCTTAATAATAAATGTTGTTCCTCAGGTAATGAAAAGATAATAACATAAGGAATTCTAGCCTCTTCAGAATTTTCAAACACATTCTGTCCATCAGAAGTCTTAACAGCTAAAATTTTAACATCTTGCAATAACTTTCCAACCAAAGCTTTTCCATTTTCTTTCGTTGACAAATAAATATCAACATAATTTCCAGGCAAAATAGAATTCGTATAACTAGTAAGCATATTAACTGTCAGATAAAAAAGTGTTTCTCCTTCTGGTACATCATATAAAGAAGAATCCGGTAAATTATCTTTCGTCGTAACTGCTTCCTGATAGAATAAACTTCCAGCAGGAATAACTGTATTAACATTAGAATACTTTCCTACTAACGCCGAACTATTTGCATAATAATTTCCCTTCAAAGCTTCTCTAGGAACTTTGATAATCGTAATCATATCTGCAGTAATCTCTGTCTTAGGTTGAATCGTAACCTTTGCAACAGGAATATTTACAGGCTTTGTAGCACTATTAACACGCCAAGTATAACCAACAACAAGCACAACAACGATTAAAATTGCACACAAAGCAGTAACAGTATTCTTATTTTTCAAAAATCTCTTCACTTTCGAAGTATTTAAATTAGTATCCATATTTTCATCTCCTATAACCAATCCCTAGAAATAGCAACCTGCCTTGCTATTTTACTATATAATAAGTATACATTATCGAAAAAAAAAACGCAATATTTAAAAAAAAAAGAATTACAAAAAGTAATTCTAATAATCATCAGGGGTCCTATTTTCCAATATTCCCGTCAACATATTGACGATATCTTCTCCACTATCATACTCCACATTAAACATAGATAAAAACGAAAATTCTTCTGTTGCCACTAAAGTAACAGTAACTTTAGGAGGACACTCATCAATGTCATTTATAATAATTTTATAATTTCTATTCAATTGAGCACTTGATGCAAATCTTCTGATAAAACTTTCTACGAACTTTTCTTCTATAATTCTTACAGTACCTGGAATTCCTTCCATACAATGCATACTTTCTGGATCAGTCTCTTCTGTTACTCCATCCCAACCTACTCCGTCTCTATATGCCTTTAAATCTACAGCATCCATCATTGCTGCTTCTGTTACCTCTTTTAATAGATAATAATTTTGTTCATTACTCATGATTACGTTTCCAAATATATTAATTAGTACGATTCCTAAAATTCCCATTACCATGAAGAAATACATCCACATTGAACTATTCATAATCTATCACCTTCTATTTTACTGTCTCTCCATTTATCATCGTAAAATATGATCTAAATGTTTCATTTATAAATTTACTATAATACCTCTTAGTAGTATCTACTCCCTGCATATAAACATAATCAAGATAGGCATCATTTCCTGAGGTTTCACTATTATAACTCTCTGTATCACTTCGAATACTTCGAATGGCACTTGGAGTTAATTCAATTACATATTCCGCTTTTTGATTACTATTAACGCCTGTTACACTGGTAGTATCTTTATCATCTTGTTTTATATACCCAGTTTTTCCTACCCAGTTAGAAGGAACAATTCTGTCTCCAGTTTGATAATTAAATCCCAAAGTATTACTATCACTGGAATATGGAAATGGATTATAATTATTTACTGGCCTATATATATAATCACTAGAACACTCCGGACAATAATAACAATAATTTATACAATTAGAAGGATCACTAAATCCCCATTCTAAATAATTATTAGTACAAGTATCCGTAACCTCTTTAATATCCCTCCTGTTATCAGCACACATTCTTGCTCTAGAACAACTATTTACACACTCATCTACATTCTCATAATTATTAATATCCACATCCCAATTGCTCTCACAATACTCTTTAATACCGTTGGTATCTGCTGCTTCATATTCATTTGGACAACTGGATAATTCTGGTACATCACTCCAACAAACATTGTAACATTTCTCATTGGTTGTCAACATAGTTCCTTCTACTTTTCCATATACTATAGTATCTATTTTTGGATCAGACACTCTTACTAAATACTTCCTTGTCGTAATATCTGGAAATACTACTATCCAATTCATATTAGTAGATAAGGCCGTTTGATATTGCTTTGGAGTCTGTCTTCCAGTAGATCTGATCTCATAGACATTGTTTCCATTATACTCTTCCACAGAACAAGAAACTCCACAATTAGAATCGGGATTTATGATATATATCGTTTTATTACAAGTTGCTTTCTTTCCCTTTTCCGTCGTTACAGTACCATTAATACTTAATTGTTCCACACCATTTTTCTTATCTGAAATATCTATTACTACACTATCATCCATGATATTACTCATACTTGCATTCGGTGAAGTTATACTCTTAGTTGCTACTTTATCCGTAGTTCCCAAACTTTCCTGTACATACAATTTTGCCGTTACACTTCCATTTGCATAAATTCCATTTCCATGCATTTCTGTTCCTTCGTTTGCCGTTACTACAATAGTACATTGCAAATTATTTCCGTCAATTTCATATGGGCAATAATCATCATCTTCTACATAATTAACACCTGTATTTTCATCTTCAACCGTAGCTTTAGTACTATCAATTGCATGACTAATTCCTAATTTTTTAATTTCGTCACTAAAATCTTTATTAGCAGTAGCATTCAAATTGGTATAATATAAATTTTTCCCCAATACAGTCTTTAGACTACCACCACTTCCTGTTGTATAACATACACCATTATCAGGTGCTTTGTAAACAGTAGCAGTTCCATCATTAGACACACAATATTTATCAAACGTATAGCTAACGTCGGCATTACTTGTATGTATATATTTATTCACATAAAGTCTTTTTCCCACTAAATTTTCAAACATCATCGTTGATTGATTTCCTGATATATCTAATTTATTATCAATATTTTGAACCGTTGGAGTTAAAGTATATTCACTGGATGTAATTTTTATATTGTTTACAATCTCTGTTACCTTAGTTTTAACACTAACTTTATTGATATTATAATTCAAATCGTTCCATGTCGTTTCCAACTCTTGTCCCGACATATCAATTCCTATAGCACTACTTCCTGATGCCGTAATACCAGAATTATAATAATTAAGCATATCTACTAATAATTGTCTTGCCGTCTTTTCTGTTCCATCTTTTAGTCTAATAACATCCTCTGAATGATAAGAAGCATAAGCAAATTTCCATGTATTCAAATCAAAGAACACAGTACACTCCTTATTACCCTTTAATTTTGTATAATAGTCTAAACCTTGTCCGGCCACTAGTTTCTTATTAGACAAATCTGTAAATTGAAAAGATGAAGTTTCCTTACAAGCAATATTGATATAAGTTTTAGCATCAAAAACATCCGTCGTATCACTGACACAACTAGTTGTCACTCTTTTATTACCATCCGTTGGACTGCCATCACTTTCTAAAAAACCACAGATAGAACTAGAGGCAATATCTTGAACACCAGTTGCCTGATTCAAATACGGATTTGAATTAGAACATGACACCGGAGTATATTGATATCCACATAATCCCGTAATACACTGAGCTTTTAACTGCTGTGTGTTAGCTCTTTCATCATAACCTATAGAATTATCACAATAGTTTTCCGCACATTTTAATAACTCATCACTAGTACTTCCTAAACTTAAAGGACATGTAGTATTACAAGAAATCAAACTTGGAAGCCACCAGTAAGAAACACCTACTGCATTTGTTTTTGCAGATTCTTTTGTAAATGCCTGTGTACCATTATACAATTGATACTTATTATTTCCAGTAGTTCCTACTAATGCCGTATTTAAATTAGGTCCGATAAAATATTCATACACACCAGTACACTCATTATTCTTATTCAATACACAATGTTTACTTTCTTCTTGATTCATAGCCGTTGTCAAAGTCGACGTAATACTAACTCTATCATTATACCTAGCGGGCTGAATAACAGAAACTTTCTCCGAATGTTGGGTTACCAAAGTAGATGTCCAATTATATCGGTAAGAAGCACAGCTTCCTCTTTCCCACTGACCATTTTCAGTCCAACTACAATCATATACAGTATACCAATAATATTCATGTTTATCATCGGGAGGATGTCTTGTCTCACACGTTTTTTTATGATATACACTACACTCTTGACTCGGTGTAGATGATCCAGTAGTGGTATTGCCATTTACACTACATGTCCAATTCCAACTTGCAGTACCAGTTGCTCCACTTCTACTAGTAGATGTTTGCCAAGAATTAACAACAACATTTGTCTTTTTTCTTACTACTGGTTCAAAAGCAAGATAATAAGTATCTAATTCTGTAATATCAAAAGAAGAAGCATTAACATTAAAACTAGAATAAATCTTTGCAATAGTGCCAGCATATTTATCCAGCAAATAAGATTTGATATAACTATACATATTATTACTTGGAAGATTAGCATCATAAATTACTTTTATATTCTTGGTAAGATAATTTCTAATATTGTTGGCAATGGTTGGATCATCTGTAGATCCTTCCAATAAATACCAAATATCATTAGATTTATAATAGGAAACTTGCTCTGTACCATAAGTGTTGCTAGTCGATTTCGTACAATTGCTAGCATTATTCCAATTTGGATCAATCGAACCGAGGTTAGCAGAAACAATGGCATAGGCACGCCCACCAGATTGACTTCCCCCAATAATATTTTGATCTTTTATAGATACAGGTATACTATTTTGACTAGTAACAAAATGGGTGTATCTATGATTACCACAATCATTAGGAGAATTAGCTACACAAAACACCACATTAGAAGAACCAGATGAAGTTCCACTACTAGCACTACTTGCCGATGAATCAATTTCAGTTACACTTTCTAATAATGCACCATTATAAATCAAAATAGGAGTTCCTACAATAGTTTCTTTTCTAGTATTCACATCGTACTTAATCAACTTTATATAAACACCGTAGCCATTATTGATATCTCCAGCACTAGAAATAGTGCTCCCGTAAGGCCAATTATAAGTTAATGTCATATCAGCAGCATATACTCCAAACGTACTAAATAGTATAAACAAAAGTAACATGACCGAAATCACTTTTTTAAATTTCATCAACAACAACTCCTTATATCATATTTAATATTTCAATAAACTCTACTTAATTTCTAGAAAAAAATCATCCATTACATTCAAACTGATAGAAGATTTTTTAAATAGAATCCGAATTCATTTTTTTTCATCACTAAATACCAATTTTAACTCTATTTTTCTTTCTAATCATTCTTCGTATGATAATGATTACTATAACAGCTACCAAAAGAAGGGTTAAAGGTAAAGTAATCATCAAATTTTCAATATACAGTCTTACTAATTTTTGAATGAAACTTTCCTCTTTTTTTTCTTCCTCTTCTTCCTCTTCAGGTATCAAACTTCTAACATATTCCTCTAACTTACTATAGAAATAATCCTCATTTTCAATCTCACCACTATACCACTTATTACACAAAGGAAATTCTTCATATTCAATACAATCTTCCAACTCACTATATTTATTATATTTAGGCAAAGTTACCTTTTTTGTATACAATAACTCCCCAACACAGGGATAACCATACTCTGCATACAAACCGATATCATAAGTTTCTCCCGTATTTGGAAATGATGTCTTAATAGTCCCCGTCGGATTTTTTTCATCATAGCTATACACATTTTCTCCATATCGTATTTCTATTCCTTCACTTAAATTAGCATAACTAATTTCAAAATATGCCACATTCTCACTATCAAATTTAAGTTCGTAAGAAAAAGTAGTCTTATAGGCTTTAGCCCTCATTTCACTTAATACATCACTCGTACAAAGCTCTCTAGCAGCATCTACTTTCTCATATGGAAAGGTTTGAAGTAATAATACGATTAAGAAAAAAAATAAAATTCTATATCCTTTATGCATATATTTCACCTATCTTTTATTTAAGTATACTATATTTACTTTTTTTTTCCAATAGGGCAACATAAAGTTTCACAATAAAAACTATAAAAATATTTTTTTCTTGCAATTGAAATAATAATCAATATGTGATATTCTTTCTTGAGAGGTGTAATAAATGAAAAAATTAAAAATAATTGCAGTAATCTTCTTGTTAAGCTTCGTTTTTGTCGGATGTTCTAAAGAATCTAATCAATATCTAGTAGATATAAACTATAAAGAATTTATGGAAAAAAGAAATAATAAGGAAACATTTTTTATCGAAATCGTACAAGATGGATGCATAAACTGTACTTCTTTTACCCCAAAATTAAAAGAAGTCTTAGCAGAATATCAAGTAACAGGATACTCACTTAATATAACGAATATGACAGAAGAAGATTACAAAGAATTCGATTTAGAATTTAATATTAGTGGTACCCCTACTATGATATTTCTAACGGAAGGTGAAGAAATTTCCAAAATGCAAAGACTAGTAGGAAATCAATCTAAAACTAAAATAGTATCAAAGTTAAAAGCAAACGGCTATATCGAAACAGAAAATAATTAAAAAAAGAAACTTTTTAAAAATGTAACTACAAAAAACTCATTTCGAGTTCTTTCAATCAGTTACATTTTTTATTAAGTCTCTTTTTCATTGTTTATAAATAATTTATCAATATTTGTCTTTGGAATCATAATCTGTACATTTCTATCCACTTTTATCTCCACTTCTAAAGAATCGATATCTAGTCTCTCACCATCTATACACCAAGAAACCTTCCTTTCATCACTAACTCTTATCTTTAAATTATCCGTCTTATGAAAATAAAATCCAGGAACATGAGTAATATCGGTCTTTCTCAAATAATACAAAGTCCTAAGAATATCCTTTCTCTTACTGATATTACAAAAAACAACTTCAAACTGATTATCATCCAACTTGACATCATGAAAAACATTATTAATACCGGCAATCCGCGTAGCATTTGCTACAAACATAAAAGAATAAAGACCTTTATACTTCTCATCATCTATAATATAACTAATATCATGAAGTTTCGTAAATCGTACTAAATCTCTTGCACCATTAAGCAAATAAGCAAAATAACCAAGTTTTTTTTTAGATTTTCTACTAGTTTCATAAGGAATATTCATAAATTTTCCAAAACCAGCCACATAAACAAAAGGTTCTCCATTAATTGTACATATATCAATATTTTTAACAACACCATTCATAAGTAACTCTAAATTTTTAATAATATTTTTACCATAACCAAACATTTTACCAACATCATTTGTAGTGCCAACTGGAATATGCGCCAAAACAAGTCTCTTTTTTCTTTTAAAGTTACCACGCATTGACTCATTAAAAGTTCCATCTCCTCCTAATGAGATAACCAAAGAAATATCTTCTTCTAAATTAGAAACAATATCTACAATATGCCCTCTATATTTAGATAGAACCACTCTACTTTCATACCCATTAGAAGAAAGGATTTGAACAAATTGATCCATAAAATCTTTTTTATTTTTCTTACCACTATGAGGGTTATAAATAACTACACACTTTTTCATAAACACCCTCTAACTAATTTTTTTTAACAGCTTTAAACATCTTTTTCCACATCTTATCAGTAGAGTAATTAAGTATTCCTATTTTATAAATTCTTAATCCATACTTAGTACAAATGAAAACAAACAACAACATAACTACAATAGAAATCAAAGAATCGATGATACTAATCTGACCTATAATCAGTAATGCTGGTGATAATAAACAAGAAATCAAAGGTACATAACTCAAAAATTTAATAAAAATACTTCCATTAAACATCCCTGCCATTACCGCTAAATAATAACCTATTAAGCAAATAATAATAATAGGAGTTTGAACTTGTTGATAATCTTCAGCATTAACTGTCATACTAGCTAAAACACCAGCAATCAATGAATAAGCCACAAAAGAAAGAATCATCAATATCAAAGTAATCGGAATAACATAAGCTAATTTATCCATAACACCAGATTCACTCAAAGTAGAAAAGAAACCATTTACCTGTCCTCCTAAATTATCCACCATATTGCCACTAGATGCAAACACATTTCGAACAATCAGTCCCACAATACTATACAAGAAAACAAGAACAGCCTGCAAGATAACAAATAAATTATTAGCTACTACTTTAGAGAAGAAATGAACCTTAGGTGAAACATTAGAAATAATTACTTCCATACTTCTAGTAGTTTTTTCTTCGTTAATTTCTCCACCTATCATTTGAATTAGCAAGAGAATTAACATAAAAAAAGGTAATATAACAGTAGGAAATACAACTGACATAATCATATTTGAATTTTCTTCTTCTGTACTTTTATCCTCATCTAATATAAATCTTTCTATGACTGGAGCAAGAGAAATCTTCCCAAGTTCATCTGGATCAATATTACTATATTTTAATGCAATAGAATATTTAGTATTAGAAATACTTTGAACAATATTTTGATAAGTAAAAGAATCAATATAACCATCACTGATAATAGTTGCATTCAAATAATTAGTTAAATCCTGATTAATTTCTATGATAATATCAGATTTACCTTTAATCTCTAACTCTAAGTCATCAACCTTTTTATCTGATAAAATAATCTCTGTCTTTTCATCATCAATAGAAGAACCACTATCACCATCACTGGCAACACTATTACTAATATTAAGAAAATTCTCTTTAAATATTTCATACGACTCATTAGTATGATCGACAACATAAATCTTAACATTTTCATTAAAATCTCCACCAAAAAAATGAATAATGTGATCAATATTAGTAATAGCTACCAACAAAATAAACAAAATGATATTAGAAATAATAAAAGCCTTAGATTTTAACTTTTTCTTAAATCCATAATTTGTTAGAAACATAAACTTATTCATCATTTGACTTCACCTACTTTAGCAATAAAAATCTCATTCAAACTAGCTTCTTCTACTAAAAATTTAGTGATATTATTTTTAGAAATACTCTTAAAAACTTTGGAAACGATTTCATCACTTTCTATTTTAACCATATAATCATCTATATTTTTAATAACCTCTATCACGCCCGGTATTTTTTTTATTTTTTCTACGTCGATATCCCCTTTAATAAAAATATTTTTCTTTCTATAATCTTTCTTAATATCTTTAATATAGCCTTCCAATATACTTTTTCCTTTTACTAAAATAACTAACTTCTCACAAAACTGTTCGATATGCTCCATCTGATGAGAAGAAAAAATGATAGAACAACCTTTATTTTGAAGAATTCTAATATGTTTTTTAAAAAGCTCCACATTAATAGGATCAAGACCTGTAAAAGGCTCGTCTAAAATTAATAATTTGGGATCATTAATAATAGCTGCTATAAATTGTATTTTTTGTTGATTACCTTTTGACAATTCTTTTATTTTCCTATTTTTATAATCTAAAATTCCAAATTCTTTCAAAAGATCATCCAACTTTTTCAAAATACTATCTTCATCCATCCCTTTCAATGCTCCATAAAAAAGGATTTGTTCTTTCACGGTCATTTTGGTAAGAAGACTTCTTTCTTCTGTCAAAAATCCTATATCATCAGTAACACTATAGTCAATTTTCTTCCCATCCAAAGTAACACTACCACTATCACTATCCAAAAGCCCCATAATAATTCTAAAAGTAGTAGTCTTCCCTGCTCCATTTTCTCCAAGAAGTCCAAAAATCTCACCATTTTTAACATCAAATGACAAATGATCAACTGCACAATTCTTTCCATAATATTTCACTATATTTTTAACACTTAACACATTATCACTACCCTTCTATAATAACTCCAAGCATTTCTGCAATAAGACAAGCCTGATAACTATTAACAATAACACCCTTAAGCTCCAAAGGATGAATTCGTATTCCATCGATATGATTACTAGATAAATCGATTCCCTTTAAATTACAACTAGAAAACTCTAAATTTGCCATATCACAATCTTCAAAATATAAAGTAAAAAAATTATTTTCTAAAAATCTTCCATCAGTTAACAGAGCTTTTTCAAACAAAACCTTCTTAAACTTATTATGTGCAAAATTAATATATCTTAATAAGCCGCTAAAGGTAACATTGTGAAAGTAAGAATCCAATAAATTAGAACCTAATAATTTACATTGAATAAATCTACATCTAACAAAAGAACACAATTCAAAGTTAGAGTTGGAAAAATCACAATAATGAAATTCAACATCGACAAATTGAACATTGTGAAAAAAGCTATCAGACATCTTAATTTTATGAAATTGACACTCATTAAATTCTATTCCATTGACCGGAATATTTTCTAATTCCTCATCAGTAAATATAGAATTATAAATTTTACTATCATTCAACAGCAAACAAAGTCTTTCAGCTTGAAGTTCATGATCAAATTCAGGAAATACGATTAATTTTTTCATATCACAACTCCCCAATATATTAGCTATCCAATTTCTGAAACTCTTTAACCAAAAACACTATCCATGATGATAACACTATTTCCAGCTATTCTTGCAATAAAACTCTCTAACATCTAACACTTTATATTATAAAGTGAAATAACTAAAAAATAAATACAAAAAATTTAATTTATAAATACTTCATCGGCTTTCATTCGAAAAAGGGTTTTATCATAAAAAATAAAAAAGTTACAATATTACCTTGTTAACAATCTAAAACACCTCCCTTGGGAGATGTTTAGCTATTTTTAATTTCTATCCAATAAAATGTATTTTGATACTAATTTAGTATTACGACAAAATACTAAACGAACTCTTTTTTCACTTTTTGAAAAAAACAATCTATCAAAATCAAAATTCAAACAATAATACAATCACTAAAATAAAAAACATGATGACAGGAAAATGAAAACAGAGTAATCTCTAGCAAAAAAATAATATGATAACAAGTTTTAAAAAATATCTATTTTAGTTTTCCTATAAGATAATTAAAAAACTTTTTAATAAAATTAATAAGGAATTGAAAGATAACCGTGTATTTCTTTTCATTATCTTGATTATCTGTTTCTTTTCCGGAATCAACAGATGCATTTTCTTTTTGATGATCAATATCTGTAATTTCTTCCGGATAATCTTCATGCTTCGAATAAACATTAATCCAATCATTATGATAAGCTACATAACCGATTCCTACATTATACCAAACATAGCCATCACTCTCTATAGAATCAAAATAATTATAAATGCCTTTCTTTAAGTAACCAATAATTTCACTATCTAAAGATGGCTTAGTCCTACACCTCAAATTTGAAACTTTAATTTCTAATTGATTTAATTTTTCATCTCTAAGAATAGGAGTTCCTATTTCTAAAATATCTTGTGGAACACTTAAAAAACTACTTCCCTTAGAATCAATAATACTAGTAAAATCATGATCTACATAAAATGCTTCTTCTGGCAATAAACTCTTCTCATAAGTATAACACCAAGCTCCGTTAGAATTTTTCAAAAGACCATAATATTTACCTATATTAGCCGTAATATGAAAATGATTACCCGTTGCTAATCCATCATTTCCTTCTCTTAAGATTTTCATACCCTTTTTCAAAACTTGACCAACTCTAATTTCTCCAAGATTATCCTCATTCATATGAGTTAAAGTTAAATATAAATAATCAGCATCATTTTTATATGGTATATAGATTTTGTTAACCGATCTAAGTCTTACAGAATTAGTTACATTTGTATTAATTCCCAATATTTCTTCTACAACAAAATCATTTTGTGGAATAAAATAATCCCTTCCAGAATCAGCTCCCGCTTCATCCCAAGGTTTATCAGAATAGTTAGTACTATCCTTCCAATGAGGTATATGATTCCCTTGATTGTAATTCTGTGATATATTCATTGTTTGAAATGGATATATGGCATATTCTTTCATAATAACCTCCTCACTATAAATTATGTTGGAAGCTATTTTCAAACAATTATAAACACATAGAAAAAACATTTTTTAAAATTGTATAATAAAACCATAAACAAATAATTGTGAGTACCCTAATATAAAGTCACCAAAAAAATCTAAAAAAAAAACGTTGATTTCTCAACGTAAAGTTCATTATGGTGGAGCATAGCGGGATCGAACCGCTGACCTCCACGGTGCAAACGTGGCGCTCTCCCAGCTGAGCTAATGCCCCATAACTCAAGCAACGTAATAATAATATCACGAAGCCATTGTTATTGTCAATATTTTTTTCACAAATCTAAATACTAAAATGATACAAAATAAAACATTCATAAAATTCAATCATCAAGCATGATAAAATCTTTATCCTTGTGTGGTTCATCAAAAAGCAAGCTTTCATAATTTCTTTGTCTCAAAACTTCATAAATAACAATTGCACAACAATTACTTAAATTTAATGACCTAACATTAGAAGTCATAGGAATTCTCATACATCGATCAATATTCGGTCTTAAAATTTTCTTAGGAATTCCAGTAGATTCCTTGCCAAAAATCAAATAAATATCATCTTTGACACTACTATAATCAAAACTACTATGAGGTTTATGACCATACCTAGTAAAAAAATAAAACTCACCGGAATTTTTACTCAAGAAATCCTGATAATTATCATAAACAAAATATTCAAGTTTATCTATATAATTTACCCCACTTCTCTTTAATGATTTCTCATCAAGTGAAAATCCTAATGGTTTTATCAAATGAAGTCTTGCACCAGTTGCAACACAAGTTCTCATGATATTTCCTGTATTACCAGGAATTTCCGGTTCGTACAAAACGATATGAATCACTTTACCCCTCCATGAATTCCATACTCATCCAGCAACTTTTCTATATCTCCTATATGAAGTTTACTTTCTTTTCTTTGAACCAAATCAACCACTTTCTTATCTGAAAATATAATGAAAGCAGGATAACTATTCAATTTAACATTACTTGAATAATTACTATTAAACTCATTATAAAATTTTTCCTTATCACTAACAGAAGTGATATTCAAATAAATAAGATCTGATAAATTTCGACTTTTTAAGAATTCTTTTAAATCTTCCTCTAAATTGCGACAGTTAGAATCATTAGCAACACCAACATACACCAAAAAATCATCATGTTCCGTAACATAATTATTAAAATCTTGTTCTTCAATCTCAGAAATAGCACCTCTGATGACTGGTATAGTATTAACATAATTCATATGAGAACGATAGAAGACAAAAGCTACTACTACTATCAAAATAGTTACAACAAATATAGTAGATATTTTTGCATAATTTTTTTTAGGTATCATACGTAATTCTTCTTTTTTATTTTTCATACTACCACATCCTATCATTATAAATGTAGTATAGCATAAAAAAACAAAAAGCAAAATTAAATTCTATGAAATTCCGAAAAATCATTTAATGATAAGAAAAAAAAGTGAAAGAATAACTCTTCCACCTTCTTCATAAACCTCTAATTTCTACTATCGAATTTTTTTCTTTCATTTGTATTCAAAATTCTCTTTCTAAGCCTGATAAAATGAGGAGTCACTTCGACTAGCTCATCAGAATTAATATAATCAAGTGCATATTCAAGCGTAATTGTTCTTGGTCTTTTTAAAACTACTGTATGATCACTTCCTGCCGCACGAATATTTGTCAAGTTTTTTCCTTTAGTAACATTTACTGCTAAGTCATTTTCACGAGTATGCTCACCCACAATCATTCCTTCATAAACATCTGTACCTGGCTCGATAAACATAATTCCACGGTCTTCAAGACCACCTAAAGAATAGGCAGTAGCTTTACCAGAATCAATAGATACTAAAACTCCCAAATTTCTTTCACCGACATCGACATTAACCATTTCCTTATACTCTTTAAAGGAGTGATTAATAATCCCATATCCTTTTGTTAATGTTAAAAAATTGGTTGTAAAGCCAATCAAGCCACGAGAAGGAATTGTATATACAAGTCTTGATTGTCCATTTACATTAGTCATACTTTCCATAGTAGCACCACGAAGACCCAATTGTTCGATAACACTACCAACTGATTCCTCCGGACATTCTATCTGTAGTTGTTCATATGGTTCTAATTTTTTTCCATTCTCTTCTTTAAGAATAACTTTTGGCTTACTAACTTCAAGTTCAAACCCTTCTCGTCTCATATTTTCTATCAAAATACCAAGATGCAACTCTCCCCTACCAGATACAATCCAACTTTCTGTATCATTTGGAGAAACCCTTAAACTGACATCCCTTTGAGTTTCTTTAATCAATCTTTCCTCTATTTTTCTAGCAGTCAAAATTTTACCATCTTTTCCACAAAAAGGAGAACTATTCGTACCGATAGTCATCTGAAGCGTTGGTTCATCAATATGTAAAATAGGAAGCGGCAAAAGATGATTAGGCTCACACAAAGTCTCTCCAACAGAAATATCAGAAAGTCCAGCAACCGCAACAATATCACCAGCTTCAGCACTTTCAATTTCTACTTTTTTTAGTCCAAAATAACCAAATAACTTTTGCACCCTAAACTGTTTAACAGAACCATCTAACCTGATACAAGAAACCATCTGTCCAACCTTAATAATACCATTATGCACACGACCTACACCAATTCTTCCTACAAAATCATTATAATCTAAAAGTGCAGGCTGAAACTGCAAAGGATTATCATTGCTACCACTAGGAGCAGGAATTAAAGAAATAATATAATCAAGCAATCCATCAAATCCTTTTGTTTGAGTAGATAAGTCAGCACTTAAACTACTAGTACCATTGATAGCAGAAGCATAAACTACTTTAAAATCTAACTGTTCATCATTAGCACCCAATTCCATAAACAATTCCAAAACTTCATCCACAACTTCTTTACATCTTGCAGATGGCTTATCTACCTTATTGATTACTACAATTGGCTTTAAATTAGCTTCTAACGCCTTCTTCAATACAAACCTAGTCTGTGGCATAGTCCCTTCATAAGCATCGACTACTAACAAAACTCCATCCACCATGTTCATAATACGTTCCACTTCTCCACCAAAATCAGCATGACCTGGAGTATCCAATATATTAATCCTATAATCTTTATAGTTAACTGCTGTAGTCTTAGCCAAAATCGTAATGCCACGTTCACGTTCTATTTGATTGGTATCCATGGAAACATTGCTTGTATCCTCATTTTCACGAAAAGTACCAGTAGACTTCAATATTTCATCTACTAAAGTAGTTTTTCCATGATCTACATGGGCAATAATTGCTATATTTCTCTTTTTCATAACATCACTCACTTCACTAAACTTTTTAAATTATAGCACAATTTATTTAAAAATCAATAATTAACTAACAAACTATACAATTAAAAAGCCAAAAAAAGAAACAAAAAGATACTTAATAAAGCCAATAACAAGCAATTTCTACTATCTTTTTTACATATCACAGAAAGACTTTCATAATCTTCACTTGGATGATTTTTAATAATTTTATTTACCCTATACTTAACATTAGCTAGATAAAGCTCATTAAACTTAAAAACATAGTACAAAATTATAAAAGCACATAACATAAAAGAAAATATATAAAAAAGTGCAAAAAAACCAAGACCTTGGAAAATAGCACCAAAACCACCTAAAAAAAGCTTAAAAAAATATAAAGATGAAAAAAAACTAATAACACCAATATAATACTGTTTCTTATAAAATGCATAAGAAAAATTAAATAATAGATATCCTAAAGAAATATTATGAAGGTTAAAGCTAATTTTATTATCCGGCAAATAAATACCAATAAGTTTATATTCCAAAGTATCACCATAATTTAAAACATCATCAGAAAAAAGCAAGTAACCACATCGAAAACAATATTTAGCATTTCTTGGAAGTTTAACATTACAATGAGGACATAACATATTATCACCTACTATATTTATATCATAACAAAAATCACACAATTATACAATTTGTTAAAAAAATAAAATAAAAATTGAATATGAACCCTAGTAACATATCATTATTTAATAGGTGATGAAATTGATTAATAATAGTATATGGCTAAAAGGCATGAAAACAAAAGCAAACAAAAAAGTTACAAAAGACTTAGAAACAGATATCTTAATTATTGGTGGTGGAATAACTGGTCTTTCCACAGCCTATTTTCTACAAGACAAAAAAGTTATTTTAATTGACAAAGGAAAAATCGGATATGGTAAAACTTCATATTCAACAGGGAAATTAACTTATTTACAAGACAGTCTTTTAAAAGATTCTAAAGAAAAAGAAAACTTATATCTATCATCACAAATAGAAGCTATTAAACTTATTAAAGATATCATAATAGAAAATAGTATAAAATGTAACTATGAAAGTAACTCATCCTTTCTTTATGCAACAAACAAAAAAGAAAAAAGAAACATTTTAAAAATTGAAAATATATTAAAAAGAAATATGATTTCCTATAAAGTAAAAGACAATAACAATTTATATAACCCAATATATTCTATAAAAGTAGATGACACTGCAGTTATCAATCCTGCCAGATATATTTTAGGTCTAAAAGAGGTTTTAACAGAGAAAATAGAAATATATGAAAATAGTATTGCAAAAGATTTTGAATATAAAGACAATCAATTTCTTGTGAAAGTAAATAACAATATTATAAAAGCTAAAATCTTAATTGTAGCAACCCATTACCCTTTTTTAGTATCCTTAGGATTAATTCCCTTCAAAACTCATATTGAAAAAAGTTATTTACTAGCCACGAAAGTAGATAAAAACAAAAAGTTTAATGCTATTTCAGAAAAAGGAAATTATTCGATTAGATTTTACTCCGACAATGAAGATGACTATATGATTTATTGTTCTTGTTCGAATAAATTAAGTAAAAACATCGACAATGAAAAAATAGTAAGCAATATTTCTTGGGAATTAAAATCGAGATTTAATAAGAAACCACAATATATTTGGAGCAATACAGATATCATGTCATCCGATTTAATTCCCCTTGCTGGTAAATTAGACAAAAACCTATATATTGCAACTGGATATTGCACCTGGGGATTAACGAACGGAACAATATCAGCAAAAGTAATCAGTGATGAAATAAGAAATGTTCAAAATAAATACACAAAATTGCTAGACCCTAGTAGAATGTCAAATATAGTAAATTTGGTTGTAAATAATTTGCAAACAGCAAAAACATACGTTTTGAGCAAAGTAATCAAAAACTATTCATTTTATAGAGACAATGTAGAAGTTTATACAGAAAATGGAATAAGATATGGAAAATATATTGATGAAAATAAAAATGAACATATTGTATATAACAAATGTCCTCATATGAAATGTAATCTTATATTTAATTCAATATCCAAAACATGGGATTGTCCATGCCACTCTTCAAGATTCGATATAGATGGAAATATAATATGTGGACCATCTTGCTATAGCATAAAAGTTGAAAAAAAATAAAAATACTTCTATAATTCTATTAGGAGGATATTATGGAAGTAAAACAAATAAGAGCAGGCTGTGGCGTTATGGTTTTCAACAAAGAAAAAAAACTACTTCTAGGACTTAGAAATAGTGATGCAACAAAAGCAGACAGTGAATTACACGAAGAAGGAACCTGGACAATGCCAGGAGGAAATATTAAATACGGAGAAACTTTTGAAGAAGCTGGTATTAGAGAAACAAAAGAAGAAACTGGGTTAGATGTATCAGATTTGGAAATCATCTGTGTACAGACAGATAAAAATGAATATGCACATTATATGTCGGTAGGTATGATTGCTCACTCATATCATGGGACTCCCAAAGTCATGGAAAAAGATGAAATCATAAAATGGGAATGGTTTGATCTAAACAATCTACCAAAAAAGATATTTTCTCCAAGTAAAAAAACAATTGATTGCTATTTAAATAAGAAATTTTACATGGGATAAATTATTTATCTCTTTTTTTTAAATATTTTTTCACCCTTTTATAAATAAAATTAAGAATTAAAAAAAATAAAAGAATTCTAATAGGTATTTTTAATTTAGAAGTAACATCATTCAGCACCGTCCAGTTATTTCCCAAAGAATAACCAAAATAAACAAAAACAAAAGTCCACGGAATGCTACCTAGAGTAGTATAAATTAAAAACTTTTTAAAAGATAACCGAGCAATACCAATAGGAAGAGAAATGAGTGTCCTAATAATAGGAATATTTCTTCCTACCGCAGCTGCAATTAATCCATATTTATCAAACCAAGTATTACTTTTATCAATATCATCTGCCTTCATAAAAAAGTACTTACCATATTTATTTACAAAAGGATAACCACCAAAATACCCCATCATATAAATTACAATAGCACAAAAAACACTACCAATAAGCCCTACAAAAAAACTCATCCAAAAACTAAAAATTCCACGTCCTGCCAAAATTCCTCCAGTAGCCAAAATCAATTCACTAGGAATAATAATAATAACAGCTTCCAAAACCATCCCTAAAAACATACCAAAATAACCAAAACTATTTATTAATTCCAAAACATAATTATCCATATACCACCTAAATAATTATATTTTTTTAACACACAAAACTTGCTAATAAAAATTAATAGTTTAAAATTCTCATTCTAAAAAATGTAAAGGAACAAGATGCTATAGCCATTTCCAAAAACGAACAGACAAAATCCTATTTTCGTTTTTTATAAACATAATTTTTAAAAAATCGATAAATAATTCTAATCGGTGCTATAAAAGGACCATAATACAAATCTAAAATAACATCTTCACCGGAAGAAAAAAAGTCAGATTTCAATATCATTCTTTGAAAAGGACTTAATACTCTAAAAAGAATAATATCTTCAAACTTAATAATTTCATATTTTTCTTTAACACTGCTACAATAGAACAATTTACAAGCAATGTTTTCAGTAGGACAATATCCCCCACTCCGATACGGACAACATCTACAGCAACCATTCATCTTACCTGTTTTATTTTCTCTATGAGATAAACATACATTATCAATAAACTGACAAAAATCTTTCCCGACAAAATAAGAATCAATCATAGAAAAAGCTTCATTATATATATAAACAATTCTCTTTTTTCTACTCTTTATGTTTAAAGATTCCACAATTGGTAAAACAAAATTATATTCTTCATTGATATGAACATCAAAATAAAGAAATCTAAAAAGGAAAGAACGATAAAAAGGAAGAAATCTAATAAAATGCCTCAACTCTTTATCATTAGTTACACTATAAGTTTTTCTCATAAATATCACTGCCAATCTAAAAAAGCAAAGTTTTTAACTTTGCAAAATAATTATTTATTAGGATCTACTAATATTTTAATTGCAGAATCGACTCCAGATGTAAGTCTTTCATATGATTTTTGAACGTCTTCTAAGCCTACAATATCATCAACAAACTTCATAACATCAATTGTTTTAGAAGAAATTAAATCAATACAAGTTTTAAATTCTTCTTTCGTATAAGCAATAGCGCCTTTTATAGTCAATTCTTTCATTACTGCCATCACAGTATAAGTAGGAATAGCATCAGTAGCAACACCTACTAAAACAACACTACCTCCAGGTCTTACAAAAGACAAAGCACTATTAACTGCTGGAGCGTTACCAACACATTCGATTACTACATCAAACCCTCCCTCTGTTTTAGCTAACAATTTTCCCATTAATTGAGGATCTTTGGCATCATACCATTCGTCACTAACACCAAGTTCTACTGATTTTTTACCTCTTGCTTCGTTCGTCTCTGAAAGTGATACTAAACTTGCACCTTCTAATTTTGCAAACATAGCAGATACTAATCCGATAATTCCGCCACCAATTACTAATACCTTATCTCCAACTTTAATATTAGCCAAGTGAATTGCATGAAGGCCAACTGCCGTTGGTTCAACCATAGCACCTTCTTCAAAAGAAACATTATCTGGAACCTTATAAACCATGTCAGAACGAACAGCTAACTTAGGAGCAAGTCCACCGGGATTATTCAAAGAAAGTCCAACAGCATTACTCCAAGTAACCGAACAATACTGAGGCTCTCCCTTAACACAAGATGCACATTTTCCACATGGTGAAATAGGTAAAGCTGTTACACGATCCCCAACTTTTAAATCTGTTCTATCACCAGGATTTGATACAACACCACAAAACTCATGTCCCATCACTAATCCCTTAGGTTCTCCATTAACCCAATAATGAATATCTGAACCACAAATACCGGTCTTTTCTACATCGACAATTACCCTTTTCCCATCAAAAATCGGTTCATCCATATCTTTGATTTCAAATTCTTTTACACCCTTTATTGCAACACTTCTCATAACTACCTCCACTACTATTATAATTTTTCTAATAGAAAAAGTCCAAAAAAAGAAAAGATCAGTATATAAAAATTTACAAAAAAATGTAAACATTCTACCGATTTTAACATCATGTAACGTCCTATTATTATAATCAGAATAACAGAATCAACAAAAATTAAATATCATATACTTCTTCATACCCTAAAGAAAAGAAGAAATCTTCATAAATTATTTTATCTTTTTCTAAAAGGACAACATAAGCATCCGATAATAAGCTTTCTCTCATATTCTTCTTCATACCATATGTTGTTGGTGCAAGTAATTGATTATCATCTTTTTTATGTACTATAATTTTCAAAGTATATTTTCTATTCTTTAAAATAATTTCTCTTTTATCATCTGTTAATTTATTAATAACTACTTTAGATAAGTAATATGTAGTAAAATAGTACTGAACATTTTCTAGTGAAAAAACACATAAAAAACCATTAAAATGTTTAAACAAAAACGGAATATGTGCATAAGAAAACATAATAGAAGCTTTTTTGTTTTTCATTGATGTATTCGATTGCAACCATATATACTCTTTTGGAAAAGATTTTCCATAATCCTTTTCTATATAACCAATACCATGACGAATTCTTAAAAAATTGTCATTAATTTTTAAAAAACCAGATACTTTATGATATAGACTGATAATTCCATGATTACATTGCATATTCTTCAAATAGGCAAAAGGTCCCATAATATTAGGTCTATACAAAGTTTTCTTTAATACGATAAAATTTTTAAAACTAAATTCACATTTTAAAGAAATCATTTCATTTTCTATATCGAGACTAACTTTATCTTTAGAAAAATAATTTTTACCCATTTTTATATAAAAAGAACTTTTTCCAAGTTCAACTTCTTCAAAAGAATATCGAATATAATATGTTTTATTGCTTATAGTTTCAATAATTTGAATAAAAGCTTCTTTTTCCCCATTGACAATAGATATACCAGGTATAAAAGCAATACTCTTATCCTTAGATAAAACTTGTTTGAAATACCATCCTTCAAAATAATTTTTACTATTTAAATCTCCCATAAAAAATTCTTGTTTTTTCATTATTCACCTTAAAAATAATATATGAATAGAAATTTCTTTTATACAAGTTATAGCCAATGATTAAATATATTCTATAGACAAAATTTGAAATAAAAAAGATTCTTGTAAATTTTCTCAATATTTCTTACATTTAACAAAATTCAGGGCTATTACTATTACAATTTAAGAAATACTAAAATAGAATATATTGAAAGGAGAATGATTTATGTACGGATATAATCCTTGGTGGCCAACAAATACATGTTGTTCTAATGATAATGGAACAAACTGGGTATGGATAATAATAATAATATTTGTAGTTCTATTTATATTTAGAAGTTGTGACTGTAGAAGCAACTGTCGTTAACAAAGTCTATTTCCTCCTTTAAAAATTTACTTCACACTATAAAATAATATAATGATGATATACTGCAGCATTATACGAATTTAAGAAATATCAAAAATTCAAAGAATTTTTATTAAAATCAATAATATTTTTAAATTACACAACATAAAATGTAATAAGATATTTTTTAAATAATATAAAAAATCAAAGAATAAAAATGCATATGAATAAATCAACTATGGTAAAAAATTTCAGTGAAAAAGAGTAAAAATAGTTAAAGTAATAAAATTAGATAAAGTATAAAAAAAATAAATTTATCTAATTTTTTTCTTCTCAAAGAACGATTTTTTATATACGACAAAAAGACCATTTTTACAGGTCAAAAAAATCTACGGTCAAAAAAATTTATATTAAAATATAGTGATTTCAAAGATCAAATGGTGTATAATTTAATCATCAAATCTTAATTGAAAGTTAGTTTCTAAATTATTAAGATCTGAGATTGTGGAAGTAAGATTGCTTAGGAGAAGGTTACTTACTTCTTTTATTTTCAGTTTTAATAATTTAGTTACTTTATTGCCTCTTTCTAAAAGTTGTCTTATCGTATGAGCAATTTGAATAAAAAAATAGTGATTTTTTAAAGCCGTGTCATTTCTAGAATTCAAATGAGTAATATCAAAAATTCTATGTTTTTGATTATAAAACCCTTGGTTTTCAATTTTCCAACGATTTCTACCCAAATTAACAATTTTTCTAATATTATGATTAGTAACATTTAGATTGGTAATATAATGAAAATTTGTAGTTTTATTCTCTTTATTTTCAGTAAATTTTATGATATTAAATCTATGACTTTTATATTTGTAGTTGTTATCAAGAAAATAATTTTCAATGGAACAATCATTAAAGTATTCGATATAGTCATTAAAATCTTTAAATACAGTTCTTAGTCTATCATTAAGATTAAATATATATTTCCAACTATTTAACTTACAAATTTTAATCATAGATGAAGTACAATATAAAGCATCAGCGGTAATAATAAATTTTTGTTTAGGGTAGTTTTTTTTAATTCTCTTTGCCATTCGTTCAAATGCTTTGGTTTCACAATCTTGTTTTTGATTTTCATTTAAGTTATCCACGTTTTCTATCCATTCACTATCCAAACTAATAACTATATTTCCGACTACTAATTTACATTCTAAAATATATTTACAATAGGCAATTTTGCCGTCCTTATATTTCTTCTTAATACAATTATTGTTTAAATTATAGCTATGGCTAGAAAGACCGGATCCATCGACAACAAGTTGAAAATATCCATCATATTTATATTTATCAAACATTTTAGAACGAATCAAAGTTTTAATGATATACTTTTGAATATCTCTAAGTTCATCTGTTTTAATATTTATAAATACATCTTGTATAGTTTCCCAATAGGGAAGTTCCTTTAAACTTTGATTGCAAATTTTAGATATATTTTTAATACAATTGTCAGTGTTAAAAGTATCAGTTGAAATATCTGTCATAGTAGTTATTCCACATAATAAAGGGAACAGTCTGGTAACACAAATCGTTTTCATTGTATATGTAATATAACTTTTATGCCTCACATCAGTTAGATTATCAAACATAGTCAATAACTCCGGTAAATATTTAGCAATTATAGAATATAATTCTTTTACTAAATTTTT
>CASFCU010000011.1 GCA_949293285.1 uncultured bacterium
AAGATATACGAAATAGTAAAAGCAGTTGTTAATAGTGTGAATGTACCTGTAACAGTTAAAATACGTAGTGGTTGGGACAATCAAAACATTAATGCCGTAGAAGTAGCAAAAATTTGTGAGAAAGCTGGAGCTAAAGCTATCGCAATTCATGCTCGTACCAGAGCTCAGGGTTATAGCGGTCAAGCTGATTGGCAAATAATTAAAGAAGTTAAAGAAAATGTTTCCATACCAGTAATTGGTAATGGAGATATAAAAAGTTGTTATGATGCTCAAAAAATGCTTGATGAAACAAAATGTGATGCTATTATGATTGGTAGGGGAGTATTAGGTAATCCATGGCTTATAAAGGAATGTGTTGAATACTTAGAAAATAAAATAGTTATACCCAAGCCAACGTATGTAGATAAAATAAATATGATGAAAAGACATTATCAATTATTAAAAGGTGACAAAAATGAAAAATTGGCTTTACTAGAGATTCGTTCCCATATTATTTGGTATTTAAAAGGAATGCCAGAAAGTAAGGAAATGAAAAACAAAATTTGTCAATGCCGCACTAGTGAGGCAATCCTTAAAACTATTGAAGATTATTATCAATATCTAAAAAAACTTTATGATACTAAATCATAAAGTTTTTCAGAATGTTGACAAACCCCTAGATTTTTTCTAGAGGTTTTCTTATGAATGAATTTTTTGAAATGACTTTTGAATATTTATGATATTTTCTATAAAATTTCTGATTTTTGTTAAACAGCTTGGTCTTGTTAATGGTTTCCCATTAACTTTTTCTTACTTTATTGCTATATTTTTCATAATTTGGGCAGCACAAATCAGCCATGTGTAATGTTGGTTTTTTCTTACTCCCTTATACATAGCATATCTATATCCATGATTTTGTTTTGAATCTGCAAAACTTCTTTCTACATGTTCTTTCCTTTGTTGATATAATTTTTTGCCTTTTTCTGACAATCTATTATTATTAAATGTTTCATTCCATTCTTCATGTATATGTCTTCTAACTGTCTTTTTCTTATCAATATTTTGATACTTTTTGTATCCCAGTTTATCAATTAAACCATTATATTCTAAAACTTCTCCTGTTTCTTTTTCATAATATACATCTAATTCTTTTACATATTCATATTTTCTTTTTTCTTGTCTTGATTCACTACTTCCATATCTTCTATATCCAAATACTCCAAATATATCATTTTCAATAAAATACTTTTTTATATCTAAAGTTAAATATCCTGAATCAACTGCATACTGTTTTATATTAAAATTAAAAGTATTTTTAATATATTCGCATCTTTCTACAAATGGATTTGAATCGTGAACATTTCCTTTAGTTATGTAACAATCAACTATAATATTACATTTATCATCTACAGTTCTATGATCTAAATACATAAATCCCTTTTCTTTATTATCTCTATGATAATATCCACTTTCAGGATCGGTTTTACTTACTTTAATATGCTTTTCTTCTATTTCATCTTTATATTCAAATGGTTTTCTTCCTTTTTTAATTCTTTCTTCGTTTATTTCTTCTTCCAACCATTTTCTTCTTTCTTTAATATTTTTTACAATCTCATCATCATATTTATTTTTATTTGCATTAGCTTTTTTATGGGTTGAATCTGTATAGAATGTAGTTCCATCAATCAAATTATACTTAACAGCTTGTTTAACAATATTAATAAAAATATTTTCAAATACATCACTATCTTTAAATCTTCTTTCATAGTTTTTAGAAAAAGTTGAAAAGTGAGGTGTATCTTGTCCAAATGGTATCCCCAAAAACCATCTGTATTCTGCATCTACTTTTATTTTCTTGCAAGTTTGTCTCATTGATTTTATTCCATCTAACGCTTGAATAAAAACTAGTTTAAATAGCACAATTGGATCTATACTTGGTCTACCATTATTATCACAATAC
>CASFCU010000012.1 GCA_949293285.1 uncultured bacterium
TCGTGGAATAATTTATATAATTATTCGTTAAAATTAGAATTTTTATCAAGTTTATTTCCGTTTATCGTTATAAAAACGGTAATTAATATGAAAAAGAAAAAATTTCGTTAAAAAACGGAATTTAGTCTAAAAATTTGCGAAATTTCATCGAAGAGTAGGCAGAAACTGCAAACAAAAAAATGATGAAAATCACCATTTTTTACTCATTATTTCTAGTAAATCTATCAAAGACACTTATTTTATTATCATCCAAATCAGTATCTTCCAAAGATTCAAACAAACGTTTTTGTTCTCTTGATAATTTTTTTGGGATTCTAACTTCTAAGATAATATACATATCACCTTTGCTCCTAGTAGTTTCATTTTCGATTCCTTTTCCTTTAATTCTTTGTTTATCACCACTGTTACTTCCAGCAGGAATCGATAACTTTATATTTCCATGAATTGTAGGAATCTCTTTTTTACACCCCAACACAGCTTCAGTAATCGTAATGGGAACATTTAGATAAATATCATTTCCATCACGTTTATAAAACTCATGATCAGAAACTACAAATTCCAAATACAAATCCCCATTAGCTCCACCATTAACACCTGCTTCTCCTTTTCCAGATAACCTTAATCGATTACCAGTATCTACACCACTAGGTATATTAACAGCTATCGTTTTATTCTTTAATATAGTTCCTCTACCTCGGCAGCTTGAACAAACTTTTTCGTAACTTTTACCTCTACCATTACATTTACTACAAGTGGTTTTTGACATAAAAGTTCCAAACAATGTTCTTTGCTCTACAGTCACAGTACCACTACCGTGACAGTTAGGACAGGTCTGTTCATGGAAACCACCTTTACCATTACATTCATCACACTTCTCATTGACTTCTAGTTTAATTTCTTTTTCGCAACCAAACACAGCTTCTTCAAAAGACAATTTGATACGCATTAAACGGTCATTTCCACTTCTAGCACGAGTACTTGATTGGCTAGAGCCTCCAAAACCGAAACCAGATCCAAATATACTATCGAAAATATCACTAAAATCAAAGCCGGAAGCATCAAAACCTCCAAAGCCACCAGCACCACCAGCTCCATCAAACGCAGCATGACCAAACTGATCATATTGCTTACGCTTAGACTCATCAGATAATACTGCATAGGCCTCCTGGATTTCCTTAAATTTTTCTTCGGCATTTTCTTCTTTGGATACATCAGGATGATATTGTTTTGCTAATTTTCTAAATGCACTTTTAATTTCAGCCTCAGTAGCATTTTTTGATACTCCTAAGACTTCATAATAATCTTTTTTATTCATTTCCTCCACCACTTCTTTTATACTCATTATAAGTTTTTTCAAACTCATCCACTACTGAAGAAAACATTTTAATTGCATTGTCACAAACTTCTTTCTTAGTTAAATCAACTCCAGTAATTTTTAACTCTTCATTAGGTGCCATTCTGCCACCTTGCTTTAAAAATTCAATATAATTTTTTACAGCATCTTTTTCTTTAGATAAAATAGAATTTACTATGTAACAAGCTGCAGATAATCCAGTAGCATATTTATACATATAAAAATTATAATATAAATGAGGCATTCTCTCCCACTCATATCGTATTTCATCATCGATAACTACATCATCACCGAAATACTTTTTATTCAAATCATAAAACTTATCACATAAAACATCTGCTGTTAAACTTTCTTCTTTTTCAGCACTCTCATATAAAAACTTTTCAAATTCTTCATACATCGTTTGTCTGTATATCGTTCCTTTAAATAGCCCCATAAGCCTATCTAAGATATATAATTTCTCTTCGATATCATTAGTATGATCAATAATATATCTTGCAAGTAATAATTCATTTACTGTCGATGCAACCTCTGCAACTACAATCGAATAACCACTATATACATAAGGATTATTCTTACGTGAATAATAGCTATGCATAGAATGACCCAACTCATGAATTAAAGTAGAGACATCACCGAACTCTTCTTGATAATTTGTAAGAATATACGGGTAAGTATCATATCCTCCTCCAGAAAAAGCCCCACCAGTTTTTCCCTTATTAGGCATGACATCGATCCATCTTTCATCAAAAGCTTTGTTTATATACGATAAATATTCATCACCAAACACTTTTAAAACATGATTAACAATCTTTCTAGCTTCAGCATAACTATACTTTTTATCGTATTTTTCTATAATATTAGCATAAGTATCATAAATATGTAACTCATCAACCCCCAAAATCTCTTTTTTCAATTTATAATACTTATATAGTGGTGCAAGCCCATTAGTAACACTTTCAATTAAAGAAGTATAAACACTTTCATTTAATTCATCAGAATACATAGCAGCATCTAAACTATTTTTATATCCTCTAATCTTTACAAAGGTCGATCTAGCCTTCACTTCCTTTTCAAGACAAGAAGCTAATGTAGTTCTATATCTCTTATACACGGTATACAAAGTAGTAAAAGCATCTTTTCTAACCTCTCTATTTTTAGACTTAATATATTTACTAAAATTAGTATTAGTAAGTTCTACTATCTTACCATCTTCATCCTTAATATGTCCAAAGTCGATATCTGAATCTGTTAAATTAACAAAAATTGACTCAGTATCAGAAAATGTCTTCTGTAATTCCGATAGTAATTTTTCTTCTTTTTCACCCAACATGTACTTTTGAAATCTAAAACTCTTTTTAAAATAGATTTCATACTCTCTTAACCCAGGATATTCATCATACATCTTCTCAATCTTTTCATAACTAACACTTAATAATTTAGAATCATAATAAGAAATAGATTGTGTAAACTTAATATTTAAATTAGTTGCTTTATCCAACAATTGTATGGATGAAGCAAGAGTTATATCCTCATTATACTTTAAATGAGCATAAACATAGATTTTCTCAACGATTCTAGATAATTCTAAAATCTTAGTTGTTACCTCATATAAATCCTTACCACTATTTAACATACTGTCTTCATAACTAGATAAAATATCGAGTTGACTTAATATCTTATCTATATCTTGTTGGAATTCATTTTCATCTTTATATATAGCTGTCAAATCCCATTGATATTCACTACTTACTTCACTTCTATTCTTAATTTCACTCATAATTTTCTCCTTTTATAGAAGTGAAGTTCTAGCCTCTACTAGAACTTCTCATCTTTAATATTATTTTTCTTCATATTCAGCTTCAGTTACATCATCATCATTTTTCTTTTTATCCTTTTTTTCTTCTTCTTGACTTTCAGAATTATTATTTTCTTTTTGGATATTCTCATATACCTTCGTAGCTAATGCCATTGCTTTCTCTTCTAGTTTTTCTTTCTTCTCCTTGATTTCATCAATATCATTTTTCTCTAATGCATCTTTTACGTCTTTAATTAAATCCAAAGTTTCCTCTTTTTCTTTTTTATCTACTTTATCTCCTAAGTCTTTTAAAGATTTCTCAGTCTGGAAAACCAACTGTTCTGCATCATTTTTTAGCTCAGCTTCTTCTTTACGTTTTTTATCTTCTTCTTTATTAGCTTCAGCTTCTTTTACCATTTTTTCTATTTCTTCATCAGTTAAATTTGTACTTGCAGTAATAGTAATAGCTTGCTCCTTATTGGTTCCTAAATCTTTTGCTTTAACATTGACAATACCATTAGCATCGATATCAAAAGTAACCTCTATTTGTGGTACACCACGTGGGGCAGCAGGAATTCCAGATAATTGAAAGTTACCTAAAGTTTTATTATCCTGAGCCATAGGACGCTCACCTTGTAATACGTGAATATCTACTGCTGGTTGATTATCTGCTGCTGTTGAGAATACTTGCTTTTTACTAGTAGGAATTGTCGTATTTTTAGGAATTAATACAGTCATTACACCACCTAATGTTTCAAGACCAAGTGATAATGGTGTAACATCCAATAATACGATATCGTTTACTTCTCCTGTTAATACTCCACCTTGGATAGCAGCACCCATAGCAACTACTTCATCTGGGTTAACTTCACGTGATGGTTCTTTACCAAGTTCTTTTTTAATTAATTCTTGTACCATTGGGATACGTGTAGATCCACCAACTAACAATACTTTATCAATATCACTCTTTTTAATCTTTGCATCCTTAATAGCTTGACGAACTGGTTCAAGAGTAGATTCCACAAGATCACTAATCAAGTCTTCAAATTTAGCACGAGTAAGTGTAACATCTAGATGTAGTGGTCCATCATCACTCTGTGATATAAATGGTGCAGAAATCTGAGTAGAAGTCATACCTGACAAGTCCTTCTTAGCTTTTTCAGCAACCTCTTTTAATCTTTGCATTGCCATTTTATCTTTAGATAAATCAACACCATTTTCCTTCTTAAACTCACTGATTAGGTAATCCATAATTTTTTGATCGAAATCATCTCCACCTAAATGATTATTTCCAGCAGTAGCTTTAACTTCGAACACCCCATCACCAAGTTCCATTACGGATACATCGAAAGTACCACCACCTAAATCATATACCAAAACAGTATGTGCATTTTCTTGTTTATCAAGACCGTAAGCTAAAGCTGCTGCAGTTGGTTCATTGATAATTCTTTCAACCTCAAGCCCAGCAATCTTTCCAGCATTCTTTGTTGCTTGTCTTTGTGAATCGTTAAAGTAAGCAGGAACTGTAATAACTGCCTTTGTAACCTTCTCTCCAAGATAACTCTCAGCATAATCTTTCATATAACTTAAAATCATAGCTGAAATTTCCTCAGGTGAATATTTCTTTCCATCAAGTTCTACCTTCTTACTAGTACCCATCAATCTTTTAATAGAAGATACCGTATTAGGATTCGTAATTGCCTGACGCTTAGCAGCATCACCAACTATTCTCTCTCCCTTCTTAGAAGCTACGACAGATGGTGTAGTTCTTCCCCCTTCTGGATTAGGAATAACCTTTGCTTCTCCACCTTCTAGTACAGCTACACAACTATTAGTCGTACCTAAATCTATACCAATTATTTTACTCATATTTATCAAATCCTCCTCTTAATTTAATTTATTTACTACAACCTTTGCAGGTCTTATCACTTTTCCTTTTAATGTATATCCTTTAAGTAAACACTCCAGAACAACATCATCCGGTTTTTCTTTATCTTCTGATACCATCAATGCCTCATGCATCATAGGATCAAACATCTCTCCGACAGTTTTAATCTCTTCAACACCAAACTTTTTCAAAGTATTCATCAAATGAGAATACAAAATCTTAAAACCAGCTAAAAACTTTGAAAGCTCATCATTAAGATTATTATCATCAAGTTTAATTGCTCTTTCAAAATTATCTGCTATAGGAATCAACTCCAATATCAAATCCTGATTTGCATACTTGAGCATATTCGACGTTTCTTCATCTTTTCTTTTCCTATAATTAATAAGTTCTGCCTGATGATACTTAATTTTATTATCCTTTTCTATAATGATATCTTTTAGCTTTTTTAATTCATCTTCTTTATTATTGCAACTATCTCCTTCACTGCAAACACATTCATTAGAAGCATTTGTACTACCAGAATTAGGCACATTATTTTCATCCTTCATTTCCTCTTCCTTTTTCTTGTTTTCTTCCATACTCTCTCCTTACTTTTTCTCAATATTATTTTTAATAAACTCTAATAGATTGACAACTCTATCATATTCCATACGTTTCGGCCCAATAATTGCAATTGTCCCTTCTTCTTTATCTGTTTTATATTTTGTCTTAATCATTGTAACATCGTCATCAATATTACTTTCTTTTCCAATATACACTTTAATATTATTCTCATCATCTTCTTCTACAATATTTTCAATATTCTCATCATCTAACTTATCCATAATCTCACGCACTTTTTCTACGCTACTAAACTCTGGAAGTTTAAGAATATTCTTTTTACCAACCACATCAATGTTAGTCGTAGTAAAATTAGTAAATACATTATAGAATACATTATACAATCTTTCATGCTCTTTTACGTAATTGCCAATTATCGGTTTTACTTCAAATTCCAATTTAGATGATACTTCATCGATTGGCGTTCCTATAATAAGATTATTTATTAAATTTACTGTTTTTTTCACTTCTTCTAAACTGATACCAGGAACATTTATAGTTTTATGTTCAACAAATCCTTTATCAGTAATTACTATCACTGTCATAGAGGTATCTGTTAGGGGTACTACGTTTACTTCTTTCAACGTATTCTCATGTGACTTTGTTCCCAAAACAACAGAAGTATAATTAGTAATATCTGATACAATCTCCAAACTTTTCTTAAGACAATCAGATAATTCTAACTGGTTATTATTAAAAATCAATTGAAGTTTAAGCATATCCTCTGCACTAATCTCTTTTAATTTCATCAAATGATCAACATAATATCTATAACCTTCTTCACTAGGAACTCTTCCACTAGAAGTATGAGTCTTCTCTAAAAGTCCAAAAGACTCTAAAACCGCCATTTCACTTCTTATGGTTGCACTAGAACATTTTAACCTATCACATATCAAGTTTGAACTAACTGGTTTTGCAAGTTTAATATATTCTAAAACAATCAATTTCAGTATTTCATTTTGTCTACTGGTTAACACATAGCACCTCCTAGCACTTCATTTATCACAGTGCTAGATACATTATAATATTATGCTTAGCACTTGTCAATATATGATTGCTAATTTTTTTTAAAAACTATGATTGCTAATTTTTTTTAAAAACAAAAAATTGTATTAACACTAAAGTACTAAAATAGAGATGATGACTCCTAATTTTAACAAAAAAAATATCAAAACTATTTTTCATAATTTGATATTTCCCTTTTAAAGTAAAAAGTAATATGCATATTACCTTTAACAATCATTTAATCTTTAGAGTTACCAAAAAGATTCAACAAATCAATAAATATATTAATAAAATCTAGATACAACGAAAATGCACCAATAATTGCTAAATTTCTATCTTCTATTTGATAATCACTTCTCAATATTCTTTGCACATCATATGCAATATATCCCAAGAATATAACGATACTGATAATACATGCCACCATATCTAAAGTCTCATTTGCTATAAATATATTTACTACATACAATATCAATATTCCAAGTAATCCCATAAATAAATAAGTACCTATTCTCGATAAATCCATCTTTGTAAACTTACCTATAATAGCAAATATACCAAACAATATTGCAGTAACTAAAAAAATAAAAATAATTGACGACATTTCATAGGCTACAAATATAAATGAAAACGTTAACCCTGTCAAAAAGGTATAAAACAAATATAAACAGGTTGCAGTAACACCTTTCATCTTTCTTATTCTAACGGATAAAACTCCAGCTAATACTAGTTCTACTATTAATAATATCCAATAAGTACCACCAGAATAAATGTTCTCTAACATATTTGTATTCAATGATACAGTATATGCTGCTACAAAGGTTACAACTAATCCTAAAAACATCCATCCAAAGACTTTTGGTAATATATCTTTTCTCAAAATAAAATCCCTTCTCCTTTCTTTGAGTTTATACTAGCATATATATTTTCATTTGTCAATTTTCATTCCACTTTAAAAGAGACTTCAGTCTCTTAATTTTCTCCTTCTTCTAACATCGTTGTGATAAATATCCCATATCCTTTATTAGTATCATTTACGATAGCATGAGTAATAGCTCCTACTAATTTATCATTTTGAACAATAGGACTTCCACTCATCCCCTTTATAACACCATTCGTTTCATCGATAAGTCTCTTATCAGTAATTTCAAACAAAATATTTTTAGTTGTAGTATTATCATTTATCTTAATAATATTAATATCAAACTTCTCTATTTCATTTCCCTTCAATACAGTATATATTTGAGCACTACCTAACTCAACTTCCTCTTTCTTGGCTACTTCAATCAATTTACTTTCATCCATTATATCCGTATAAATACCATAAATTCCTTTCACAGTATTCTCTTCTATAGTACCGTATATCTTACTAGAATCGAATGTTGCATTTTTCTCACCAGTTTCCGTAACTGTACTTTTAGTATTTCCTGTAATATCTGCTTTGAATATTTTACCATCACTGATATCCACTAAGCTATTATTAAAAGAACTAGTTATCTCGTGCCCAAGAGCACCATATATTTTACTGTTCGGATCTATATAGGTAAGTGTACCAATACCAGTTATTTGATCTTTTATATATAGCCCTGTTTTATAAGTATTTCCATCCTTTACTAAATTCAATTCAAAATTCAAATACTTATTATTTCTAAGCACAGTTATATTAACAGCATTATTGGACATTTTTTCATTTATTAATGTAACCATTTCATTAATGTTATCTACTTCTACCCCTGCTACATGGGTAATTTTATCTCCAACTTTTATCCCAGATTCCTCTGCTGTATATCGATTATTTACTTTGTAAAAGCCCACGACTATGATTTCCTTTGTATTAACAGTTATCCCAATATTATTTCCACCTAAAATAACCTTATCGGAATATGCTAAAATATTACTTGGAATAAATATCGTTAG
This sequence comes from uncultured bacterium, assembly GCA_949293285.1. Taxonomy (GTDB): domain Bacteria; phylum Bacillota_I; class Bacilli_A; order RF39; family UBA660; genus RUG13868. Next base: position 8,566 of record CASFCU010000012.1, read on the forward strand.
AAATGAGAACAATAATAGTAGTTTTTTCTTAAAATTCATGAATTCATCTCCTTTTAATCAAACTACATTATTATTATCCTACTTCTAATAGTTATTAAACTTGGAAATTATTAGAAAAAGCATGTTATTCTTCAAGAGAAAAATCTTCTAACTTTCCATTTTCCTTTAAAATTTTATTTACATTTTCTTCAGCACTAGTTAGTTTGTCATTACAAATTTTAGCAAGATTCATAGCCTCATTAAATTTATGAATGGCATCATCAAGTGCTATTGTCCCACTTTCTAAATCCTTTACTATAGATTCAAGATTTTTTAATGACTCTTCGAAATTCAACTCTTCTTTTTTTACCATATTTACCTCCAATTAAAGTACTTCCATATCTACAGTTCCATCAGCAAAATCTACTTGAACATGATCTTGTTTCTTTATTTTTTTAATGCTAGTTACTACCTTTCCTTCTTTTTTTACAATAGAATATCCTCTTTTTATTGTTAAAAGGGGATTTAAAACTTCTAGTTTACTGATAATATGTATATACTTATTCTTTTTATCATTTAAATTATTTACTATATTATTTTGCAAATTATTTATTAAAAAGGACAATCTATTTTCATTATTTTTAATGATATTTTTGTAATTATTTATCAATCTTTCAAATAGATTGTCAAATTTCTCCTCTTTGATTTGATACATAGTCAAAGGATTTTTTAATATGTAGCTATTAGCTAATTGATTCAACTCTTCTTTTTTTACCTTTATTATACTACTCACTGAATTAATAATCCTTATTTCCAACTGATTAAGATAATTCAAAACATCACTAATGTGTGGCACTGCCATTTCCGCTGCCCCTGTAGGGGTAGGAGCTCTCAAATCAGCTACAAAATCACTAATTGTAAAATCAATTTCATGTCCTACTGCTGATATTACGGGAACATCTAAATCATAAATTGCTCGTGCAACAATTTCCTCATTGAAACACCACAAATCTTCAATCGATCCTCCGCCACGTCCTATAATAAGAACATCTAAATCATATTTTTTCGTAAGTTCTATATTTCTTACAATATCATTAGCAGCATCTTTTCCTTGAACTAAGCAAGGAAATAGAATAGTTTCAGCAATAGGCCACCTTCTTTTTAAAGTAGATAAAATATCCTTAATAGCAGCTCCTGTGGGTGCGGTAATAATTCCAATCTTTTTTGGTATCCAAGGTATTTGTTTCTTTTTGGACTTATCGAAAAGGCCCTCTTTTTCTAATTTCTTTTTTAATTCTTCAAAAGCAACATAAAGATTGCCAATTCCATCTTCTTGCATAGAATCTACATAAATTTGATAACTTCCAGTAGACTCATATACACTTATTTTCCCAGTAACTAAAACTTTCATACCATCAACTGGAGTAATCTTTAATTTAGAAGCATACGTACTAAACATAACAGCATTAATACGAGTATTTTCATCTTTTATCGTAAAATACAAATGTCCTCTAGTATGCGCTTTAAAATTAGAAATTTCTCCCTTTAAATAAATTCTCATCAAATTTTGATCATTATCTATTTTGTATTTTATATATTTGTTAAGTTGAGTAACAGTTATATAGTTATTATTCATTTGCCTCACCATCATGATATATTTTATCCAAGGTGGCATTTAACATTTTTGTTACTTTTTCGTCACTATATTTTTTAGATAACTCAATAGCCTCATTAATAGCAACGACACTAGGAGTCTCTGTATAAATTAACTCATATATTCCAATACTCAATATTGCTTTATCCACTTTACTTAATCTATCTATGTTCCAATCAATTAAATATTTATTGGCAAGAGTTGAAATCTCTTTCTGATGGACTATCACATTTTTTACAAGATCATTTACAAAATCATTTTCTATCTCTAATTGTTCTTTTATCAATTGATGGATATCAAACTCAGAATCTGTATCCTCATATATATACACTTGATACAAAACTTTCATTGCAATTTCTCTTAATTCACTTCTATTTCTCATACAATTCACCTAGAGAAATTTTATCATAAAAAAAAAAGAAAGTCACGAACTCTTTTATTAATAAAATGAAATCTAACATATCGATGTAAAAATCTCAAAAAAGAAAAATCCTAACCTTCAAAAAGCATCTATTTCCTTTTATTATCTCGTCTTAATACTTTCTTTACACTCATACAATCTGTTTGTACTTCTGTAATGTCATATTCTGATACAACCTTTTTTGTTGTTTCTCTTAGTTCTCCACTCTCTATTTCTAAAAATGGAACAATAGGTTCTGTTGGATTATCCACAGCAACTAACTGAGAAGAAGGTAAACTAGATTGTTCATAAGATGGCTTTTTTTCATCTTGTAGTGTTGTAAAAGAAACAAAATCCTCACTTTTTAATCTTTTCCAACGGTTCCATTTTCCATAAGGATTATCTAATAATTCTTTCATCTTTGGTACTAAACAATAATAAAATTTATTGGTCTCATATTTAGTCAATTTTGTTTGAACAGGATGATCCAAATCTTCTCCATATCGTCGTGTTATTAATGCACGTTCTTCTATAGTAAGTTTAGATAGCATCTCATTTACTTGTTCTCTAGTATAATTTTTAAAATAATCGTAAATGGATGATAAGTTTTCACTTCCCATCACATTTCTTTTCTCCTTTTTACTTACACTCTCATGTAATTCTATAACACCCTTTTTCCGTAATTGTTGCCCTATTTTTTTAACAACTCTTTTTATCACTCTTGAAACATAAGACTGAGAAAGAGACATCATATCTGCTATTTCTCTTTGACTGTAAGTTTCATCATGATAAAATCCAAAATAAAGCATAATTACTTTTCTATCACGGTCTGGTAAATCTTTTACGATTTGGCATATAATCTGACAAGTCTCATGCTCCATATAATCCTCTACTACGTTCATTTCATCACTAAGAATATCTTCAAATTTTAATTCATTTCCCTCTTTATCACTCTGAAACACACTAGATAAGCTAACAATGTTCTTGTGTTTTCTGGTTTTTCTTAAAAACATTAGTATTTCATTATCGATACATCTTGCTGCATAAGTTGAAAATTGAAATTCTTTAGATATATCATAAGTATCAATTGCCTTTATTAATCCAATATTGCCAATAGAAATTAAGTCCTCTATATCATAGGAACCATTCGGAAAACGCATTACTCGATGGAAAACAAAACGAACATTATGAATGATCAGCTCGTCTCGAGCTTCTTTAGAGCCCCCATTAACTTCTTGAAATAACCGATGTTCTTCTTCTTTTGAAAGAGGTTCTGGAAGATTCTCAAATTTTTTCATATTCATATTCCTTCTTTTTCTAATAATTTTTTTACTGAAAAACGTACTGAAAAATCATATTCAAACTCCTACTGAAATTCAAATTCATAATCCAATATTCTTACTTTATCACCCTTACAAATACCTAACTCTACTAATTTATCATCGATTCCCATCTTTCTTAATTTATTTGCAAATCTTGCTGTTGCTTCTTCCGTATTAAACCTAGTCATTTTTAAAAGTTTTTCTACTTCTTTTCCTTTAATAATCCAAACATCGTTTTCCTTTTCAATAGTATAAGGTTCTTCTTTCTTAAACTGATACAGTACATATGACTCAAATTGTTCTTCTTCATATAAAGGCTCTATTGGAATCGAATCAAGCAAATCAGCTAATTTTTCCATAACCACTTCCAATCCTTCATTGTTAATGGCACTAACTTCAAAAATAGGAACATCCTTCACTTTCTTTTTGAATTCTTCTAGTTTTTTTAAAGAAGATTCCATATCCATTTTGTTGGCAATAATCACTTCTGGTCTATCCAATATTTTCTCATTAAATGCCTTCAGTTCATTTCTAATTGTAAGATAATCATCATAAGGATCTCTTCCTTCAAAACCACTCATATCAATTACATGAGCAATTACTCTAGTTCTTTCAACATGCTTCAAGAATTTATCTCCAAGCCCTTCTCCCAAAGATGCGCCTTTAATAAGCCCCGGCAAATCAGCAAGTACAAAACTTCTTCCACTCTTTGTTTTTACTACCCCTAAATTCGGAGTAAGAGTAGTAAAATGGTAAGCAGCAATTTTAGGTTTTGCTTTGGACACCATAGATATAATGGTACTCTTTCCAACGCTAGGAAGACCAACTAGTCCAACATCTGCTAGAAGCTTCAATTCAATTTTCAAATTTCTCTCTTCCCCAGGTTCTCCATTTTCTGCAAAATTAGGAGCAGGATTACTTTGGGTCTTGAAAGCGGTATTTCCTCTTCCTCCTCTTCCGCCGAAAGCCACTACCACCTCATCATTTTTCTTTTTTAAATCTGCTAAAACCAACCCAGTATCATTATCTGTTATAACGGTTCCCTGCGGTACTTTGATTACCACATCCTCAGCATTAGCTCCATTTTGATTTTTTCCAGAACCGTTTTCTCCTTTTTTTCCTTTAATTACTTTCATATAACGTAGATCTATTAAAGTATGTAATCCCTCATCTACTACAAATTTTATATCAGAACCTTTTCCACCATTACCACCAAATGGTCCACCCATAGGAATATATTTCTCACGACGAAAAGCAAGAGAGCCATCTCCACCATGACCAGCCTCCACATGCAATAACACCTCATCTACAAACATACTAAAACCTCCTCTTAACCTTCTTTTTTGCAATATCTCCTACCAAAGAATGAACGGAATCATATCTATCTAAAGCTTCTTTAAACAAATCTTCATTATCACCAATTACAAATCCATTAAAATCTCTAATCATCTCTAAATCGTTTAAATTATCTCCAACAGTATAGATTTCCTCTTTAGGGATTAAAAGTTTCTTCTGTAAATATAAAATAGGACTACTTTTAGATATCCCCCTTGCCTTTACCATAAAATAAAATTCATCTTCGTATCCGTAAATACAATAATCATACGCAGTATTTTCTTTTTTTAAAGTAGAAAAAGCCTCAACAAAACTAGAAGTAATATCCTGTCTATCAATCACTAATGATACACTACTGAAATTCTCCTTTTCTTTATAAAAAGAAGAATATTCTCTTTCATAAGCATAATCCATTCTTTTACAATTACTCATATTTTTTAATTGTATCACTCGTTCTACAATATCATGTGACACCTTATGAGAAAGTAACAAATTCCCATTTGAATCAAACAAATAACTTCCATCAGCCGTGGCCAAATAACTATAAGGAATGCCATAATCCCTTACTTTTCTTAAAAGTGAATCATAACTTCTTCCACTAGATAAAACAAACATATTTCCATCTTTCAAAAAGGAATGAATTACCTGACAATTCATTCTAATATTACTTTCTCCATTAGCAAATGTTCCATCATAATCACTTATTAATATACTCATATTATCACCTCAAGTACCGTTATTATAGCATATGTCCTTTTTAAAACAAAAGAATGAAATAAATTGAATTTGAAAATGTAAATTATTTGCTAAAAAGAATTCATCATAAGATGAACCTTGCTCTTTCTTAATAAAGAAAAAAAGAAAAATAGCAAAAAATGCTACTTCATTCAAAACTATTCTGCAGTAGGATAGCAACTTACTTGCTTACCATCTTTGCCAAAACGTTCAAATTTAACAATACCTGCTACTGTTGTATACAAAGTATCATCACTACCTCTTTTAACGTTTACCCCAGGATGAACTTTTGTTCCTCTTTGACGATATAAAATAGACCCAGCAGTAACAAATTCTCCATCACTAGCTTTAGCACCTAATCTACGACCAGCTGAATCACGTCCATTAGATGTTGACCCTTGTCCTTTATGGTGAGCAAACAACTGCAAATTTAACTTTAACATATTCATAAGTTCTCCTTTCTAATTTTAATATTTTTAGGATAATTATTTTCTACTTCTCTTAACATATTGAGCATATTACCAATCAAACGATCAACTATCTCATTATGTAAATGAATCGTTATAGAAAATTTGTCTTTCAATTCTTCATAAGAAATATAATTTTTATCAAACGAAAGAATAGCATTCACTGATGTAGTGACAATACTAGAAACGGCACTACAGACGATATCCTTACCATACTCCGCATAACAAGCATGTCCAGTAATAAGAATATTCTTCAGTCTTTCTCCTTCACTTGATACTTTTACCTTTATCATTATTATCCTTCAATTTTTGTAATAGTAACTTTTGTGTAAGGTTGTCTGTGTCCATGGGTACGACGATTTGATCTATCTTTTTGTTTATACTTAAACACTAAGATTTTCTTCTTTTTACCATGTTTTTCAATCTTTCCCTCAACAACAGCACCATCAACATAAGGATTACCTACTTTTGTATCAAGAATTAATACTTCGTTAAATCTAACAGTATCTCCAACGTTTCCATTAATCTTCTCTACATAAATAGTATCACCTAAAGATGCTAAAACCTGTTTTCCACCAACTTTAATAACAGCTTTCATACGTCTCCTCCTTTTTCATAATTCTGACTCGCTTTTAAGGTACACGAATGTTTCAACCTTTTCAATGCGGTTTGAGCTATAGAGGCTACAAACACATAAGATGTTATCATATTTTAAAACATTAGTCAATTATAATTGATTTAAATTTAATAAAAGAGTGCCAAGCACTCTAGATCCCATAATTTATCCTATAAACAAGTAGTTACATATATTTTTCCATCTGTTTCATCATTTGATTAACTTGTTTTTGAGAAGGCGTTCTTCCCATCTGCATCATCAATGCCTTAATCATCTCCTCATTAATCGGTGGATTTTTCTTTAAGTATTTCATCATATACCTTTTTGCTATAAAAAATCCAATGACTATTCCTACTATAAGGATTCCTAATATTTTCAATATATCCAAAAATAATTCCATGTTATCATCTCCTGTACATAATATACTAAAAATCTAAAAATTATACAAGCATTTTCAATTCATTAACATAGAAATAATCATGATTTATAAAATCACAAACAAATACATGTTCCTCCTCTTCCTTTAAAAAGTCAAAAAATTCTGTACAATTTTTATTAGAATTAATAATAATATAACTTCTTTTTATTTTCATAATACTAACTTCATCTCTATAAAGATTATTGATTATATGTTCATCTCCCCTTTTACAATACTTCATTTTATTGTGAAGTTTTATAAAAAGACGTTTATCGAGCTCTTCCTTATCGAAAATATTAACAATTTGTCTAAATAAGTTATTACCATAATCTAAATCCTCTTTTTTAAAATGATACAGTTGATTTAAAAAACTATAAAGTACACTCGGAGTTTCCCTATATATTTCATAAAATTCATTTTTTATCTTAAATGCATAATATATTCTCATATCATCACCAATATCATAATACAAAAAGAAAAAAGAAAATTTTGTCAAAAAAAAGCAAAAAATATATTTTGCTTATCTTAACAATCTCTCTATTTGTCCCTGTATCTTTTCTACTGTAAATCCATACTTTCGTAAAACATCCTCTCTTTTTCCACTTTCTCCAAAACTATCAATAGTAAATAAAAAATCATCACTCTTAACATATTTATACCAAGATAATGAGGAAGAAGCTTCAATTACAAATGTTTTGATATGATCTGGTAAAATTTCTCTTTTATATTTTTCATCATTTTTTTCAAATCGTGAAATAGATGGCATACTTACCAAACGGATTCCATATCCTTTTTCTAGTAAATTATTATATATTTTCATAGCTAATTCTAATTCTTCCCCAGTAGCTATAATAATAGCTTCTAACTTTTTTAGTTCCTTTTTTACAATGTAAGCTCCTTTAATTACCTCACTACTACTTGTAGATTCTTGAATTTGAACTTTATTCCTTCCCAAAATAATAGCAGCTGGTTTTCTTAACTCCAAAATAGCCTTATAGGTTCCAATTACTTCATTAGCATCAGCAGGACGATAAGTATCAAAATTAGGAATTGCTCTTAATGCAGTCAATTGCTCTACAGGCTGATGCGTAGGTCCATCTTCTCCCACGGCTATAGAATCATGACTAAACACATAGATAACCGGTAAATCCATAAGTGCACTCATTCTAAGTCCCGGCTTTAAATAATCAGAAAAAGCAAAGAAGGTAGAAACGAAAGGAGTAAGATTAGAAAGTGCAATTCCATTTGCAATAGCTGCCATAGCATTTTCTCTAACACCGAAGTTGATATTTCTACCACTAGATGTATTAGAACTAAAGTCCAAAGTATTATTAATTCTAGCAGTAGTCGACTTAGAAACATCCGCACTTCCTCCTATTAAAAAAGGATAACTATTAGCAATAGAATTAATCACCTTTCCAGAAACACTTCGAGTAGAATCTTTACCATCAGAAGGAAAATTATAATAAATGTCCTTTATTTTTATAGGCATCTTATTATGAAGCAATAACTCAAACTCTTCCTTTTCTTCTACACTTAATTTTGAAACAAATTCACCCCATTCCTCAATTTTGGAACGGTTTCTCGATTCTATCATCTCCTGAAAACTATTTTTAGCCTCTAAGGAAATCGTAAAAGGAACCTCCCTTAAACCGAGTTTATTTTTTATTTCTCTAATATCCTCTTCCTCCAATGGTGTACCATGAACAATAGACGTTGCTTCATTCTTGCTATATTTACCAATTGTCGTTTTAATTTCTATAATAGTAGGTTTATTATTCATGGTTTGACTCTTAGCTTTTTGAATAGCATCATCAATAGAATCTAGATTCTCACCATCAGATACCAAAATATAATTCCAATTCATTGCCTCAAATCTTTGCTTTATATTCTCATTAAATGAACTCGAAAGTGCCCCGTCGAGTGTTACATCATTAGAATCATATAAAACAATCAATTTATTTAATTCAAATAACCCAGCTAAAGAACATGCTTCATAACTGATTCCTTCCATCAAATCTCCATCACCACAAAGAACATAAGTATAATAATCAATCAAATTCTTTCCGAAATGCTGTCTTAAATAACATTCACTAACCGCCATTCCCACAGCCGTTGCTAAGCCTTCCCCCAAAGGCCCTGTAGATACATCAACACCTTTAGTAACACCAAACTCAGGATGACCCGGAGTAATAGAATCTAATTGCCTAAATCTCTTAATTTCATCAAAAGCAATATCATAGCCTGCCATAAACAAAACAGAATAAAGAAGGGCCGAACCATGTCCCGCTGATAAAACAAAACGATCTCTATTAATCCATTTATCGTTTTTTACATCCACTTTAATGTGATTAGCATATAAAGTCGTTATAATTGGCGCTGCACCTAAAACAATACCAGGATGACCACTCTGAGCTTGATCTATCATATCAATCCCAAGTGCTCTAATATTATCTACCACTTTTTTCAAATCATTATTATCTTCTTTTTTCATCGTAATCATTCTCCACCATCCTCTCTAACAAGTTAATTCATTATACAAACGCTCTAAAATAACCGCTACCCCTTCCTCATCATTAGAAAGAGTAATAAAGTTTGCCTCCTTTTTCAGAGCTTCTGTAGCATTATTCATAGCAACTTTAACATTTACTGTCTGCAGCATTTCGATATCATTGTCAGAGTCTCCAATTGCCATCGTCTTTTTTATATCTATGTTTAAATAATCACATAAAATCTTCACAGCATTTCCTTTTGAAACATCAGAATTTGTTATGTCATAAAAAAGAATTTGATCACTAGCACTAGCACCACTAGATCTAGATTTATTGGATATCTTTATACCAGAAATACCTGATATATCATTTTTAAAAAGTCTCATTACTTCTTCATCGTAAGATTCGACAATTAATTGTGATATGTTTAGATCTGTTATTTCATCCACGGAATGAACTATCTTTTTCCCAGGATCATCAAAAGTCTTATTAGTATATGCCTGAGTCAAACAATTAGCAATAAAAAATAATTGATATTTTTTAATTAATTCTTTTAGCTTATTGATATTTTCCCTTGATAATCTATTATGATATATAACATTGCCATTTGAATAATTATAAATTTCAGCACCATTAGAAGAAATAACATAATTACTAGATGAAAACTGCTTACTAAGAGAAATCGTATAAGAAAGAGGTCTTCCTGTCGTAAATACTACGACAATGCCAATATCAGCTAATTTTTCAAAAATTCTCTTATTTCTCATACTTATTTTTTTATTACTATCTTTTAATGTTCCGTCCAAATCTACAAATACTATCTTTGTATTTTTCACATTATCACCTACACTCAATTACAGTTATTATAATACAATAAAATTTTCTATTAGTAAACAAAAAGTAGTATCTGATATCACTACTTTCTTATTGTACCCATATTTTAAAAATATTATCTAGCAACTCTTAATATTTTCATTGTATTAAATAGCATAACAATAATATAATAACACACCTAGATAGAATTTCCTAATTTATCTTTTACCTCGAGAATTTTTCTCTTTGAAAGTTCCATCTGTTTGGAGTCATCCGCAAAACAATACGAAGTAGAATCCAATATAGGAATATCAATTCCACTTTTTAAAATAGCAGACTCAATCGTTTTTATATCTAAAATAATTTCTCTATCACTCTTGCTTTCTTTAAAATGAGAAATTGGATAGCCAATAGCTATAAACTTACTAACAGGAATAGGAATATTTGTTTGCACCTCATCCAAATAATAAGAAAATCTTTCTATTCCATCATTGAAAAAAATTCTTTCCTTTTCTTCTTGAGAAAATGCCCATTCACACCTAACATAATTAGTAAACACTACCCCTTCGATATCTGACGATATAACTACACATACATTTCCCGGAACAAGTTCATTATAAGCTGATCTAAAATAATAACACATACCCTCATCCATCAATGTCTTTTGTGTTAAAGATATCCACTGATCTCCATTAAATATATTGTTTTTATCAACAGGAGGGTTACTCATCATGCACCTAGGCAAAATAAAACCAGAATTCAATACTTGAATTAACGTCTCTATGTTATAATTTCGAAAACGATGAAAATAATACGATTCCATAAACTCCCTCTAATGCTTTCTAAGAATATATTTTTTCGGAGAATTTTCCCCTACCTGTTTATAGTCACTGATTATATTTTTCACAACTTTAAAAACTTCCCCCTCGAGATGATTTTCTTGCAATCGATTACATCTAATTCCCATATCTGTAATTTTCCCATCTTGGACAGTTAAAAGGATAGAATAAGTGGAATTAGAAACCTCTACCTTTTCCATTTTTCTAATATTTCCGTATAACCAAACACTTTCATTTATCAAGTGTCTAATATCTCCATCGGTAAAAAGAATATTTCCATCATAATGTTCAAATGTTCTATCATAATCTGGGCACATCAAATCATATATCCCATCTGGAGAAGAAGTTAATAACTTTGCAGCTGGATACTCACCTTTAGATAAATTCTTTGCTGTATCAACAAATAAAACTGCACTTTCTACAAAATTGTAAAAGAATGAATGCATCTTTTTTAATTTTACTTTTTCCGAATCAGGAACAAAGAAAGAAATTACATCATCTTCTGATACAAATTGAACAAAGTCATTATAAAGAAAATCTTCAAGAAACCATTCATTATCTAAAAAATTATCTTTATAGTCCCTATTGCCCAATTGAGAAATCACATACAATATTCCATCAAGTTCATTTATTGTAATTTTACTTTTACCAGAATCGGACAACGTGGCATACACAATAGAAAGCAATTTTCCTTTTGATATCTTTTTCATAAAATAAAATCCCCATCTTTCAATAACTGATATTCTAACAAAAAGA
>CASFCU010000013.1 GCA_949293285.1 uncultured bacterium
GGAAAAATGTGCTATAATCTAGATATAAATGCAGTGATACAAGACAATACTTATATATGATTTTTTTAAAGAGAGTTATCGTTTGGTGAAAGATAATAAAATAGTATGTAAGTTACTACTTGTTAGCAGAGCTCGAAAGAGATTTCCGGAGAATACCGTTAAAATAGTTGAGTAAAATGATGGATGGTACCGTGCAATGCACTCCTGTTAGAATTTCTAACAGGGGTTTTCTTTTAGGGGGTGAAGAAAAATGACGGAGGAAGAAAGATTGAGACAAGCTTTATTCGATTTAAAATTAAAGCAATATTTGTATTTTATGGAAAATAGAAAATCTAGTGACGATTTGACAAGAGAAGAAAGCAAAGTTAAAAGGGAGTATGCTAAAACTCTTATACTTAAGAGAGGAGAACATAAATGATAAATATTAAAGAAAATGAAAGATTAAGTATTATGAATCATTCTTGTGCGCATTTATTAGCACAAGCAGTAAAACATTTATATCCTAATGCTTTATTTTGGGTAGGTCCAGTAATAGAAGAAGGTTTCTATTATGATATTGATTTAGGTGATGAAGTAATTAAAGAAGAAGATTTAGCAAGAATTGAAAAAGAAATGAAGAAACTTGCTAAAGATGGTAAGAGAATAGTAAGAAGTGAATTAACGAAAGAAGAAGCTTTAGAAAAGTTTAAAGATGATCCTTATAAGATAGATTTAATATCTAGAATGGATGAGAGTGATACGGTTATTTCTTGTTATACACAGGGAGATTTTACGGATCTTTGTCGTGGACCACATGTAGAGTCAGTAAAAGAGCTAAAATATTTTAAACTGATTAAATTTAGTGGGGCCTATTGGAAAGGTGACGCTAAAAATAAGATGCTTCAAAGAATTTATGGCGTATGTTTTGAAACTCTAGAAGAATTGAATAATTATTTGAAAGAATTAGAGGAAGCAAAAGAGAGAGATCATCGTAAAATAGGTAAAGATTTAGAGATTTTTATGTCTCATGATTTGGTAGGAAAGGGTATGCCTTTATGGTTACCAAATGGAGCTATTATTCGTAAACAATTAGAAAACTATATCTATGAGAAAGAACAAAAAATGGGATATATGCATGTGTATACGCCATGTGTGGGAACGGTCGATTTATACAAGACTTCAGGGCACTGGGATCATTACAAAGAAAATATGTTTCCATCTATGAAGGTAGATGATGAAGAGTTTGTTCTTCGTCCAATGAACTGTCCACATCATATGCTAATTTATGGAAATAAATTGCATTCCTATCGAGAACTACCAATTAGAATAGGAGAATTTGCAACTGATTTTCGTTATGAAGCCAGTGGAGCGGTAAAAGGATTAGAACGTGTTCGATGTATGTGTCAAAATGATGCGCATTTATTTGTAAGACCTGACCAAATAGGGGAAGAATTTAAAAAAGTAGTATCACTTATTTTAGATGTATATAAAGATTTTGGTATTCAAAATTACAAATTTAGATTATCTCTTCGTGATAAAGAGGATAAAGAAAAATATTTTGATGATGATGAAATGTGGAATATGGCGGAAGATAAGTTGCGAGAGGTATTAAATGAATTAGGATGCAAATATTATGAAGCCGTAGGAGAAGCTGCATTTTATGGGCCTAAGTTAGATGTCGAAGTAAAACCAGCTGTAGGACCAGAAGTAACACTTTCTACTTGTCAATTAGATTTTCTATTGCCTAGAAGATTTGGATTAAGTTATATTGATAAGAATGGTGAAAAACAAGTACCAGTAGTACTTCATAGAGCTATATTTGGAACTTTTGATAGGTTTTCAGCTTTTATTATCGAGGAGACTAAAGGAGCATTTCCTTTGTGGTTATCACCAACTCAAATTAATATTATTCCGGTTAATCCAGAATTTCATTTAGATTATGCAAATGAGATTTACGATTTATTAAAGAGTGAGTGTATTAGAGTGGATTTGGATAGTCGTAATGAAAAGCTTAGTTACCGTATGAGAGAATCACAGACAAGAAAAATTCCTTATAGTTTAATACTTGGAGATCAAGAAAAAGAAAATAAAACTATTAGCTATAGAAAACACGGAGAACAATTGACTACGACAGTAACCATAGCAGAATTTTTGACTTTAATACATAATGAAATCGATTTGAAACAAAGATAAAAATGGAGGATTTATGAGAAGGAAAAAGAAAAAAGAACGTCAAAAACGTCAATTTGATCAAAGAAAAATACTGTTTGTTATTCTTGGTGTGATTGCTTTCATTGTGCTTATTCTCTTTTTTAAATGGCTTTTAGTGGATAGGGTAGTAAGTAGGGAAGAAATTGTTCTTACTAGTGATGAAGGTGTTAGTTTAGTATATAAGACAAAGGCCTATGCTTATTTTGATAAGCTGGGTTCGTATAAAGAGTCTTTGTTAACTAATCAAGAAAAGTTGTGGTTTGTTGTTGAAACAGATGAGATGTTTGATAGAAACTTGCTTTTTTATACTGAAGGAAAGACGGTATCCGGAGCTGATGTAGTCGAGTTTTATAAGAGATATTTTGGTAATGATGATATAAAAAATGAAGATATTTTATGTCCAATAGACAATAAACCAATATTTGAATATGATTCTGAGACTGGGGTATATCGATATAGTTCAAATATTCATGCACATGGAGCTCTTCCTGTTATATACGATAAATATGCTTATCCAATTTCCATAGAAAAATTAAAGAAGGCAAATGGTGAAATCTTATATGAAGTAAAAATGCATAAAATGTTCGGGGATTATTGTAGTGATATTTGTGAATTAACTAGTCATTTCTATGGTACTTATGAAGATTCTTTAAATCAAGAGAATGCTATTGTTAAAAAGGAAGATTATGATAATTGGGAAGATTATTTTGCTAGTAGTCAGGAAATTGAAAAGATTTATTCTACTTATCAAGAACAGTTTCCAGTGTATAAGTATACCTTTGTTTTTGAAAATAATGATTATTATTTAATAAATGTAAAAATAAATTGATTTGCATTTAATATTATGCTATATTTAATCTATGTTATATAATAGTTAGGAGTGTGAATAATATGATAAAAAAAGGAGAAAATGGTTTTACTTTAATAGAGTTACTGGCAGTAATAATAATATTAGGGGTATTAATGATAATAGCAATACCGGCAGTAACAGAGTATATATCAAATTCTAGAAAAGAGACTTATTTATTAACTGCAAAAAATTTTATGGATGAAGTATCAATAAAAACTAATCAAATGCAAACTTTTAAATTTACTAATCCAGATATAGCGTATTATGTTCCAGTTAGTGATATTGAAAATAATAGTTGCATAAGTCTTGAAAGAGGAGGACAAAGTCCTTTTGGTGATTGGGTTAAAGCTTATGTAGTTGTGGTTTATGATAATGTTAATCAAAATTATAAATATTATTTTACTGCTTTAGATACAGCAGGATATGGTGTTGATTTGGTTTCATATGATGATATTGATACTGATGATATAAAAGCTTCTAGTGATGTTAGTTTTCCAAGAAGTGGTGATATGATTTCTTTGGATAGACAATATATTGTTGCCTTAGGTAATCCATCTGATTGTTCTTCTTTTGAGGTTGCTGATTATTCTGATGTTATTACAATTGATAAGGATGAACTTGTTTATGAAATCATTGATAATAAAGTTTATATTAATCAATATTTGGGAAATGATTTGAAAGTTAGGATTCCTGACTATATAGATAATATTCCTGTTGTAGGTATTAATGATTATGCTTTTGAATATCATTTATTTACTAAGCTAATTTTACCTAATAGTATAGAAAATATAGGAAATGGTGCTTTTAGAAAATCTAAATTAACAAGTCTTGTTTTGCCATCAAATTTAAAAAATATTGGTGATGGTGCATTTAATGAATCCAACATATTGTCACTTAATATACCATCTAAAGTTGAAACAATTGGTGACTATGCTTTTGAAGATTCTTCAATAAATAGTTTAGTATTAAATGAAGGACTTATTACAATTGGAAATAGCGCTTTTAAAAATTCAACTATCAATTCGTTAGACTTGCCAAGTACATTAACAAATGTTGGTGATTATTCATTTGAATATGCTCCAATAAGTAATTTAGTATTAAATGAGGGACTTATTACAATTGGTGAAGGTGCTTTTGCATATACTTCTGTTGAAAGATTAACAATACCTAGTACTGTAACCAACATTAGAGATTATGCTTTTGGTAATTCAAAACTTAAGTCAGTAGTAATAAAAGGAAAGGGTACAAGTGATTGTTTATCTAAGTTTGACTATTTAGGTGAAGATTCTTTTGATTTTGCTGATGGTTATGGTGTGGAAGATGTAATATGTAGTGAGTAATATTATGAAAAAAAAGATTATATTAGTAGTTTTATTATTTGCTATTATGTTTTTTTTTCTTTTAGTAGTAGGATTTCCTACATCTAATTTGATAAATTTTGAGGTAAATTATGGTGAATCCACTGATATTATCGATAATCCTGAACGTGGAATGTATAAAGCCGTGTATACTATTTGTGGTTTGGAAAAATGTAGTGAAGTAGATGAAATTGATTCTAGAAAATTAGTTCATTTACGTATTGGCCTTGGTGCATATGGTACTAAAGATAATACAGAGCCTTCTGATTTTACTGATGAAATGTTAAGTTCACTTGCAAATATTTTAGAATATTATCGTCAAAACAATAATAGTGTAATACTTAGATTTGCATATGATGATTTTGAAGAAGTTCCCAATGTGGAACCACCTATAGAACAAATTGAAAAGCATATCGAACAGTTAAAAGAAATATTTTTTAATTATCAAGATGTTATTGCTACAATTGAAACTAGCATGATTGGTTTATGGGGAGAGCAACATGGCAGTGATATTGTTACAGAAGAAAATATTAACAAGTTAATTTCCGCATATTTAAAAAATATACCTGATAATATGACTATTTCTGTTAGACAGCCAATTTATTATACATATTATTGTGATGTTGAATATAATAATTTGTATAATAACATTACTAATTATGCTGATGAATGCTATCGAATTGGGATTTTTAATGATGGTTATTTAGGCTCTGAATCAGATCGTGGAACTTTTAGGAAGCATCCACAATTTGGGTGGCGTAAAAATGAAGTGTCTTGGCTTTCTAATCAAGCAACTCATACTTTTTATGGAGGAGAAGCCGTAAAGGATAAATCAACCACTGGAATAGTTTATAATACATCTGATTATATGATTGATGAAATGTTTCAAACTCATACTACTTATTTAAATAGTGGTTGGGACCATGAGGTAATTGGAAGTTGGAAAAATTCACAATATTCTGGGGATGATTCTGTATATTTAAATGAAAGTGCATATACATATATATATAATCATTTAGGTTATCGTTTTGTTTTACGTGATTCCAATTATGAAATAAAAGACAATAAACTTATTTTATCAGGTTTAATAGAAAATGTTGGAGCCGGAAATGTTATTAATCCTAAAAAAGTTGAAATAGTTTTATTTGATGGTAATAGTGAATATAGTTATAATACCGATTTTAATGTTAATAGTATTTTATCTAAACAAACAAAAGAATATAAATTTGTTGTTGAACTCCCAGAAGATATAAAAAACTTTGATGTTTATATTCGTATTACTTCTAAATATAATCCTAGTAATTTTCAATTGAACTATTCTATACAATTTGGTAATTTAAGTACATATAATGTTAAAATGTGGAATGAACAAATACAAGGTAATTATTTAGGGCATGTAACTGTAAGTAATAGTAAAAATATATTTGTTAAGAACATATTTTGGTACATAATTATCATTATAATATTAATGATTTTAATTCTTTTATACGAAATTCGAAAAGAAAATTATAACAGAATATAATGTAAACTTTACATTGATATTTTGTTTTTTTTTGAAAAAATATTTACTTTATTTCTTTGAAATAGTAATATGATAGTAGCAGTGGTTGATAGTGGTGAAAAGTGGGGGATTAGTATGTTGATGGGAGAATTTCATCATAATATTGATGAAAAAGGCCGATTGACTCTTCCTGCAAAGTTTCGAGATGAGTTGGGTGAATCTTTTATCATTACTCGAGGCTTGGAAGAGTGCTTGTTTGTCTACACGATGGATGAATGGGCAAAAATAACCAGAAGACTGAATAATCTACCATTTACTAAAAAAGATGCTCGTAGTTTTATGAGATTTTTTCTATCAGGTGCTACTGCAGCGGAGTTTGACAAGCAAGGTCGAATTAATATTACCTCTCCATTGATTTCCTACGCCGAATTAAAAAAAGAATGCGTGATCATCGGCGTGGGAGATCGACTTGAAATTTGGTCGAGTGATAAATGGAATGATTTCTATAATGATAATAAGGAAAAATTAGGTGATATCGCTGAAACTTTATTTGATTCAAATTGGACCGAAGGAGAATAAGATAGATGCATATAAGTGTGTTATTAAATGAAGCTGTAGATGGTCTTAATTTGAAAACAGACGGAATCTACGTTGATTGTACATTGGGGTATGCTGGACATTCCAGTATTATATTAAAGCGAATAAAAAGGGGTTATCTATTCGCCATTGACCAAGACAAGGATGCTATTCAATATAGTAGAAAAAAATTAGCTGAGATTGGAGACAATTTTACTATTATTGATAGTAATTTTTCTAATCTTAAGCAGGAATTAAGAAAAAGAAATGTTGCTTTTGTGGATGGTTTTTTGTTTGATTTGGGTGTTTCGTCAGTACAATTAGATGATGCAAGTAGAGGTTTTAGTTACCATAAAGATGCTAGACTTGATATGAGAATGAATCAGGATTCTGATTTTTCCGCTTATGATGTGGTCAATGATTATAGTGAAGGAGAGTTATCTCGAATTTTTTTTGAATATGGAGAAGAAAAATATTCTAAGAGTATAGCTAAGAATATTGTGAAGTATAGACAAAAGAAGAAAATAGAAACTACTTTGGAGTTGGTAGAGATTATATCTTCTGCCTTACCAATGAAAGTAAAACGAGAAAAACATCCAGCCAGAAAGGTTTTTCAAGCAATAAGAATTGAAGTGAATCATGAGTTGGATATTCTTGAAAATTCTTTAAGAGATGCTTTAGAACTTTTAAATGTTGGTGGAAGAATTGCTGTTATTACTTTCCATTCATTAGAGGATCGAATCGTTAAGAATCTTTTTAAAGAATATACAAAAATAGATGACAAAGTGAAAGGTTTGCCAGATATTCCCGATAGTTATCTTCCTAACTTTGAGTTGGTTAACAAAAAGGCTATTACACCAAGTAAAGAAGAGTTGGAAAATAATTATCGTTCTAGATCTGCTAAACTTAGAATTATACAAAGAATAAAATAAGGGTGATTATTTTGAAAACTAAGAAAATAAGAAAAATGAAAAAAGTGGTAAAGATTGGAAGGTTTGAAAAGTTAGTATATACTTTTGCCTTTGTTCTTTTGATTGCGTCACCTTTTGCTATTGTGTTTTTGCAAGCAACGCTTTCTAAAGTGAATATTGAAGTGGAGCAGATAAAAAAAGAGATTAAGACACAAGAGAAGAAGAATGAGAGTTTGTCTATGAAAATTAATGAACTTGCTTCTCTTGATAAAATTATAGAAGTTGCACACGAGCAGGGGTTAAGTTATAATAACGATAACATAAAGACTGTGGAATAAGGGTGTGATGTTGATGAAATCGAAGAATGAGCTTAGAAATATAAAATTTAGCAAAATTTATGTTTTCTTTGCTTTTTTAATTTTTGTAATTATTGTATATCGAATTGGTAATCTTTCTTTAAGTGAAGTAGTGGAGGGAGTAGATATACAGGCTTTGGCTAATAGCAGGACGACTAGAAAAGAAGTTTTAGAGTCTAAAAGAGGTAGTATTTATGATGTAAAAGGGAATGTTTTAGCTCAAAATGTATCTTCGTATACTTTAATTGCCTACCTTTCTCCTAGTCGAACAACCGATGAAAATAATCCAAAGCATGTAGTAGATATTGAGTATACTGCAGAAAAATTGTCTACGGTTTTAGATATTAGCAAAGAACAGTTGATTAGGTATATGTCTAAAGATGCTTATCAAGTAGAATTTGGAAGTGCTGCAAAGAATTTAAGTGAGTTAAAAAAAGATGAGATATTAGCTTTAGAGTTACCTGGTATCGATTTTATTGAAACACAGCAAAGGTATTATCCTTATGGTAATTTTTTGTCTTATACTATCGGTTATGCTAAGAAAAAAGATGTAACGAATGAAGATGGGACCGTTACTCAAGAATTAGTAGGAGAAATGGGGATAGAGGCTTATTGTAATGAAAAATTAACTGGAGAAAATGGCTATACTCTGTATCAAAAAGATAGAAATGGTTATAAAATTGCAGGTACTAGTGAAGTAACAGTGGAGGCAGTAGATGGAAATGATGTGTATCTTACTATAGATAGTAATATACAATTATTTGTGGAGCAGGCTATTGCCAAAATGTTACAAAGTTCTTCTGCTGATTGGGTAGCAGTGATGTTAGCAGATGCAAAAACTGGTGCTATTTTGGCAAGTGCATCCTATCCATCCTTTGATCCAAATAAAAAAGATATGGTTTCTTATCTTGATCAGAATATATCTTATGCTTTTGAGCCTGGTTCTACTATGAAAATATTTTCTTATATGGCTGCTATGGAAAGTGGAGTATATCATGGTGATGAGAAATACTTGTCTGGTATATTTACAGCTGGTGATGGCACTGAAATTGGTGACTGGAACCGTAATGGTTGGGGACAAATTACATATGATCAAGGATTTGCTTTATCTAGTAATGTTGCTATTATGAATATTATAGATAAGTATATGGATGCTAATACGTTAAAGGCTTATTATCGAAAGTTAGGATTTGGTAGTAAGACGGGAATAGAGCTTCCTAATGAAGCCAGTGGAAAGATTGATTTTAAATATGAGACGGAAATTTTAAATGCTGGATTTGGTCAAGGAATTACAACAACGGCCATTCAAAATATCAAAGCTTTAACAGCAATATCTAATAATGGAATTTTGTTAAAACCATATATTATCGATAAAATAGTTGATCATGATACTGGTGAGATTTTATATGAAGGATCTAAAACAGAGATCGAGCGAGTTGCCAGTCAAAATACAGTCAATAAAATTAAGGAGTTGATGAGAAGTGTGGTAAATGGGACTTCTTCTACTTCTACTGGATATTATTACTATATGGACGGATATGATTTTATTGCTAAGACTGGAACTGCACAAGTTGCAAATGAAAATGGTACTGGATATACTGATGAGGTAGTAAGAGGACTTGCCGGGATGTTTCCTGGGGATGATCCTGAGATCATCATCTATATGGCTATTAAAAATCCGTCTACTAGTACTAGACCTACTAGAGATATGGTTCAAGAGATTATTAAAAACGTTAGTAAATATTTGGAAATATACGATGAGGAAGATAATAATAGTTCTTCTTTAGAAACATATGAAATCGGTTCTTATATTAATCAAAGCAAAACTAGTGTGGTATCACAATTAAATAGTTTTGGAATAGAAACGGTTGTAATAGGTGATGGAGATGTGATTGTTAGTCAATATCCTGTAAAAGGAAGTACTATTAATAAAATAGATAAGGTGTTTCTTCTTACGAATAGTGATAATGTCACTATGCCAAATATTATTGGTTATAGTGCAAAGGATTTTTATTCCTTAATGAGTTTTCTTGATATTTCTTATGAAGCAAATGGAGTGGGGTATGTGGTGATGCAGAGTATTCCTGTGGGTACGGTATTAAATAAAGAGAGTCAGTTGAGTGTAGAATTTTCTACTAAATATTAAAGGAAGCAAAATGATGATTGCTTCCTTTTTATATTGCCCTATATAAGTCTTTGTACTTAAATGGGTTTTTATTGTCTATATGGTCAGTAAATAATATTCCGTTTAAATGATCGATTTCATGTTGAAAAACGATAGCTAGTTCTTCTCTTGCTCTGATTTTTATTTTTTCACCATCGATATTAAATCCTTCGACAGTAACACGTGCACATCTTGGTACGATTCCTATTGTTTCTCTATTTACACTTAGGCAGCCTTCCCCATCTTCAACATAAATTTTTTCTTCTGAAGAACTAACTATTTTAGGGTTGATAACGACGTAAGTATTAAAAACTTCTTCTTCTATTTCGTGTACTATGACAATATATCTTTTTTTGATTCCCAATTGTATGGCGGCCATTCCCATACCGGGTCTAAGATTGTATTTTGTGGCTAGTTCATCTATCTGACTATTAGTTAAGTATTCTACCATTAACTGAATCGTTTCTTTGTCTTTGTCAGTCAATGGAAACTTCACTTCTTCACTAATAGTGCGTAACAATTTATTTTTTTCATCTAAAATATCTTTCGTTTTTAGCATATTTCCACCTCGACGTAGATATTTTATCATAATTTAGCTATTTTTAAAAGATATATTTATCTATTAAATCTAGATCCAATTACGATTACTAGTAAAATAAATAGAACTAAAACTATTGCATATGAAGAGTTATTACCACAAGATACAGGCATAGGGCAAGATTGAAAACTTGGAGTGCAGCAGCTTCCTCCACCATAGTAATACATATTCATTCCTCCTTTTTCTAATATAGTTTATTAAATAAAGTGAAAAATGCTACTACATATGTCCTGATTATTATATTGGGATTGTTTATGTGTAGTAGATTCAGTATAAGTTCTAAGATACTAAGC
>CASFCU010000014.1 GCA_949293285.1 uncultured bacterium
GCATTTATCTTATTCCTTACTCCATCTATATATCTTGATGCTGTTGTTATATAGGCACTTTTTCTTGATGATGATATATACTCTGTTACTGCTGGTATTGCTATTATCATTAATATTCCTAATATTATTATTACTGCTAATAGTTCTATTAAGGTAAAGCCTTTTTTATTCTTCATTATAAATTCTCCTAACATCTATTATAATAATTTATTTGATATATATGCTTTAAATTTATTTCCACAAATTTTGTGGATAAACATTTTCTTTAATTAATTTATTAATTTCATTAACAAGTTTTTCTTTATCTTCTTTATAAGTAATTCCTTGCCATTTAGCATTAGTAGGAATAACTTTAACTTTAGCAATTCCTTCCTTAATAGAATTATAAACAGAATCAGGAATTAAATATTCACATTTAGAAAGATCATTTTTATTTTCTTCAAAGAATTTCACTAAATTATCTTCTAAATATTTAAAAATGTCTTTTGTAAAACAAAACATATTCATTGAAACAGGAGACTCTTCTTTAATTTCAAAAGGATTACTTCCATTAAGAGGTGTTGCTATTATTTTTCCATCTACTTTTTCCACAGAACTTTCTATAAGTTTTTTCAAATAACCATTTTCTACTTCACATACCCCACGTTTAACAGCACCATTTTCAGACATAGTATTAGCTATTTTATAACCTATAACTGCATATTCTACACCAGAATGTTTTTCATTAAAAAATTCTGCTGCTTTATAAAAAGCATCACTACCATAAAAATCATCAGCATTCAAAACAAGAAAATCTCCATCAACCTTATCCTTAGCTGAAAGTATTGCATGAGATGTTCCCCAAGGTTTAGTTCTATCCTTAGGAATTGCAACATTCTTTGGAACGTTATCCTGTTTTTGAAAAGCATATTCTACTTTTATTTGTTTTTCAACACGATGACCAACTGTTTCTTTAAATAATTCATAATTTTCTTCTTTGATAATAAACACAACTTTGTTAAATCCTGCCCTTACAGCATCATAAATAGAATAATCAATTATAAACTCTCCATTAGGTCCCACTGGCTCTATTTGTTTCAACCCCCCAAATCTTGATCCCATACCTGCAGCCATAATAACTAAAGTTAAATTTTTACTCATATTATTCCTCCTTAATTAACTTTATATTAAACTTTACTAAGACTTTTATGATTTTTCATTAATTTTTTTATTCCATAAGGGTGTTTAAAAGCAATTGTAACTAAACTTCCAGAAACATTAATAACCTTCCCCTGTCCAAAAATTTCATGATAAACATAATCATCTTTTTTATAATCAACATCATCTTTATAAAATTTCTCTTCTATATCAATTTTTTCTTCTTTAAAATTATCTTCTGAAACATAACCATCAAGTAAATCTTTATTTATTTCACCAATAAACCTACTAGGTAAGTTAGTACAATCATGTCCAAACATCATTCTAAGTCTAGCATTGACTAAATAAAGTTTCTCTTTTGCTCTAGTTATTGCAACATAACATAATCTTCTTTCTTCTTCCAAATCACTATTATTCATAAGAGAATTCATATGTGGAAATATTCCTTCTTCTAAGCCTGTTATAAAAACATAATCAAACTCTAGTCCTTTAACTGAATGAACAGTCATAAGACTAACTCTATTCTTATCTTCATCATATTCATTTACGTCTGATACTAAACTAACTTCGTATAAAAAATCTTCAAGTGATACAATACCTTCTTTTTCTTCAAAAGTTCTAGTAACTGTTTTTAACTCCTCTAAATTTTCTAATCTAATATCTGACTCTAAAGTTTTATCACTTTCATATTCTTTTCTTATTCCTGTTATATCTAATATTTTATCTACTAATTCAGTAATAGTCAAACTCTCTGAAAATTTCTTTAACTTTTCAATTATATTCTTAAATTCTAGTTCTTTTCCACTTACTATAACTTCATATATTGACTTTCCTTCATTGTTAGCTTTTTCAATTAAATTACTAATTGTTTTACTTCCAACACCACGCTTTGGAGTATTAATTACTCTTAATAAACTAATATTATCTTTCTCATTATAAATAAGTCTAAGATATGCTAAAACATCTTTAATTTCTTTTCTAGAATAAAAACCTATTCCACCAACAATTTTATATGGTATTTTATTCTTTAAAAATTCTTCTTCTATAACATGTGATTGAGAATTTGTTCTATATAAAACGGCAATGTTTTCATATTCGATTCCATTATTAATCAAATTTTTTATCTCTCTTGCAACGTATTGTGCTTCATCAATTCCATTAAAAGCTCGATAATAAGTTATCTTATCCCCAGTTCCTTTATCTGACCATAATTTTTTATCTTTTCTTTCCTTGTTATTTTTTATAACATCATTTGCTGCATCTAAAATATTTGTCGTAGAACGATAATTTTGTTCTAACTTAATCGTTTTAGCATCTTTATAGTCTTTTTCAAAATTTAAAATATTCTTATAATTTGCTCCTCTAAAACTATAAATAGATTGATCAACATCTCCAACACAACAAATATTTCTATACTTTGCACTAATCATTTTTGTTAATATGTATTGTGCTTCATTAGTATCTTGATATTCATCAATTAAAATATACTGAAATCTTTCTTGATAATTTTGTAAAATATTTGGATTTTCTCTAAATAGTTTTATAGGTAAAAGTAATAAATCATCAAAATCAATAGAATTATTTTTCTTTAAAGTATCTTCATACAATTCATAAACTAAAAGAACTATTTTTTCAAAATCACTTGCAACATATTTTTCATAATCTTTAGGTGACATCATTTCATTTTTACAACTACTTATCTTATTTTTTATAGCATTAGGATTATAAATTTTAGGATCGATTCCTTTTTCTTTAAGAATTTTCTTTATTACTGAAACAGAATCTTCACTATCCATAATAATAAAGTTTTTATCATAACCTAAATATTTAAAATTTTCTCTTAATATTTTCACACCAAAAGAATGAAAAGTAGATACTTGGACATTTTTTGCTTTATCTCCAATCAATCTATAAAGTCTATTACTCATTTCTTTAGCAGCTTTATTAGTAAAAGTAATAGCTAATATATTATATGGACTAATACCGGCTTCTTCTATTAAATACGCTACTTTTGTAGTAAGAACTCTAGTTTTCCCACTACCAGCACCAGCTAGAATAAGAAGTGGTCCTTCGGTTTCTAATACTGCTTTTTGTTGCTCTTTATTCAAATCATCTATTTTCATATAACCACTTCCAGTCTATAATTTATTTTACTATATATTTTTTCCTTCCACAATACAAAAAGATAAACCATTAAAATTTATCTTTTAGAATACTCTACAATATTATACCAAGTAACTGGAGTAATAACACCATTAACCGGTTCATCCGAAATAGATTGTATTTTCATAACAGACCTTTCCATCAGATCATCAAAAATTCCACTAACTCTAACCCCCGGAATATTACCAAATTTCCTACATATCGTAAGCAAATACTTCTGAATTGTTCTAACATCATCACCAGACATCCCAACTGCTAAAACTCTACCGGGAAAAAACTCATCAGCATATTGTGAATACTCAGGAGGAATATTACTTATCGTGTTTCTATAAACATTAATAATTTGGTTCCAAGTAGTAGCATCCACAGCCCCAGTAGTTGGCAATCCATACTTCTCTTGAAAATTGATAACCATCTCTTCCGTATTCTCATTATACACACCATTTACTTTAAGCTGAGGTAAATCAGGGTCAAAAAATGATATAACACTAAGCACATAATGTAATACTCTAACACCAAGTCCTGTATCAGAATATTTCAATTCGTTTCCATATCCTAACGTAGCCTCTTCTTCTGTAATACCTTCAGAATAAATATCGTTTACTTTTTTTACAGCATTATAAACATATTTTATTTTATACCACGTTGCATAATCGACAATTCCTGTAACATTTAAGTTAAATACTTCTTGAAACTTTTTAACAGCTGCTTCTGTATAGGTACCAAACACACCATTCACATTAGGAATTTTAGGTATAGCTGGATAATTATTAGAAATTCTATTCAATTCTCTTTGAATAATACGAACCTTATCTCCTGCATTCCCTACTTCAATAGGATATCCTGGATAAACTCCTATCAATTCACCAGTAGGAGCATTCTCAAAGATTTCCACATCATCACCATAATAATATTTAAGAATTTCGATTGGTGTTTTATTCTGCCTAGCTAACTCTACACTTCCCCACTGAGAAAGCCCTTCACAAGTAGTTACTCTACCATCACAATACACAGCATGTAATGGTTGAATTTGTCCTTCTCTATATACATAACGATTAAATATATCATCTACTTTCTTAGATATGGTATCAAAAACTTCTCTATCTTCTATATAAGTCTGATCATAACTAGGAAGAGAAGTAATATCAAAAGAATAGCCACGAGATGGATACCATTCATTATAAATACGATTCAAAGCAAAAGATATTTGAGCCAAAATATTTGCCTCAATAGCACTATCTGGCCAAGTAGGATAAATTTCACTAGAAGCTACATTTTTAATATAATCTACAAAGGGAACAGTAATATTCCTTGCTGCCTCATTAGGAGCTCCAAGATGCACAACAATTTCCGTAGGAATAGTTGGATAATTAACATTAGCTCTAATTTGTTTCACCTTCTATCAAAGTAGTAATAGGTATTCTAATCGGTTGTATTACTTTAATATTATCAAAAATAGATACCTGATAATTTCTTTTTACATTACTCTTAGGATACGTAGCTTCAATATCATAAGTAGTATAAACAATATCTTCTTGCTTATTGACATCTTCTTTGGCAGGAACTGCTGGTAAAGAAATATTATCGATGATACCACTAGAATCTGTCTTGCCAGAAAAAAATAAAACTTTTTGCCCATCGATTTCTTTAAAAACTTTAATGAAAACATCAGCTAATGGAAAAGCCTGATTTGCAGTATATGCCTGAACTTTCAATACTCCATTTCCAGAATTTTCCTTAATAAAATTAGAATAAATATCACTATTTTTAAACTCTTCACTATCAAATAAAATATTTTCCATAAATCTCTCCTTTATATAATCAATTCTTGACCGATACTAAGCAGATTACTTGTTAAATTATTTTTATTCTTAATGGCATCAACAGTAGTATTAAACTTTTTAGCAATACTATAGAGACTTTCTCCTTTTTGCACTATATATTTAGTACTTCCTCCCTCAGTACCAGGTATTTTTAATTCTTGGCCAATTGACAAATTAGTACTATCAAGATTATTTAATATTTCTATTTCATTCACTGTAGTACCAAATTTTTTGGCTATACTATAAAGACTATCTCCTTTTTGCACTGTATAAACGATATAATTATTAACTCCTTCAAACTCTTCTCCATAACACTCCTCAATGGCAGATACACCAGTATTATCCAAAATCATCAAAGTCTTACCTACCGTAAGTACATCACTTGTTAAATTATTATCTTGTTTTATTTTATCTACAGTAGTACCAAACTTTTTAGCTATACTATAAAGACTATCTCCCTTCTCTATAACATAGCTAACATAATTAAACAAATTATCATCAGTAGTATCATCCATATAGCAAGGAATAATAAGTTTCTGACCAATACTAAGTGCATCTGTTAAAAGATTATTATATCTTTTAATATCATCTACAGTCGTATCATATTTTTTGGCAATATTATAAAGATTATCCCCCTTTTTTACAGTATAAGTTAAACATTCAGATGGTTCTTCTTCTCCATTAGATGAGATAATGAGTCTCTGCCCAGGAACGATAACATCACTATCCAAACTATTTAACTCACGTATACTTTGAACATTAGTATCAAATCTTTTAGCTATTCCATAAAGTGTATCACCAGTTTGAACAACATACGGATTAACATTATTCATTTCATATACTCCTCTCCTAATAATATATATGAAAAAAAACAGCAAAAATGTAAGAAAATGATACGCTTTGACCATTTAAAGTATTTAGCATATAATACACTGTAATTATTTGAAGGAGGTTATTATGAGAAAAAAAATAGTTACTGTATTGGGAATTCTTCTAATATTCTGTATCTGCTTTATTACATTATATGATTTTAATAAAAAAGAAAATGATTTAACTAAGATAAAGGTAGCAGAAGTTGCACATAGTATTTTTTATGCACCACAATATGCCGCAATAAGTGAAGGATATTTTGAAGAATTTGGAATAGAAATAGACCTTACTTTAGCAAGTGGTGCCGATAAGGTAATGGCAGCCGTATTATCAGGTGATGTTGATATTGGTTTTTCAGGAAGTGAAGCAACCATATATGTGTATAATGGTGGGGAAAAGGATTATCTAAAAACTTTTGCACAATTAACTCAAAAAGATGGAAGTTTCTTAGTATCTAGAGAAAAAATAGACAACTTTACTATCGATGATTTGAAAGGTAAATATATCATAGGTGGTAGAGCTGGTGGTATGCCAGAAATGACACTTGAATGGGCATTAAAAGAAAATGGAATCGATCCTAAAACGGATGTAACAATAGACACTAGTGTTGCATTTGCTGCAATGGGTGGTGCATTCATCGGTGGACTTGGGGACTTTGTAACACTATTTGAACAAAGAATAAGAGAATGAAGTCACCAAGTGAAAAATTATATGTCTTTTTATAGACAAAAATAA
>CASFCU010000015.1 GCA_949293285.1 uncultured bacterium
CTCTAAAGTACCAGCACTAACCAATGTCATCGTTCCATCCGTTGCAATATCTAATATACGCCAACCATTCTTAGCAACAGGATTATAAGTATCACTAGGACAAGTAATTCCATTATTCCTACTAGACCCTTGTGTATATCCCCCTAAACTCATCGAACTATTCTCTACCGTCTCAGTCCAAACTCCAGCATCATAATCGACATAATCCCCCACATTTAAGTTAACAGAAACATTTCTAGAAATAACAATATTTCCTGTAACATTTGGAATGGTTAAAGTCTTTCCACTATAAGTGTAATCCACATCATCCACCAATGGATTACTTCCCATACTAATACTAAGATTAGATAACGTCGAAGAAAAAGTCACGAATAAATCTTCTCCCTCTAAAATCTCCGTTGGATAACCCTCATTGACAATATTATCATAGGTAACTGTAAAAAAGCTCTTAAACTGGAGATTAATATTAAAAGAATACTCAAGCTTATCTGGACTATAAGCGCCTTCCTTATATTGAATCGTAAGATAAAATTCACTAGTAATTCCTAACTTACACTCATGATTAACATCACAAATCTTATCCTTTAAAGAATATCCATCTATCTTATAAGTCAAATTATCCGGCAACCCACTAATATCTTTAATCCCCATCTCTACATTTCCAATATTGGTAATAGAAACTTTATAAGTAACACTAGAATCCTCCTCTGTAAGAGAAATATTTCCCAATAAAGAAGAAACATTATAATCTTGATATTTCACCGTAGCACCATTATTTAAAGATTCTACAGTAAAACCAGTTACTCTAATATCCTCTTTTACCCTAATATTACCCACAATTCCGTTAATCGACAAATTAGCACCAAAAGCAGAATATCCAACACTCACAAAAAATAAAGCTAAAAAAACGATACCTAATATAATTTTTAAGTTAAACCCTTTTTTCATTTTGCATTTCCTCAAAATCAGAAGCTCTTACTACATGTAAATAAATTTTACTCTCACTATCAATATAGAAATAAGCCTTTCTACAGCTATCTATACTACAATACATAATAGGCAAATTAAGATTATCATGAACATCAATTAATTCCTGAAATACCTCTATAGAAACAATATCCTTAGAAGAAGAAAGCTCCGGATAAGTTGTCGTTTCTACAATTAATCTATCGTATTGTAACAATAATTTCTTAATATATCGATCATAACGAGATGCTCTTTTTTTCCTAGATGTAAGAATATGAACCAATTTAATAGTAACAATAACCAATAAGATAACAAGAACAAGAAATAAAACCATATAAAACTTATTTGCCAAACTAATATTAGACTTGTCTATCAATTGACTACTTTCATGAATTTCTTTATAATCTAGTTTGATATTTACGGACTTCTCTGACAAAGGAATATTAATAGTCATCGTATCTTCATTATTCAAAGAAACAACCTTATCATTAACACTGTTTTTATTTATTTTCAAATAAATCATAAAATTACTAACCGTATCTATTCCATACGTCGATTTAAAACTATTAGCAATCTGATTATAATAATCATACTTTATTTGAAGATTCTCATCGATTGTATAACTTTTAGCATCTTCCATTCTTCCCTGTTTTTCTTTTAATAACTCATATTCTCTTTGAAAATAAACATTACTATTAGCATCTCCAATAGTCAACTTACCAGTAATACTATAGGTAAAATCGATAGTTTGATTAGAAGCAACATTAAAATCATAAGTAAAACGAATGTCTAAATAATCAATTAATTCAGAAATATAAACCATATTCTGTTCTTTATCTAAATACGGTACTTCATAAAAATCATTTTCCTTTAAATAAACTCGATAATCTAAATTACTAGTTTCTTGATATTTTATAATCTTACCAACATCATAGTAGAATGCTTTTTTTAGTGAAAAAACAGTAGAACAAAACAATGCTATAAATAAACAGACATATATAAAAAGCTTAGTATAAAAATTAACCTGTTTTTTTCTAACAGAATTACCTTCTTTGTTTCTTCTTATAGATTTTTCATTCATTTCTGTCTTTTTCATGTTACCTCCTATAATTCATTTAACCAAATCGTTGGATAACCAATGTAGGGAATTTTCAGTTTCACTACACCAATTATCATATCTTCTTCTATGACATAATTATCAATATCAAGATTAAAATCCCCTTTTGTATAAAAATAATAATGATTATTTTCTTTTAATATTTTTATTAATCGATGCACTACAATCACATTATTATATTGATAAGCAATCACATCTCCTTGTTTCAATTGTGATAAATCATCACCGATTTTCTCTATGATAACAATATCCCCTTTATTAATATTAGGGCTCATACTTCCACTAGCAATAGCAACAGAACGATACTGAAAATAACCAGAAGTAAAATAAACTAATACCAAAGTTGCTAATGAAAAAACAACTAAAGGAATCATATTTTTTTTATGGTACAACTCTATTTTTTTGATGTTTTCCTTCTTATAAAACTGATAAATATGATGAAATAATATAAGGGGAAAAATAAACTGGATAACGGATATAATATATTCACTAGGATTTGGCACAATTGGTACAAAATAAGGATATAAATTGAAAATCAACAGATAAAAAATAACTGGTTTATATCCACTCTTCATAGAAAGATAAGTACACAAAATATTTGTACTAATAGCAGGTAATAAATACAAGGCAACAAACAAAAAAGAATCATAGTGATTAGAAAAATTACCATAGTATATTGTATTGGTAACATCTAAAAATACAAAAACGAAAAAACTAAAAATAAGTAAAATTTTATCATTTCCTATTTTAGTAATCATTCCATATCGTAAAATTTCTTTCAACACAATAAAAAGAATCGTTGGAATAATAAAATTCGTAATTGCTCTTAATGTATAATAGTTTTCAGTCCTTGCAAACCCCACAAAAATTCCCAACAAATAATACAAAAGAAAATAAACTAATAAAAAAATAAAAATATCTAAAATATTATCTTTTATATATCTATGATTATCTTTCTCAAATCCCAAAGTTTTATAAAATAACAAAACAAGAACAACTAAAAAAGCAATCATATAATAAGTACTTAATATATTTGATACAAAACTATTTAAAAAACAAATGAATAAAATTAAGAGTTCAAAAAATAATATTTTTTTATAACTTTTTTTCATTTTACCTCCTAAATAATTTTGTTAAAATATATTAAAAGGCACAATAAAGAATCATGATTGTGCCAATAATATATTAATCAACAGAACTATAATTTAATGATATATCACCAAATTCTACTGAAAAATCACCATCGGCTCTTGTACCATTAGAATCATATTCTATTCTAACGGTAATCATCTCGTAAGCATCCTTAGCCAAACGATGCCCAGTAATCGTTGCAACAGCCCCGCTAGTTTCAGCTTCACTTCCAACTTTAACATTTACACTAATAGAACTACAAGCTTGTTGTACCAAAGCATCTGTAGTATCTCCAGTTGCTTTACAAACTTTAGTTGATTGCTCCCCAGATACATTAGCATACACAATACTCTTCAAAAAAGCATCGTATTCTCCTGTATTAGTAGCATAAAATGTATAAGTTACGCTTTGCCCAGGTTCTGTAAATGTTGCATCCAATCCCGTAATAGTTGGTGCTGTAGAATTATCAATAGTAGCATTTGTTGCCGCTATAGAATCTGGATTTTTAGTAGGAACAATCGGATCTGTCTCTAATGAAGTATCACTAGATGAAAAATCTACATTAAAAGTATCAGAATTAGGTGTTACATTTGCAGATGGACTAATTGTCAATACATTAGAAAAAGCTGCAAATCCTAACGAAACTCCCGCTACAGCAATTAAAAGAGCAATGATCGCTATCATTTTGGTTCCTCTATCTTTTTCCATAATTTCACCTCCATTCAAATATCACTAACAACATTTAGCATCGATCTAGTCACTACTCTGCTATGTTATTATAAAACAATAATACACCATATACTTTTATTTTTCAAGTGATTAAAAGTAAATTTCATCATTTTCATCATTTTCAGTGTTATTATTATTTTTTTCAAAAAAAACTTGTTAATACCTCCTAATGATAATTTCTAACTTTTTATGGCAAATAACACCACGAATCTAAGAAACAAAAATCTCTTCTGTATCTAGCTCTGGATACAAATCGATATTATCTATTTCATAGCTACTCATATACTTTTGATTTAAACCATTGTAAAAAAAATCACTTTCTTCTTTGATAGAACTAGCCACAGTAGAATCGTACAAATAATACTTATCATCTATTTTAACAATATTAAAAGCATGTGGCCCAGTAGAAACGCCAGTTACATAATACGACTCTATTCCAATATTTTGAAAAATAATCTGACTAGCCTTAGCAAAACCTGCACACACAGAATGATGACGAATAAAAACCGTAAAAGCTGATTGATTACTTTCTAAATACATAAAAGTTCTATTATAAGTGTTATGATTTCCAATCCATTCATAGACGTATTTTACCTTTTCGATATCATTCATATCTTTTGTATCTTTTTTTATCTTATCGATGATCCTTTCTATTCTCATTTCTCCCAATTGATTAATAACAGGTATTCCGACAGCATAATGAAACCGCAAAACTACATTTTTACTATCTGTTTTACTATTATAAGACCAAGAATAATTAGCAAGCTGCAACAGCTCTGGATGATCCATAATAACTGCCTCCATAACAAAAGAGGCCATCATGGAACAATTCTCTAAAGTATAACACTCATCATCGACAATATGGACATGATAACTCGATTTATATTCTTTTATAGAATTTAAAACTTTAGAATACAACTTTTTTTCCGTATTGCTTAATGTATTATAAAAAAGCTCATTCGACATATACAAATCATTTACATAATGAATAGAATTCTTATCAATAAAAGGATTTTTTTCTACACTTCTCATAAAATAAGCATAAAAAATAAAAGTAAATAGCAACAGAAAAAGGGAAAGTATTTTATGCCTTTCGAAAAACTTCATAAACAATTCCTCAAACTTTCTTCTACTAATTGATCTAAATCATCTTCTTTACTATTATCTATCCTTGAATACCTATAACTTCCCTTAAACACCATATATGGTAACATAATAACCGGGCATAAGACTCCCAAAAAACCATACACCATCTTATAACCAAAACAATCAGCTATGATAAAAGGCAAATAAATAATTACCAACAAAAGAAAAAATTTACTAGTAATAGGAATAACAATAAATATAAACAAAATAATGAACAAAAAAATATGTAAATCTAATATCTTGAACAATACGTATAAATGATAGATAGGAACAACAGCTTCCCAAATTTTTCTTCCTGCTTTTTTAAACATCCCCAAATAAGATACAATCAAAGAAAGTAATAATAACACCATATAACACTTCATACCATCACCATTTTAATATTAAAATAGATTCAAAAAAAAATCAAATTTTATTTGATTTTCTACTAAAAATAATAATAGCAACACTACTTGCCAGGCTATCTAAAACAACATCCCAAAACTCACCACTTCTGCCAATGACAAACAATTGATGAATCTCATCACTCATTGCATATAAAATACAGATTAAAATAGAAAAATAAGGTAAAGAAGTTTTCATTCCATAAGTTTTTAAAGTATAAAAAACCAATACTCCTAATATAAAATATACTGTAAAATGAGCTAATTTTCTGATAGGTCTCGAAAAATATTTTTGAATAATTTGTTTTTCTTGAGCATGAACGTCACCTTTAAATACCTCGTATATTTTAATAATCGTCTTATCGATAAAGCCATCACTAAGATTGGTTGAGACCGTTGCCTTTTGATTAGAAAAAAAGAAAATAACGGCCATCCACCCAACAGTACAAACAGTAAAAACGATTCCTTTCATCATATTATTTTTTCTTCTTTTTAGATTTTTCTTCCTCTTTTTTTTCTTCTTTCCTTCTTTTAATAGACTCTTCCTCTGTCTCTCCCATCTGTGACAAATAATATTCTGAACATACTTCTTTAGCTGGTCCTATTTTAACAATATTTCCGTGATCTAACCAGATAACTCTATCACAAAGTTCCTTAATACTTTCAATAGAATGAGAAACATACAAAACCGTAGTACCTCCCTTAATCATTTCCATCATCTTATTTCTACTTTTCTCTTGAAACTTAATATCCCCCACTGACAAAATTTCATCTACTATCAATATCTCTGGATCTACAACAGTAGAAATAGAAAAAGCAAGCTTAGCAACCATACCAGAAGAAAAATTTTTAACAGGAACATCAAGAAAATCTCTTAACTCAGAAAACTCTACAATATCATCAAATTTTTCATTTAAAAATTTTTCAGAATAACCTAACACTGCACCATTCAAATAAATATTTTCTCTAGCAGTCAATTCAGCATCAAATCCTGCCCCCAATTCAATCATCGGAGCAATACTTCCATTTACTACTACCTTTCCTTTCGTAGGCTTCATGACTCCACTAACTACCTTAAGCAAAGTACTTTTACCTGCTCCATTACTTCCAATTAGCCCGATAACCTCACCTTTCTTCACATGAAAACTAATATTATTAAGAGCCCAAAAATACTCTTTCTTTCTTCTTCTTTTCTTATCAAAAAAAGAAATAAACATATTTTTAAAAGAAGAACCTTTATCGATTCCAAGATCAAATTTCATCGATACATTATTAACTCTTATCATAATTTTTCTCCTTACACATAGTAAATAAATTTATCTTGATTTTTCTTAAATACCAAGGATCCGATAGCAAGTGTTCCTACTCCTATCAAAAGCATCACACCAAGCTCTAAAAAAGAAGGTGGAGTTCCATAAAGAATAATAGATCTGGCCCCATTTATAAAAATATACAATGGATTCAACTTAAATATCGGTTGTAGTGCTAAAGGTATAATAGAAATATCATAAAATATTGGTGTTACATAATTCCAAATCGTGATAATAATACCATAAATATAAAACATATCTCTTAAAAAAACAGATACAGTAGATAAGAAAAGACCAATCCCCATCGTAAAAAACAAAAGACAGACAAAAATATATGGCAATAACAAATACCACAAATTAATTACGCATTTTGTTTCTCCACTACCAGTAATCAAAATAATCACTAAAAGAGGAATCAGTGTTAACAAGAAATTAATACCAACAAATAAAGCCTTTGCAATAGGAAAAATATACTTAGGAATATATACTTTATTAATCAATGAAAAATTCGTTACTACAGAGGTCATAGCAGAATTCGTTGCCTCACTAAAATAGTTAAACATAACTAATCCCGTCATTAAATATACCAAATAATTTACGCCTTCCATATTATACCTAAACATCTGAGAAAAGACCATTGCCATGACAAGCATCATCAAAACAGGATACAGTAAGCTCCAAACAATTCCTAAAACACTTCTTTTATATTTCACTTTAAAATCTCTCAATATCAATTGTTTCATTAAAAAACTATATCTTTTAAAATTAGATATTATATTCTTTATCACTTTCATAAAATCCTCCTCTAAAGTATAATCTGCACATAGAAGATTGTATCATATATTTACTTTTTTAACAAATAATTATTTATTCCCCGGGTGTAAAAAATTTTTGTAGGTAAAATAACATTTTGTGCTATACTTAGCTAGTATAGGAGTATAGACGTATGAATGGTAAAAATGAATTTGATAATGAATTTAAAAAATTAACTAAGCAGGATAAACTACCAATTTCTTCGATAGAAGATTTAATGCTTAAAAATATCGAAAACTATAAAAATGAATTATTAGCACATACGGAAGAATTATTATTAAAAAATATTGCTGAAGCAGATTTAATTAATAAAAAAAAGATTTCTGGAATAATAAAGGAATTAGACTTAAAAATATCGGAAAAAGAAAAATTGAATTTACGTTAATCACTGGAAAAATAACTATTTATCGAACGGTATTACAAATAATTAATGATATAAATTTAGAAGACTATAATTTAAAAAGTAAATTAATAGTTCCGTTAGATGAATATTTATGTATAGATAAATTGCCGTTTAAAATATCTGTAAGAGCAATGATAGAAATAGCTTTTTGGGGACAAAATCAGCCTTCTTTTAAAAAAGCTAGTGACATTATAAAAAGAGTACTTAATATAGAAATATCATACATAACAGTCAAGAATGTTACCGAGTATATAGGTGATTTGTTATTTCAAGAATTATTAGATAATGTAACTGATATTTGAAGCAATCGAGCTAATATTGAAATCAATAATAAAAAAGATAAATTAATTTTGTATATAGAAAGTGATGGTGCTGCTGTTAATACAAGAATAGAAGATGAAAATGGTTCTACATGGAAAGAAAATAAATTAGCTATTTTCTTTAGTGATAAAAATATATACAAAAGAAAAAACAAGGCAAATATGATTATTCATAAAGAATTTGTTTCTTATCTTGGAAACGTGGATATATTTAGAACATTAGTATTTGCAAAAGCCGTAGAACTTAAATATTGGGAATATGAAAATATTGTATTTATTTCTGATGGTGCTACTTGGTTAAGAAATATGATAAATGAATTATTTCCTGAGGCCATTCAAATACTAGATAAATTTCACTTGATAGAAAATATTTATCAATATGCAAATTTTGTCTTTAATGAAGATAAAAAGAAAGTAGAAAAATTTAAAGATAAAATCATTGGGTATTGTTATTCAAATGAATACAATTTGATTTTTAAAGAATTAAAGAAATATAAGGATATCACATTACCAACTGGGATATGTAATTTACCTATTTATTTGGAAAATAATAAAGATAAAACAGATTATTCTAAGTATGAACATAATGGTTGGTTTGTAGGTAGTGGTGCTATAGAAAGTTCTAATAAAACTATAGTACAACTTAGATTAAAACAGGCAGGAATGAGATGGAGTGTGGATGGAGCAAATAAAATACTAACTCTAAGATGTTATGTTGAAAGTGGTAGATGGAATGAAGTAGAAAAAATAGTAGTCGATAAATTATTATCATAAACTACTATTTTACCTACAAAAATTTTTTACACCCTTATTCCCCATGACTTTATCAAATATCTCTGGAAGACGTGATTCAAAACGAATTTTTTCTCTTGTAATAGGATGAATAATATCCAAAATACTAGCATGTAACATTAATCTTTTTACTATTTTATCCTTATTTCCATACTTAGTATCTCCTAATATAGGATGTTTTATATCCCGAAGTTGTACTCTTATCTGATTCCTTCTTCCAGTATCTATTTTTATCTTCAATAAAGAAAACTGAGAATTCTCTTTTATTCTTTCATAATGCGTTATTGCTAATTTACCATGACTAGAAGAATAAGTCATCAAATTCTTATCCTCTTCCAAATAAGACACTAAAGTATCAGCATCTTTAGTATGACCAATCACCACAGCATAATATATCCTATTAACAGAAGCATTCCAATTCTCCTGTAATATTTTTTTTACTTTTTCACTCTTAGCAAAAAGAATGACTCCAGAAGTATCTTTATCTAATCGATGGACAATAAATATCTTGCAATTAGAATTTTGACTTTTTACATACCTAGATAAAATGCTATATAAGTTTGCATCACTATCTTTATTTTTTTCAGTAGCAATACTAAGAATACCACTAGGTTTATCTACGACAAGAATAAATTTATCTTCATATATAATCTTAATATCAGCAAAAAAAGAAGATTCTACAACATTATTTTTTATAGTAACAACATCATTAATATTTAAATGATAATGATATTCTGTAACAATATTATCATTCACAGATACCATTTTTCTTCTAAATAAAGACTTCACATTATTCTTAGATAAATTAGTTAATTTCTCCTTCAAATATTGAAAAAGTAAAGACTCTTTTTCTACTATAAAACATCTATTCATAATCATTCCTCCAATAATAAAAGAAATAGGCATAAACCATATTTCTTTCATTCATTATTACTTACCTTGTCTTTTTACTAGCGTGTAATTTTCTCCAACATATTCTATACTTGCAATATCACTTCGTTGTTCCCTATATGGTTCTTCTGATATATCAAAAATATAATCGATAGAGCCATCTTCATAAGTAATAATCTTCTTTAATTCTGGACTTGAAAGCTCTTTTTGCGTCTTAGAAGGAAACTTTGCATCCAAACTTTTTTCACCTTTGCACAATAAAAAGAGTCCTCCAGCAACAACGGTCCCAATGACTGCCCCTATCATAATATTTCTTACACTATTTTTCATAACTATCCCCCTTCATAGTTCCAAGATTATATCACAAATAAAAATTCATGTCAACTTTTCATACAATGTCGATGTAGTAAACTAGATGTGGGAAAATAAATTATTAAATAAAAAAGAGAAAACACCCAAAATTTAAAACTGTTATATAATTAATTTATAACACAAAATATACACAGACCTTGATAAGAACTCGAAGTTCAAAGGTTTTAAGGAGTTGTTTTCTCAATGAATATCATATCATTATTTAACAATTTTGTTAACCACC
>CASFCU010000016.1 GCA_949293285.1 uncultured bacterium
TTGAAAGTTTTGGTACTGGTATTGGAAGAATCATTGAATCTTATAAAGAATATGATAAAGAACCGTTAATATTAAATACTGAAAACACATTTAAAGTAACTTTATATAATGTTAATTATATAAAAGAAAATAATATAAAAATACTACCCACAAATTTAACTCAAGAAGAACAAATCATTGAATATTTAAAGAAAAATAGCAAAATAAATAGATTAATCGTAGAGTTTTTATTAGATGTATCTAAAACTAGAGCTAATGATATTTTAAATAAAATGATAAATGACAATATTTTAATTCAAACTGGTACTGGTAAAAATATATATTATGTATTAAAATAGTTGTTGGATTGATTTCTTATATATCAAATTGCCGATGAGTTGTAGACAACCTTTCTAATGGCACCAGATTGATACCAAACTCGAACTTTCTATTTTTAAGGAAATTCGAGTTTTATCATGCATAAATTTATGATAGAATATCTATATAAGTTAAATTGAATTTGTCAATTAAAAAAATACACTTGTATGTTGACATTATCAATATGCGTGTGTAGGAGATATAAATATATGAGCAAACCTATAATAGGAATTGTTTCTAAACATTTCGTTAAAAATGGTATTAGACCTAATACATATATAAGAGACGAGATTAAACAAGCAATATTTGATAATGGGGCATAGCAATCGGCATTTTATTACCTAAGGATGAAGTAATAGATATTGAAGATAATTGGAACAACAATCTTTCACAAGATGAGTACAATGATTTAATTACACAG
The DNA here is from genome assembly GCA_949293285.1 of uncultured bacterium. GTDB lineage: Bacteria > Bacillota_I > Bacilli_A > RF39 > UBA660 > RUG13868. Next base: position 779 of record CASFCU010000016.1, read on the forward strand.
GTAAGACTATGTGATGGAATAATATTTCAAGGTGGAGGAGCATGTGATAATTATGAAATGATTATTGCAAAATATTGTTATGAGAACGATATCCCTACTTTGGGTATATGTTGTGGTCAAAATGTTATTGTTAGAGCCTTAGGTGGTACAACGTATAATATTTCTAATCCAGAAAAACATAATCAATCTATGAAAGAATACATACATAATATAAAAATTGATCCTTCTTCTAAATTTTATAATATTGTTAAATTAGAAGAAATAAGAGTTAATTCAAGACATAAAAAAGCTATTAATAAATCTCCATTTTTAGATCAAGTTGCCTTTTGTGAAGATGGATATCCGGATGTAGTGGAGTCAAAAGATAAAAAGTTTTACCTTGGCGTAAGATTTCACCCAGAAAGCTTATATAAAACTGATGAAAATATGAATAATATTTTTAAATATTTTATTAATGAGTGTAAAAAAATAAAGTTATTGTTGTTCTCCTCCCCTAGGGTGCCATAGGAAAATTAATCGAACTTTTTATAAGTATCGAGAATAAAACCAATCAATTCTAAAGTAGGATTGATTTTTTATTGATAAAAACCAGTTGATATTAACAATTCTAATGACAACGAAATGTGAATATTAAGCTTTCTAAATTTTCATTTTAAAAACATATGGGTAAGACTACTCTCGAATTTTGAAAAGTGAGTAAAACATAAAAAAAATTTAGATGAGGTATCGAGTAATGATACTCCATTTTCATACGCAATTATTATAAGCTTAGTCACTTACCATAATTAAATTAGAGATTTATTCATATATTAATAAAAGAAAGATAAAAGAGGTGATATTTATTACATTATCGATAGCAAGTATTGTGTTATTTGTGACCCTAGTACTTGGTACAATTTGTAAATCTTGTAATATATATACAAAGAAAAATATACCATTTCAAAATTTAGCCATAGGTATCATAGCTGGCATTTTATGCTATCTTACAAAAGTAGAACCTAACCTTCTAGAAGCAATTATACTTTGTGTAATTTCAGCATTTTCAGCTGGTGGTGTCTATGATTTATCAAGATCAGCTAGAAAAAGAAAAGATAATTAAAATCCATTATTATTAAAGAATTCATACTTTAAAAACTGATAAAAAATTTTTATATAACAGAATATAGAAAAAATCCAAGTTCATGAATAAAATATAATCTTTGTTACAGATAATATTTATTTTTCTCTGACAGTTATTTCTGATTTTTTCTATATTTTTATTTTATTATTGACTAAAAACAACAAACTAATGTATAATGAACTAGTCAGGTGATGGAGACATACTCAAGAGGCTGAAGAGGCGCCCCTGCTAAGGGTGTAGACTGGGCAACTGGTGCGAGGGTTCAAATCCCTCTGTCTCCGCCATGATGATTTTAACCTTGATTATTCAAGGTTTTTAATTTTTTAGGTACTATTTAGGGTACTATTTTTATATATTTTTTGAAATATTATGGAATCATTTATCAGTCTCGTTTCTGTATAGTAGGAAAGTATGTATTCTTTTCATGACTGATATAATAAGTTCTATCTTCAAATATTATCATAAAAACTTTTAAGAACACAAAAGATATATTCAAGTGATTGTATCTGATTACAATGAATAATAAATCTAGAACGTATTTTTACTTGAAATGCTATCACCACTATTATATAATTGTACTATAAAATAGGTTAGAATAGGTTCGGAGGATTTTATGAATGAATTGGATAACAAAGAAAAAACAACTAAAAATACAAGGAAAAATATAAGAGAAGAAAAAAAGAAAAAAATTAACAAAGAATTAAAAAATATTGTTGCAGATAAACAGGAAATAATAGAACTTAGAAAAAAACGTTACATATTGGAAGCAACAGTTATAGTTATAATAGCAATAATAATGTTAATTCTTCTATGCAATAAAACATTTTTTAGTGAAAAATATGAAACAAGTTCAATAAAGATTGATATTCCTTTGTTAACCTTTTTTATAAAAGATGATGGGAATGAAATTATTCTTAAGACATTAAGAAAATCTGATTACCTTAAAGATTATTTTGATGCGTATTTATCTAATTTAGATAGATATAATTGCGGAGAAAATAAATTTTATTATGACACAATTACGAAAACAGCAATATATGATATATCCATTCAAAAGACTTTTGGAATCAAGACAATAAGCATTAAATATCAAAATGGAGATGAAGAATGCTTATGTAATACAGATGGAAGTAGTTGTTAAAAAAATGTCATTTCATCTAATATCAAGAAATTAATAGAGCTTATACAAGCATATAAATAAGCATTTGGGTAATCTTTTCTACATGATTTGACAAAATATTCATTATTTGGTAAAATACTAAACTGTCACGTGTAAAGAAGAGGTGTATTAATGTGTTTTATGATGAAGTAAAAACAATCAATGCTTGTGATGATGAACCATCCCTGATTTTCGAACTACTTAAAGAAAATCATATTGCCTTGATAGATAAAATATTATCTAGAAAAAGCTTTGATATTAATGTAGTGGATGATCAAGGAAACAATATACTAACTAGATTACTAAAAAAAGGACACTATGATGTTGTTTTAAAACATATGAAAGATAAGAGATGGAATATCAACCATCAGAATAACGATGGTGATACTTTTGCACATATCTTAGTATCTATGAACTACGTTAACGTAGTCGATATAATAAAAATATTAAAGAAGAATAAAAATTTTCTTCCTAACATAAAAAACAACAATGGAGAAACAATATTAGATAAATCTATCAAAAACAGTTACATATATACAACAGCAAAAATTCTTGAGGATGAAAGATTTAATAATATTGGCATAATTTCTTTTAAGAATCTTTATGATACTTACGTAAAAACGAACAACTATGGTAAGTATACTAAATTAAATAATTTAGAAATGATTATTGAAAACCTAGAAAATAAAGAAGTTGCTCCAAAAGTAAAAGAAGTAATCAATAATGTGAAAGAAAATTACGAAAAAATAAAAGAAGAATTTATAAATAATAAGACAGATAGTATGGATAGTATCGTGAATAGTGTATTATTTGCCTAAGAAGATAGTTCTTCTTTTTTTTCTTTATTTATGTTAAACTAACAAAGAAAGAAGTGATTATATGTTATTGCCAAATTATAATGAAGCAAGAAAAAGAAGTAAAGAGGAAGTAAAAAAAGAATATTATCATCTAGAAGGTACAATTAAAAATATTGGAAAAGAAAAGAAATATTATATAAAAACATATGGTTGTCAAATGAATGAACATGACAGTGAAAATATAAAAGCCATGTTAGAAGAATTAGGATTTAGAGAAGCAGATAATTATCTTAATGCAGATTTAATTTTATTAAATACCTGTAGTATCAGAGAAAATGCCCATAATAAAGCTTTTGGGATGCTAGGAAGACTAAAACATTTAAAAGAAAAAAACAAGTCTTTAATCGTTGGCTTATGTGGGTGTATGGCTCAAGAGGAAAAAGTAATAGATGACATCATGAAAAAATACAAATGGATTAATTTTGTTTTTGGCACTCATAACATTCATAGATTACCATATATATTGGAAGATGCAATAAATAGTAAAAAACAAGAAATAGAAGTATATAGCAAAGAGAAAAACATAGTAGAAGGACTTCCCGTTAAAAGAGCAAGCAAATATAAAGCATACGTAAATATCATGTATGGATGTGATAAATTTTGTACTTATTGTATTGTTCCTTATACTAGAGGTAAGCAAAGAAGTAGAGAAAAAGATGAAATACTAAAAGAGATAGTAGAACTAGTAAAAGAAGGATATCAAGAAGTTATTCTCTTAGGGCAAAATGTGAATGCTTACGGAAAAGATTTTGACTATCATTATAATTTAGAAAACCTATTAGAAGATGTAAGTAAGACAAAAATTAAGAGAATTAGATTTATGACAAGTCATCCATGGGATTTTACGGATGGTATGATAGAAGTCATAAAAAAATATCCGAATATCATGCCTTCAATTCATTTGCCTGTACAATCAGGTTCATCAAAAATACTAAAGCTAATGGGAAGAAGGTATTCTAAAGAGGAATATATAACCTTATTCAATAAAATTAAAACTATACCTAATGTTGCAGTATCCACCGATATTATTGTAGGATTTCCAAATGAAACAGAAGAAGATTTCACAGAAACTTTAGATTTAGTAAATTACTGTAAATTTGACAATGCATACACGTTCATCTTTTCCCCAAGAATTGGAACTCCTGCTGCTAAATTAGAAGATAAAATACCTATAGAAACAAAAGAAAAAAGACTTAATATATTAAATGAAGTAGTCAATAAATACTTCTTAGAAAATAATCAAAAACTAGTTGGAAAAAAAGTGAAAGTATTAGTTGAAAAAGAAAGTGAAAAACCCGGAATGCTTTGTGGTTATACGGATACAAACAAATTAATTAATTTTATTGGAGACAAAAAATTAATAGGGAAAATCCTGGATGTGGAAGTAACAGAAGCTAAAACATGGAGCTTAGATGGAAAAACTTGTTGATGATAAAATCTTATCCAAAATAGAGGAACTTTTAGAGTTGCTAACAAAAAATCAAGACTACCAAAAATATCTTCTAGTCAGTAAAAAGATGAAAGAAAACAAAGAAATAATGGACAGCATAAAAAAAATAAAACAATATCAAAAACAAATAGTAATGTTAGAGTATCAGAAAAAGGATATAACAACTTTAGAAAACAAGATCAATTCAATTCTAAAAAAATTAGACTCCTATCCCATATATAAAGAGTATTCTTATTTAGTAGATGATTTAAACTCTCTTTTTTACATGATAAAAACTCTTTTTGAAAAATTTTTTGTTGATACACTAGAAAAATAGTAATAAGTAATTTTTTGTTACTATTTTTTTAACTTCTAAGGAGATTTTGCATAAATTAGAATGAGGAGGAATATTATGGCTAGCTATAAAGAAATTGTTACTAAAGCAGTAGTAGGAAAAGGAAAAAAATCATTTACTACCACCCACACTATATCTCCTTCCGTAGTTCCAACTACAATTTTAGGTTGTTGGGTAATTAATCACAGTTTTAGTGGTAAAAAAGAAGATAATGCCGTTATAATTAATGGAAGTTATGATGTTAATATTTGGTATTCTAGCTTAAACAACACGAAAACAGAAGTAATTAGTGATACTGTTGATTATACTGAGAAAGTCAACATTAAAATGACTGACGACAATTATGACGGAAACGAAGAAATCATAGTTCGTTCTTTAAAACAACCTAATTGTGTTAAAGCCGAAATTATCGATGGAAAAATAAATTACACCATTGATAAAGAACTATCAGCAGAAATTGTAGGAGATGCAAAAATAAGAGTGGGAATCAATGATGAAGAAGCAGAGTGGGAAGAGGATATAGACAGTGAAGATACAACCACTCAAGAAGAAAATATTGAACAAGAAATAAATGAAACAGTAGAAGAAGATTTCTTAAGATAATATGAAAATACTTAAAAAAGAACACTGCATAAAAAACGATAAAAAAGGAAGGAGAACCTTCCTTTCCCTTAAATAATAACAACAAATTATATTTTGTAAGTACCTCTTAGAATAATGAAATCTTTCTATTTATAAAAACATCTTAAATAAAGTACCCTTTCAGAAACTTTGTAAAAAGATGTTTTTTTATTACTAAAATTTCCTATATAATCCTACGGCTTTTCCCAATATAGTAACATTATCCAAAATAATTGGCATCATTGTATCATTTTCAGGTTGTAACCTAATGTGTCCTTTTTCTTTATAAAACGTCTTTAAAGTTACTTCGTACTCTCCGGTCATAGCTGCAACTACATCCCCATTATTAGCATGATTCACTCTTTTGATAATGACCACATCTCCGTCATGAATCCCTTTATTAATCATGGATTCCCCTTTGACATTTAAAGCAAAAACTTCACTTTTTTTAGGAAGAATGCTAGTAGGTATCGAAAAAAATTCATTTGGTTTTTCGATAGCTTCAATGGGGTTACCAGCTGTTATCGTTCCAATTAAAGCAATACTAGTAACTCCATCATCATTATTTAAATATTCATTTGGTACCAATAATTCTAGACTTCTATTTTTTGCTTTACTCTTTCTAATATATCCTTTATCTTCCAATCTATTCAAATGAAAATGTGTTGTAGCTGGTGAACTTAAATCCAAAAGTGAGCCAATTTCACGAACTGTTGGGGGATATCCATTTTTAGCAATAAACTTTTTAATTGTATCTAATATTTGACTTTGTCTATCTGTTAATGTCTCCAAAATATCACAACCTTTCACTCTGATGTTATCACAAACATAAGTTTATGTCAAACAATTGTTCCTGTTGTTGACTTTTAAAAAAAATTATGCTACTTTAATACCTTACTAAATTCAAAGAGGAGTTAATTACCATGAAAAAAGCAGTCTTAAGTTATATTGTCAATACAAAAACAGGAACAAAAGTATTACCACTAGAATCTGCTTCATTAGAACAGATAGATGATTTTACTTCTCAATACAAAAACGATCAAGAACTAATAAGAGATTATTCAAGAAAAGATAAAATTCTCCAGTTCATAAATGACAACCAAACCTACGGGAAAATCAAAGTAATTTATACAACGGATATTAATACGAAAGAAATAATTCCACCTATATATGATTCTTCTTCAGTCCAACTAGATGATAATCCGTTATATGAAAAAACATCAGAAATAGAAAAAGCAAGGAAATTATTATTTAATAGTAAAAATCAATTATTTGCCAAAATAATGAACTCTTCTAGAATCTTTAACCAAACTTTAGCCTATAAAATTTCTATGACCTATCAAGAATATTTAATAGCAAAAAAAAGTCATTTAGAAACAGAAGAAAGAGAAAACCAATATTATGTAAGCTTCAAAGAATTATTAACCTATCGATATCATAGTAGAAAATTAGGATCTCTTAGATCACTATACGAAGATATGTTAGAACTTTGGAGTAAAAATCTTCACGCTCAAAAAAAAGATGACTTATATTACTATTCCAGACAAATAAAATTACTAATTTCTGAATACGAAGAAGCTAAAAAGAAAAAAATATCTATTAAATCTTTAAATACGTTTAAAAATGCTACCACAAAATTAAAAAAAGGATTTGTCATTAATTATCATCATCCATTTATACAATTTAAAAAGAAATTAACAAAAAAGTAAAAACAGAAAATAAACTTTCGAAAGGTATGTATGAGTAAATTCCTATGTAAAATTTCATTTCGTTTATAGATTATATTACGATTATATTATAAAATATATACAGTAAGGATAGTGATTTGTATTAAATACTTAGAAGAATATTTACACTACTTAAAATATGAAAGAAATTATTCAGACGATACTTTAAGTAGTTACGAAAAAGATATATTAGAATACTTAGAATTTATAGATGACAATGACTACCATATCCTAAAAGTAAGATATAATGATATAAAAAAGTTCTTAAAAATCCTGAATGATAAAAAAAATAAAGCTACAACTTTAGCTAGAAAATTAAGCTCACTAAGAGGATTTTATAAATTTTTAATGAGAAATAACTATACATCGACAAATCCGTTTACATTAATTAAAACTCCAAAAAAAGAAAAAAAATTGCCGAGATTTTTTTATTACAATGAATTGGAAGAACTCTTATCTATTCCTGATATCACAACACCTCTTGGGCAAAGAGATAAAGCTATTTTAGAAGTTTTGTACGCTTCCGGCATGAGAGTTAGTGAATTAGTCAATGTTAAAATAAGTGATATAAATGATGAAGAAATTAAAGTATTAGGAAAAGGTGCCAAAGAGCGGATTACTAGAATTGGAGAATATGCAAAAGAAGCTTTGGATTTATATTTAAAAGATGGCTATCAAAGTTTAAATTCTCAAAATAGCAATTACTTGTTTTTAAATAAAAATGGTGGCAAATTAACAACTAGAGGTATTAGATATATTTTAGATCGAATCATCAATAAAACATCCATAAGTAAGAAAATATCACCTCACATGTTAAGACATAGTTTTGCAACACATCTTCTAAATGAAGGATGTGATATTCTATCTGTACAAGAGCTTCTGGGGCATGAAAGCTTATCTACAACGGCAATATACACTCATGTTACAACGGATAGATTAAAAGAGGTTTATTATAAAACACATCCAAGAGCAAAAATAAAATAATAAAGAAGTATTGGATATGGCAAAATTATATTTTAGATAAGGAAAGAAAAAATAGTATCTAGAATAGGAGTAGAAAAGGAAGTAGATTTACTCTTAAAAAATGATGATAATCTATTTGAAATTATAAAAACAAAATATAAAACAATAGCTCGTGTTCTAATCGATGAAGCACAATTTTTAACTCCAGAACAAGTAGATCAAGCAATGAAAATGGTTTTAAAATTGGATATACCAGTTGTCTGCTATGGATTAAGAACTGATTTTAACCAACGGATTTAAAGGAACTACTAGATTTTTACAAATAGCACACACAATAGAAGAAATGAAAACGATTTGCCAATGTGGGAGAAAGGCCATATACAATGCAAGATATGTAAATAATCCATTTACATTGGAAGGAAAGCAAATAGCCATAGACGGTAAAGACCAAGTACCCTATGTCTTTTTATGTGTTAAATGCTATGATAAGGAAAAAAATAAAATTGATAATCCACCCCAAATATGATATGATATTAGATATGAGAATAGGGAGTGTTTTCAATGATAAAGGAAGAAGAAAAAGCAAAAGTAAACAGTAGTCAAATAAAGTATTTAGAAAAAATATTGGAAAAAATAGAGACTGAAAAACAACTCCTTATTGATGAATTTGATTTAAACGCAGAAAAAATATTAGGTAAAGATCTAATAGAACAGCTTCTTTCAGAGAAGGAAAGAGATTCTAGTGAAGAGTTAGTTCCAACATTTACTGGCATCAAAAAAAGGGTTATAAACACCACCATAGGGAAAATAGAAGCTCCTTACTGCGGAATTCTCTCTTCTATCCATAAATCGATGATAAAAAGTCCCATTTTGAAGCAAGCTTATGAGATGAGGCTTCAATCGTGGTTTAGTAGTAAAACTAGGAAACTAAGAGAGCTATTAAATGACAAGAATACTTCAAAGGAAGTAAATAAATATATTCCCTTAGCTTATTCCCTAGCATCTCTTGCTATTTCTACCTTTCATAAATTACCTAATATGAACATAAGAGACGTACAAATACTTGCATCTCTTGCAATGAGTAATGGGAACATTGCAGAATTAGGTACAGGAGAAGGTAAAACTTTATCGGCAATACTTCCGGCCTATCTCCATGCATTACGGGGAAAAGGAGTGCATGTAATAACAGCCAACAATTATCTATCGAAAAGAGACTATGAAGAAGTTTATCCTATTTTTACCGGTCTAGGAATCACAGTTGGATATGTACCAGACAATATTGAAGAATTAGCAAAAACAGAAGGGGAGAACTTTGACGCTTTACCTTTTGAAAAAAAACTACAATTAGAAAAAAAATTATCGGCACTAAAAAAGGAAGCTTATGCCTCCGATATTACTTACGGAACCAAATCAGCTATTGCCTTTGATTACTTGAAAGACACAACAGCAAGGACAAAGGATGATTTACTTCAAAGAAAAGAAAACCCCGGTCTTGCCCTGATTGATGAAATTGATGATGTACTAATCGATGATGCACAATGCCCCTATATCTTAGCAGAAAGCCTTCCTGTCTACAAAAACAACATGAACCTAATCGATCTTGCAAATGGAATTCATGTCCCTTACGAAGAATTAAGACAAAAATTGAAAGAGGCTGGAATAAAAATAAATCCATATGAGCCGCTTCCTTTTGAAAAAGCTAGAAGTATTGCCATGAATTTTTATTCAAAAGAGATGATAAAAGATCAATATACTTATCAAAAAAGAGCTCAGCGTTTCTTCGAAACCTATATCAAGCCTAATATATATGTTATAACAGAAAACAATGAATTTGGCTTAAATCCAGAAAGACTATATGAAACTTTAACCATGGACGAGAAAGATTTTGATTTTTCTCCAAGAGCCAAGGAAATAAAACGAAATTCATACATTATATATTACAAAGAAGCCAAAAAATATGAAATATCCGATAGATGTTATGAAGACTTTCTTACATATACCTATTTAGCCTTTCAATTGCCTTCCATTGTCAATGATTGTAAAAAAGCAATACTAGAAGACTCTAATTATGAAGAAAAAAAAGATTACAACATCGTAAATGGCAACATTACTTTAACACGATTTGGAGCATACAAAATCATAAAAGATGCAAACCATCCAGAAATTTTAGAAGATTATAATTCTTACATGAGTTTAGTATCTACTACATCGAGTGGTCTTATTCACTATTTAAATCAAGCAGTAGCAGCAAATCTAAAAATGAAATCTCCTACCGATTATATCGTAGAAAATGGCACAGTAAAATTGGTAAAAAATGGAAGAGTTCAAGAGGGGACTACCTATACTGATGGACTTCATCAAGCTCTGGAATTAAAAGAAAATATAGAAAGAGAAAACATGACAAATGAGAATGAAACTATTGCTACGATAACCCAAAAGGACTTTTATAATAGATATGACGTATTTTCTGGAATGACTGGGACTTCTTCGAAAAGTGTATTTAGAGAAATTTTTGGGAAAGAAACCATATCTATCCCAAGGAATGCTTTTTATCAATTCTACAGTTTAAGATTAAGAAGAAAAAAAAGAAATAAACAAATCGAACCAGTAGGAATAGAGAAAAAAAATACAAAATTTGCCCTAAATGAAGATGACAAAATTAGATTAATAATCAATTCCATTAAGGAATCAAAATCAAAAAGCCCTATGGAACCAGTTCTTTTAGTAGTATCGAATCCTGAAGAAATCAAAATATTAGACAGAGCTTTAGATGAAGCAGGAATAAAGCACAAGCTTCTCGATGCTACTATCGATAAGGCCAAAGAAGCAGAATTGATTGCCAAAGCAGGGTTAGAAGGCGCTGTAACAATTACTACAGAAATGGCAGGACGCGGTACAGACATCAAACTAGGTGGGGATAGAGAAACCATAATAGATATTGCCACTGCCCGTCATATTAGGAATGTAGAAGAAAAATTAAAAAGAAGAATCAAACTAACACCTTACGAAAAAGAAGAAGTAAGAAAACAAGTGGAAGAGTCTTTATTGAATTACAAAATGCCGAATGGTAAGAGATTCTTATGGAGCAAAGAAGAAGAGGAATATACAAGAAAATCTCTAGAACCAATAGGACTAAAAGTAATATCCAGCGGATTTTTCGAAGTAGAAAGAATAGATAGACAATTAGAAGGAAGAACAGGTCGTAACGGAAATAAAGGAACTTGTGAAAGATATGCTTGCCCTAGTGACCTTGAATACTTGGGAGTAAGAGAAATAGAGTTTTCCAAGACCGTTACCGAATTTTTCCGTGGATTTGATAAAAATGTAGATGGATCACTAAATATAGGGAATAAATATCTGAAAAAAATAAAGGAAAAGATTAAAATGATTCAAACTAACCATGAAAAAGAAGTAACAGAAAATATCATAGCAACTCAAGAATTATCGAAAGTTACTGCCAGAATTATTGATACTTACCGTAGTGAAAGAAGAAAAATTTTATTTGGAGATATCGATATCGATTTAAAAATACAAGAAATAATTGAAGACACGATAGACAATCTATTTATGTCATATTTTAAAAGTAAAACTATAACGAGAGATCATCTGTTAGAATCACTTTCTAGGGGTGAAATAGAACTGGATCTAGAAACTTTAGCACTAGAGATGAAACAGACACTAGGAGTAGATATTGATATCGATTCTATAACAGAACAGGACGCAAACTTATTAGAGGTTAGGACAGCATTAATTAATTATGTTTTAGAAAATCATCAAAATAAAAAGTTAGCCAATAAAGAGCAAGAAGAGAAAAAAGAAATAGAAGCCTTATTAGCCGCAAACAGTTATGCAATGGCTAAAATACCTACTGTACTTACTGCTTCTACTACGCAAAAGTATTTAATTAGTCTATCACCAACTGCAGAAAACTATGATGAATATTATTCTAGCATGATGTTTTACCGTGAATATATGTCAATGAAACTAGAAGCAAGCAAAATAGCCACAAAACAATTACTGGGAGTTCCCTTAAGCTTGGAGGAACAAAAAAAACTAGATGAAAGGAAACAACAAATATTTTCATCCCACGTACAGATGGATGAAAAAGAGCAAAATTATACTTTTTCTAGTCCATTAAGCTTAGAAAATGATAGCCAGCTAATAAAAAGATTTAGAGATTTAAAATCTCCCCTTGAAAAAAAAGAATCCAAAAAATTAGAAAAAGCAAATAGAAAAGCAAAAAAAGTATTAGAAAAAGATCATACTGCCGATGTTTCCCACTTTTATTCCAATGTAAAAGTAAGGTCTATGAAATTTATTGGAAACCTACTAGATTCTAAAGAAAAATTAGTACTAGTAACAGGACAACCTTGCTTAAAAGAAGAGACTTTGTTAAAAAAATAAAGTTTCTTCTTTTTTAAATTTTTTCTAAAAAGTTATGTTCAACTTTATGACTGATTAAGATATTCAGCATAAGCAATATTTAAATCAACTGGCATTTCAATTTTCAAAATATCATTTGATTTAATGTAGTTATCATTTATTAATAAT
>CASFCU010000017.1 GCA_949293285.1 uncultured bacterium
TCTTTCTTTCCATCTTTAATTCCCTTAACAAGTTGATATATTGCCTCTGGTTGATCACCACTAGGAGTATATTTAGATACCAAATTAAACATATGAAACCTCTTTCCTAACGATTTTTACAAAAAATAAATCATTTCTTAAATCACATTTTAAAATTACCCTTATTATATCATCAATCACTTTTATAAGTTATCTCAACTATTGAAACATTTTATCAATAAAATCCATAATATACAGTATTTATTTTTACAAATTCCAAAATCATTATTCATTACTATCTCATCAATAAAAATTTCAAATGAATACAATAAAAACTATAACATCCAAACAAATGTTTGTCAATCTAAAAAAGAAAAAGATGGCAAAAGCCATCTAAAACAACCTTCAATTTTTTATCAATATCTCCAAAAAATATCATAATTTGCCTCGTTTAAATCAAATTGGAAATAAGATACTAGAATTTCTTACTCTTGTTCATTAAAATTCGGAGAAAAATTCAAATATCCCTTTAAAGTTTCTTCAGTAGCATAATAATATCTTATATCACTATTTAATTTAGATATATCTTCCAGTTCTTGTCTTGTTAATTCAAAATCAAATATATCAGCATTATCGTTAATATGGTTTTTATTTTTTGAGCCCGGTATCACAACATTTCCAACTTGTATATGCCACCTTAAAATAATCTGTACATTAGACTTATGATATTTCTTAGCAAGAGAAGAAAATACACCTTCATTTAATAGATTCCTATCTCCATGCCCAAGTGGATACCAAGCCATTAATCTACCACCAAATGACAAAATATATTCTTTTAATTCATTCTGAGGATAATATGGATGTGCTTCTACTTGCAAAACCGCCGGTTTAATTTCACAAAACTGAATAATCTCCTTTATTTTCTCTAAAGGAAAATTGGATAACCCCAAAGATTTTACTTTACCGGCTTTGACAGTTCTTTCCATAGCTTTATATGCTTCCATATAATCACCAACTGGTTGATGTAAAAACAATAAATCTATATAATTAGTATCCAACCTTTCAAGAGTCTCATCTATTGCCTGATCTGCATCAGAATAAACTGATGGCCACAACTTAGTTGAAAGATAAATATCTTCACGACGAACTTTCGACTTTTTAATTCCTCTACCAACAGCCCGTTCATTCATATACGCATTTGCTGTATCGATTAATTGATAACCACTACTTAAAGCATCATATACAGCCTGCTCTGCTTCTTGTGGTGTAAGCATAAATACTCCAAGACCTAATACTGGTATTTCAGTACCATCATTTAATCTAATTTTTTTTCATAAAAGTGCTCCTATAATTCTTTGCAAATGATTCTTAATTTTTTAGATTTATCTCTAACTTAAATTTAAACTATCCGTCCAATTTTTAATATCTCTATCCGTTGGATTCGAACTAAAACGATGCCCTTCTAACCAAGTACCTCCATTTGCTTTCTCGGCAAGTAATTCTCCACTTTGTCCCAAAGAAGAAGAGGAAGAAGTGCAAAATGGAATAACAGTTTTTAAAGCAAAATCATTAGCCTCTACAAAAGTGTCCACTGGCCATGCTGCAATCCCCCACCAAATAGGATAACCAATGAAAACTGTATCATAATCTTCTCAATTTGGAACATTTGTCGAAACTAATTCAATATTTCTCAAAGATTCATCTTCATGTTCTAATGTAACCCTAGAATGAACATCCGTCCAATCTAAATCTTCCGAAGTATATTCATCTACTGGTACAATTTCAAAAACATCAGCATTCAAATTATCGGCCAACTTTTTAGCAACTTCTTCCGTATGTCCTTGGGCTGAAAAATAAACAACTAAAATTTTTCTATTCTCTATTTCATCATTATCATTGTTTCCTTCATTTTCATTTAGATTTTCATTTCCACTTGCTTGGTTTTGATTTTCTGAATTTCTATGATTTACAACAAATAACAAAATAACAAAAAGAGCACATAACAATATAACTCCTACTACCAACATTAATTTTTTATTCATACATATTCACTCCTAACTATTTTTTATTTTCCCTTCTTATTTTAACCATACTATCGAACCATTCTACCGTATCAACATCACGATGATCGAAAAATAAACTCATCTTCGTATCTATTTTTTTAATATTTTCCATATCTTCACTAGTCAACTCAAAATCGAAGATATTAAAATTTTCTTCCATTCTTTCTTTGTGTACGGATTTAGTAAGAACAACAATATCTCTTTGAACAAGCCATCTCAAAATAACCTGTGCCGGTGTTTTTCCATACTTCTTTCCAATACTTTCTAAAATGGGATTAGT
The DNA here is from genome assembly GCA_949293285.1 of uncultured bacterium. Classification (GTDB taxonomy): domain Bacteria; phylum Bacillota_I; class Bacilli_A; order RF39; family UBA660; genus RUG13868. Next base: position 2,323 of record CASFCU010000017.1, read on the forward strand.
AAAAATAGCTTTTTTCCCTTCACCAAATGGAGCCCAAGATTCATGCTGCACTCCAAATTTTTTCATAACTTCTTGGTCTTCGAATCTTGCATTCATTGGATTCGTCTCTATCTGATTGATTGCCGGTATCACTTTTCTTTCAAATAAACAAATATCAGCAAGTCTATCAGGATAAAAATTACTTACACCAATTGCTTTAATTTTACCTTTTTCATATAACTCCTCTAGAGCATGATATGCCCCATAATAATCGGCAAATGGCTGATGTAACAACACTAAATCAAGATAATCAACTTGTAACTTTTTCATGGATTCTAAAACAGAATTCTTACACTTCTCATAGCCATAATTATCGATCCAAACTTTTGTTGTAATAAACAATTCCTCTCTTGGTACCCCTGACTTTTTAACAGCACGACCAACAGCATTCTCATTGAAATAACTCTGTGCAGTATCTATTAATCGATACCCAGCTGTAATAGCATCTAATACACATTTTTCACATTCATCATCAGGTATTTGATATACACCATATTCTATCATTGGCATTTTTTACCATTATTTAAAATCACATATTTCATATCATCACCATCTCTTCACTTATAACGCACCTTGACCACCATCAACAGAGTAGATAGACCCACTGATATAACTTGCCTCTTCACTAGCTAAAAACATTGCAACATTTGCTACCTCTTCTGGTGTTCCAAAACGACCAAAAGGAATGGTACTTGCAACGCTTTCTTCATGTTTTTTGGCATCTTCTAAAGAAAGATTCGTTACATTCCAAATATCAGTTCTAATAGCTCCTGGCGCTATGGCATTCACTCTGACACCAAAACTTGCCAATTCTAATGCCCAAACTCTAGTAAAATTTTCCACTGCCGCTTTAGCACCAACATACATAGATAAATTAGGAGAACGATGCGTTGCACCTACACTAGATAAATTAATAATACTACCCTTTGATTGAATAATAAAAGGTAATGACTGAATTGTCATATCGACAACTGCTCTAACATCTAGATTAAAAGCCTTGTCATAATCTGTAATAGTCATCTCTTTTAAAGGTTGAACAGGACACCATCCGGCATTATTTACCAATATGTCAAATTGCTCATGAAACTTCTCTTTAATAAAATCTACTACTCGTTTAATATCTTCTGATTTTGTAATATCTCCCGTAACATAAAACATCTTATCATGATTTGACGCCAATTCTTTCAAAACAGTCTCACGTCTTCCCACAATAACGACATTGGCTCCCTCTTTTATAAACCTCTCTGCAATTGCTTTCCCAATTCCAGAACCCCCACCAGTTACTACCGCAACTTTACCTTCTAATTTTCCCATTTTCTTCCTCCTTCTAAAAACATTATACTAACTTGCTCATTGACAAGGAATAATAAATTAGTTACAATAGTATCAACTAAAAGTTTATATGAAAGGATGATATTTTGTATAAAGATGAACTAAAAACCTTTATTATTGTAGCAGAAACTAAAAGCTTTACAAAAGCAAGTGAAATCTTATTTATCTCTTCTACTGCTATTATGAAACAAATGAATAAATTAGAAAATGACTTAAACATGAAATTACTTGCTAGAACAAATCATGGTATTAGTCTAACCAAAGAGGGAGAAAAAATTTATAAAGAAGCAAAATATATCATTGAATACTCTAACAAAATTATAAATTCTATACAAAAAGAACGAAAAAAAGAATATATCATCAATATTGGAACTTCTCTAACCTGTTCTTGTAAACCAATAATGATACTATGGAGCAAAAAAGCAAAAGACCACCCAGAATTCAAAACAAAAATTATTTCCTTCGATAAGAATCATACTCAAACTTTATTGACCTTAAAATCTGAAGAAACCAAACTAGATTTCATTGTATCAGCCTGTGACTCTAAAAATTGGTTAAAAAAGGTTAATTTTTATAAACTAGGAGAGACATCTTACTCAATTGCAGTCCCTATAAATCATAAACTTGCAAATAAAAATCTAATTACGTTTCATGACTTAAACAAAGAATCAGTAATGACCATTACCGAAGGAGATAGTCCTATTAGTAACAAACTATATCAAGCCATAAAAGAAAATTGTCCCAACACTACAATCATTAATTGTCCATTTTTCTATGATATCGATGTGTTTAATACAGCCCATGAAAACGGATATTTACTAGTAATGCTAAATACTTGGAAAGATATTCATCCCGCTTTTAAAACAATTCCACTAGATTTTAAAGACAAAATTAGCTATGGAATCATCTATGCAAGAAAGCCAAATAACAAAGTAAAAGAATTTCTTAACATCATTACAGAAAAAAAAGGAAATTAATATTTCTTTTTTTCACGTACTATAAATAAACTAAAAAAAGTGCATAACTATATGCACTAAATAATATCAAAATTTTAATTACTTCAAAACATTCTTTAAAATGATAGTTTTCGTACGTGACATTTCTTTTAAAGTAGACATTACGCCTTCATTTCCGATACCACTATATTTCCATCCACCAAAAGGCATCTCAAAAGAACGGAAGAAAGAAGCACCATTAATTACTACTCCTCCACACTCTAATCTCATAGCAATTTTCATAGCATTATTCATATCTTTTGAAATAATACAACCACATAATCCAAAAGAAGACTGATTTGCTATAGCAATAGCCTCATTAATATCATTAAATTCAATAATAGAAACTACTGGTCCAAAAATTTCCATATCTTTGGCAACTGGCATATCACGAGTAACACCAGTCAAAATAGTAGGAGTATAAAAAGCACCATTTCTTATTCCACCAAGCTCAATCTTAGCACCTAAACGAACCATATCGTTTACTTGATTTTCAACATTGATAGCAGCCGCTTCACTAATCAAACAACCAAGTTGAACAGTAGGATCACTTGGCATTCCTAACTTTATTTTAGAAATTCTCTCTTTTAATTTTGCAACATATTGATCGAATACTGCACTGTGAATCAAAAATCTTTTACTAGCACAGCAAACTTGTCCAGTATTATAAAATCTACCCCAAATTGTCTCTTCCACAGCCAAATCAATATCACCATCTTGATCTAAAATAAAAGCATCATTTCCACCAAGTTCTAACATCACATGAGTCAAGTTATTACTACAAGTTTTCATAGTCTCTACTCCAGAAGAAGTAGCACCAGTTAAACTTACCAAACTAACGGAAGGATTAGCAGCTAAAGCCTGGGCAGCAAGCCCTCCTGTACCATTTATAACATTGATAACACCAGCTGGAACTCCCGCTTGTAAAAGAAGTTCTACATAACGAATAAGAGTCAATGGATTATGTGGAGATGGTTTCAAAATAACCGAATTTCCCATTAACAAAGCACTTGGTACTTTTTGACAAAACAAATCACTAGGAAAATTAAATGGAATAATAGCAACTACTACTCCTAAAGGAGCTTGCACTGTATATTGTATTGTATTTTCATTTCCCTTTTCTTGTCCATTAGGAATTAAATTACCATATTCATGTTTTGCCATTTCACAAAAAGCTGGAACTCCCACACTAACATTTGCCACTTCAGCAATAGCTTCAGTAATTGGTTTCCCTGTCTCACAAGAAAGTAAATTTGCTAACTCTTCTTTATTTTCCTCAACTAAATGAACAAATTTCATTAAAATACTAGCTCTCTCATAAAGAGGCTTTGCTTCCCAATCTTTTTGAGCTTTTAAAGCAGCCGATACAGCAAGATCACAGTCTTCCTTCGTACTCTCAGGTACAGTATCTATAAGCTCTGCCGTTGCTGGATTAATAATTCTAATAACTTCACCACTAGAAGAATCTAGCCATTGATTTCCAATTAAGTTTTTTGCCATAATTACTCACCAAACCCTGTAAATGATAAAGAAAGTCCACCGACAGTATTAGCACTATGTTCATTTGAACCATACTCACCAAAAGTAAATACCATTAAAAATTCCTTACCACCAGTTTCCTTAATAACTTCAGGATATATTCTTGACTCCTCATTAGCAAGTTGTAACCCTAATCTTCTTCCACCACAATGTACTAAAAAATAAGATTGAACTTCTCCCTCTATTTTCTCATTCAACATACGAATCACATCTGGATTTGCTTGAATAACAGATTCTGGACTTCCCTCCAATTGAATAACAGCAGTATTTAAAGCTAAATTAGCTCCAATATTCATAGACAAATCGTCGTTTGCAAACATAGGATGTCGAACAGCTACCACATTACCAATTGGATCTTTAACTCCCAATGGTGCAAAAATAGTTTCAGCAAGCAACTGAGAACCCATAAGACTATCAATACTCTTACCTGTCCATTCAGAATATTTCTTAACAGCTGGAACTCCATCAATTTCTGCTAACGTTCTAACACCAGAAAGTTTAGTAATAATACCAACATGATTAGTTTCTTTATAGCCACCAGCATAAATATTTTTCATCTCATTGTCCGCAAAGAAGATAGCAATTGCACAACCATCACAGAAAACTTTGTCTTTACAAATAATACTCCATTTTCCTTCTACTGTGTTATCAGCAGCACTTCCACCAAATACTGGAATATTACCAATAACATCCTGAACACCCTTCATATATTCTTCTTCTTCAGCGGGACTTGCTGTCATAAAAAAGTAATCTGGCTCTTTATCTTGGCCTTTTACTTGACTCATTGCTTCTTTAGCTATTCTTCTTCCAATCTCTCTTGCTGACTCACTAGAAGTTTTTTCACTACCTGCAACAACTACTTCTAAATCACCAGAAAAAGTCATCATTCCCGAATAACCAGTTTCCTTATTCAAATAACCATCCTGCGTACAAATAGCAGCACTAGAAGTACATCCAATAACAGGAGCACTCATAACACTACTAACACCTCTTAAAAGTTCACTTTGATTAAGAACAACAGAAGTAAATAATAATCCAACCTTTGCTCCTCCACCATTTGCCATACGTGCAGTTTCAACACCAGAATCAAAAGAACTAGCATTTTCACTATAACCAACTTTAGTCTTTACCATAAAACAAAAACTTCATTTTATTACATCTTAAATTAATGTAATAAATCTACTCCTCCTTATTTTAACTATAAAGCAAAAATAAAAGACAGTCAACAACAGTCAACAGAACATTTAGCATCTTTACGTAAAAAAAGCAAACTAAATGTTTGCTAATATTATCTAGAATTCCAAGAATTATAAGTACCTGTAGGGAAATAAATCAAACCACGTGGTCCTTTATAACCATTCTTTAATAACTGTGTCCCATACGCAATAAAACTATTCAAATCATAACAATTTGGATCATCAAAATTGTTTAATCGACACGGAAAAATTTCCAAATGCAAATGCACTCCAAAGGAATAACCAGTATCACCCATATATCCTAAGTATTGATCACTAGTAACATAATCACCGATACTTATCCCAGGTGCATAAGAACTCAAATGGGCATAAAGAGAAGTATACCAAGTATCATTAGTAGCAACATAATGCTCCAGTGCAATAACAAGAGCACCATAACGATCAATATATTTAGCTACAACTTTACCATCTGCAACAGGATAAATTCTCTCATTCTCTCGGTTATAACTTCCTACATCAACAGCTCTATGCGTATAACTACTACTATAATAAGCCTCCTGAGTAATATACCCAGTTCTAGTAGGTCTTCTAAAAACAGAAACACTTCCAGCAACTGCACAATCTACTCCTATAACATCATTACTTTCACAACCCAAATCTTTATAACTCTTAACCAATTTTTCATAAGTTGCAATCTGCTCGGAAGTAGTTACTCCAAAATTATTAAGACTTTCTTTCTTTTCACCTAATTGTTGAACTTTATTAGATAATTCACTTTCCTTTTTATTAATCTCTATTTTTCTTTTTTCAATTTCTTTTTCTCTATCCTCATTATCTTTAATAATTTGTTCCATTTCATCAATCGTTCGATTATTATAATCAATAAGTTCCTTTACAACTGCTGTTCTATAAATTAAATCAGAAGTAGAATCTGCCTTAAACACATATTCTAAATATACATTTTCTCCACTAGATAACTGCATATACTCGATTATCTGTTTTGATTGCATTAATTTATCTTTAATTTTACCATTATAATCTTCAATCTCACGATTAAGTTCTTTTACCTCTTCAATAAGTGCAACCATCTCACTTTGTAAATTAGCAATTTGTTTATTAGCGGCCGTAATCTCAGATTGTGTTAAATTTAAAGCATCTTGATTTTCTTGTGCTTGACGCTTATAATCAGCTAATTTCTGCTCATATTCACCTAAAGTAATAGCCATTCCTTCGATTGGGGTATAAATTTGAACTACTATCACTAAAAGTACTAAAAAAGAAACAATCTTTCTCATCATATCTTTAAATACTTCCTTACCGCTCTTCCACTACCAATCATACCGACAATTACCCCAATAACGATCACTACTAATGAAACAAAATATACAAAAGGTTGTGGGCTAAGCAATTGAATAAAAGAAGAAAACAAATGTCCATCATCCAGAGTATTATAAAATGCAGTATAACCATATATAGTAACTATCACAGGAAGAATAGATCCAAGAAGTCCAATAATAAACCCTTCAATGATAAATGGATTTTTAATAGTCCAGTTACTAGCACCAACTACACGCATAATCGATATCTCTCTTCTTCTTGAAAAAATAGTCAATTTAATAGTATTAACAATTAAAAATACTGTAACAATAATCAATATAATAACAACAACAAATGCAACCTTTTCTACTAAATCGAAAGTAGAAACCATTTGTTCAACCATTCCCTCACCATAATTTACAACCTGAACTACCGGAAGATTTTCAATCTCTGTTGCAGTTTCATTAATCCTATTAATATCCTCTACCTTAATCATATAACTATAATGAAAAATTTCTTCCTCATTATCGATTAAAGACCCGACAGAATTCCAAAATTCATCCTCTTCCAAAAGCATTTCTTTTCTTTCTTCAGGATTTTTTACCTCCCAATCAGGAAGAACATTCTCCATAGAAGAAAGTGTTGCTTCAAAATCTGAAATTTCTTCACTAGTAACACCTAAGTTCAAAAAAACAACCATTGTCACATCACTTTCAATCTCTTTAGAAAAATTCTTTACATTAAATGACATAACTAGTGCAATAGCAACAATCAAAAGTGTAATACTAATACATGAAATAGAAGCTATAGACAAAGAAAAATTTCTATAAACACTCTTAAAAGCATCACGTATTCCACACTTAATCATTCTAAATAGCTTCATTATCGTACTTCCCTTCCTCATAATCTTCCATAACTCTACCAGCTTTAAGAGCCACTACTCTCTTTTTAAACTTATTGACAATATCTCTATCATGTGTTGCCATAATAACAGTAGTCCCCATAGTTTTATTAATATCATCCAAAACATTCACGATTTCTTCACTCATCAAAGGATCTAAATTACCAGTCGGCTCATCACAAATCAAAAGCTTTGGATTATTTACAATTGCTCTTGCAATAGCAACACGTTGCTGTTCTCCACCAGAAAGCTCATCGGGATAATTTCTAGCTTTTCCCTTAAGACCAACTAATTCTAAAGCCTTTAAAGTTTTTATTCTAATATCACTACTCTTTTCTCCAATTGCTTCAAGTGCAAAAGCAACATTTTCATAAACTGTAAGTTTTGGTAATAATCTATAATCTTGAAACACAATTCCTAATCTTCTTCTAAGCTTATAAACCTTACTATTTCTTAGCTTAGCAACATTCTTACCACCAATAATAATTTCTCCCATCGTTGGTCTTTCTTCTCTATAAAGCATCTTTATAAGCGTAGACTTACCACTACCAGAACCTCCAATAATAAAAACAAATTCCCCTTTCTTTATTTTTAAATCTAAATCATAAATAGCTGTAACACCATTTTTATACTTTTTATGAACACCCTTTAAAGTAATTAATTCCACTAACTTTTTCACCTCTTATCCTATAAAATATATTATAACATATTAAGACATATTTTGCTAACTATTATGTCCTCCCATCACTTCATAAGAATCCGTAACAATAAAAAAGGCATTATGATCAATCATCTTAATTTTCTTAGTAACTTTATAATATAAATCATTTGGTACCGCTACCATCAAAATCGATCTATCATCATCATTTTTACCACTTTTTACATCAAAAACAGTAGCACCACTTCTCAAATCTTTTAAAATATAATCCTTAATATCTTTTTCTCTATCTGTAATAATATAAAATGACTTATGAGAAGAAATACCCAACATAACTTTATCAATAACATGACTACTTACATAAAGTAAAATAATAGCACAAAGTACACTAGTTATTCCGAAACAGTATCCTCCCACCAAAACAATAATAAAATTAATAATAAAATTTGATTTACTGATAGATATTCTAAATTTTTCATACAAAATTTGATTAATCAAAGTAATACCACCTTGACTTAAATCTACTTTACAAGTAAGTCCAGCCACCCATCCGGTGATTGCCCCCGCAAAAATAGAAGCAATAATAATATCGTTAGAACTAACATGTACATAAGAATTAATTCCTTCCGTCAAATCGACAAATAATGGATAAACAAAAGTAGCAACAAGTGCACTAGATGCTTTTTTTACACCAACAGTAAGATAGCCTAATATTAAAATAGCAATAGAAAAATACAGAATAAAAGTAGATGGACTAATAGAGAAAAGCTTCTCAACAATAATAGACAAACCGTTAGTTCCCCCAGCTACTATTTTCAAAGGTCTTAAAAATAAATTATAATTAATAGAAGAAACAAACATAGTAACAATAAGAACAGAATACTTATAACCCCATTTTTCTTTCTTCATTTTTTTCCATATTTTTTTTAATTTATCATTCACCGCCAAACACCTCATATGCATCAGTTACAACGAAAAAAGCATCTTTATCAATTTTATGAATTCCTTCTTTTAACTTAAAATATTCACGAGTAGGAACAACACAAAACAAAACTTTTTGATTTTCTTTTGAAAAACCACCAACTGCATTAAAAATTGTAATTCCATGCCCTAAATTAACTAAGACAAAATTTCTCACTTCACTTACTCTATCAGTAACAATATAAAACGCCTTAGACTTACTAATTCCAAGAAGTACTTTATCTGTTAATACACTCATAATGTAAAGAACTACTACGGCATACATAAACTTGGTAATTCCAAAAATAAAAATACTAATTCCAACAATAAGGCCATCAGATATAAACATACATTTACCTAAACTAATTTTAAAATATTTATGAAGAATTTGATTAATAATATCTGTTCCTCCAGTCGTAAAACCAGCCTTATAAACCAAGCCTAAACCGAAACCAGAAAGTACTCCACCAAAAATAGCCGATAAAAAAATATCTGTACTCTCAAAAGAAAAATAAACAGTTAGAATCTCCGTAATCTTCAAAAAAAGCGGTAAAAGAAGAGAACCTAAAACAGAACCGACAGTTTTCTCTTTTCCAAGAAAAAGCAAACTAACAAACAAAAGGGCAACGGAAACACAAAGTACGAACATGGAAGGATCAATTCCGAACAAATAATTAAAAATAATAGATAACCCACTCACACCACCAAATACAAGACTATTAGGTAACAAGAAAAAATTAAATGATATAGAAAACAAGGAAATTCCTAATATAAATTCTAATATTCTAATAATATTATATTTTTCAAGAAATCTTTTTATCTTCTTCCTACGAGTTTTATCCTTCATACTTATCCTCCTTTAATTTTTTTTCAATAAAATCATTAATATCACCATCTAACACTTTTGAAACATTACTTGTTTCATAAAGAGTACGATGATCTTTCACCATCGAATAAGGATGCATAACATAACTTCTGATTTGAGAACCAAACTCTATATTTTTTTGTTCCCCCTTAATCTTACTTAACTCATCATTTTTTTTCTCAATTTCTAATAACTTCAATTTGCTTTTTAACATCTTCAAAGCTTGTTCTTTATTCTGAATTTGGCTTCTTTCATTTTGACAAGTAACGACAATTTTTGTAGGCAAATGCGTTATTCTAACGGCTGAATCAGTAGTATTTACTCCCTGACCACCACACCCACTAGAACGGTAAACATCAATCTTCAAATCTTTATCATTAATCTCGATATTAGCAATATCCTCACTAAATTCTGGTGTTACAAGAACAGAAGCAAAAGAAGTATGCCTTTTATTATTGGCATCAAAAGGAGAAAGTCTAACAAGTCTATGAATTCCCTTCTCACACTTCAAATAACCATAAGCGTAATCCCCTTTAACAAGAATAGACACGCTTTTGATTCCAACTTCATCCCCATCCTGATAATCTAAGAGTACATATTTATAACCATTTTTATCACACCATCTAGTATACATTCGATAAAGCATAAAAGCCCAATCACATGCTTCCGTACCACCAGCACCAGAATGCACCTCTAATACACAATTATTCTTATCATATTCTCCATTTAAAAGAAGTAAAATCTCTAATTTTTCAAGCCTATCTGTTATATTTTTACATTCTTCCTCAATAAACAGAACAGTATCCACATCACTCTCATCCATGGATAACACTACTTTTTTCAAATCATCAATATCAAAAGCTAAATCATCAACATCCTTAATAATAGACTTTAAAGAATTTAACTTTTCTATAACTTCACTACTTCTCTTAGAATTATCCCAGAAATTAGGAGAAGACATTTCTTTTTCTAAAAAAGAAATTTCCTCTTTTTTTCTATCTATGTCAAAGTAACCTCCATAAATCATTAATCTTATGATAACTATCATCAATATTTCTTCTTAACTCATAAACTTCCATAGCAAAGACCTCCATTATTCAACAATTATAACATAAAAAAAGACTTAAATTAAGCCCTTTAATCTAATTTACTTCAATTTTACTATCCAAATGTTGAAACAAATGGTCCTCTATCTTATTCATAATAATTTTTTCAATCTTTCTAGCACCATAAACTTCATAATCAAATTCTCTCGAGTTTTGTAGCTTGAAAACAAAAAAATAAGCTTTTCATATTTTACATACTACAAAAATCGAGTTATATCATATTCCATTATGATTAGTAAATTATAAAAAATAGTTCTAACAAAAGAACTATTTTAGTATCATTAATGATTATATATTGTCGTTTCTAATAGTTTCAATAATATTTGACTTTTTTAATTTACGAGAAGCAAAATATATTGAAATAAATACAATAGCAAAAACACCAATAATTGACGCAATTAAATATTTATATGGATATGCAACTACATCATCACTAGAACTCAAGGTAAACATTACAATGAAGATCAGGACATTAGCAAATACTTGCCCTAAAAACAAAGAGTCAAAACCGAGAACTAATCCTTCATAGAACAACATTCTATTAAATGATTTATTAGATAGACCAACACTCTTTAAAACAGAAAAATCTCTCTTTCTTAAATCAATACTAGTATTAATTGTATTAATGACATTAGTAACTGCAATCAATACAATAAATCCCAAAAAAGCATATATACCAGTTTTGATACCGAAAATCATTTTATAGTATTCTTCATATTCGATTAAAGTATTAGTATAGTTACTAACTTCTATATTATTATTTTCAAGTTCTTTGATTTTATTATCCAGTACTTTATATTTTTCAGAATCTATTTTAACAAAATAATCAGATGGATAATTAATATAGTTAGAAGTAGATTTCCTATATGCATCAAATTCTTCTTCAGACATAACTATCATTCCCATTAAACTATTATCATCGATAAAATATAAATTATCAAGGGTATAAATTGGATTATTTAAATCATATTTATATATATAGTGATCTCCATTAGAAGTAAAATTAGGATTTTCAATTCTTTCTACATCGTAAACATTTATCTCTTTAATTTCATCTTTCCACATCGGTATCTTTTTTTCAATATCACCACTTTCATTTCTTTCATAATAATTTTTTGGAACAAAAATAACATCATCATCAACATTATATTTTTTCTTTAAATCACTATAATTCTTCTGATCATAAGAAGATATCCATATATCATCATAATTTAATGAAAATATTTCCCTACTTTTTATATATTCATCTTCAAAATAATCAACTTCGTAAGGAATATCACCATAACTTAAACGGGTAACTAAATATTTATCTACTTCTTGATATGATAAAATCTCTTTAACTATTTTTTTGCCTTTAAAAGTATCTTCAACATAAACGCTGATTGGATATTCATCAGGTTTATACTTTTCTAATTCACCAAAAGTTATATTGATAAACTCACCAATTACCATAAATAGAATAATACTTATTATTAAAGATATTTTAGCACTACGATATTTCTTTTTATTTCTTACAATATTATTTTGAGCTAAAACTGCTTCTTCCCCAAAGATATTTAAAAACCTTTTATTTTTCTTGTATTTTTTCTTTTTCAACTCTATATCATTATTTAATCTAATAACTTCTAAAGGTGATACACTACTAGATTTAAAAGCTGGTATCAATGCTGATAAGAAAATCATAATAATTGAGAAAAATAAAGATACAAGGGCATAAGATGGATAAATTACAACTCTAAAATCAGCATTAGGAATATAATTAGTAATTATTTTAGAAGCAATAAAAGCCAAAATAAAACTAAATATAACACCAAGTGGAATAGCAATTATAGATATGATAAAAGCTTCATATATAACACTTAAAAAGATATTTTTTTTAGATGAGCCAAGGCTTCTAAATATACCAAAAATCTTTTTTCTTTCAGATACTGATATTGCAAAGGCATTATAAATTGCAAGAGATGAAAATAAAGCTAAAACTCCTAAAATTATAACGATCCAAGTTCTTATAGTCTTTACAAATGTATCATTACCAATACCAAAAAGCATTAGATAAGGAGTATTGATATAAACATCTTCATACTTATTATCACTAGATGCTAAAATTCCTTGAAGATGGGGTAAACCTATTTCTTCAGCAATTTTATATGTTTCTTCATAAGTATTTTTCATATTATTAAAATAAATATAATATTTTCCATCATTTTTCACTTCTGATTTAGTATAAAAAATACCAGAATAACTATTATAACTACTATTGTGCATATAATGATCAAACTTAGACTCATTATAAATACCAACAACAGTATAGATAACTTCATCCCCACTAAAAGTATCACCAATTTTTACATTTTGCCATTTAGCAAAATCAAACTCAATTATAATTTCATTATTATTAGCAGGGAGTTTACCATCTGTTAAAACAAAGTTATCAGCATAATCAAAAGAAGCACTTTTAATAAAATATTCTTCATCATTTTTTTCATCATATATATTTTCAACATTTTCAATTATAATAAAATGATTTACTTTAGAATTATTTTGAAGTTTTTCTTTTAAAGAGTCATAACCTTTTTCATTGTTAATAATAACATGATGGTCACCAATATAATTAATCACACTTTGAAGACGATTATCACGAATACTCGAAAAGATAATTCCAACAACAAAGAGAAGAGATACTGCTAAAAATGTTCCAATGATTGTCACTATTGTACGGGTCTTATTTTTCAATAGGTTGCGTAAGGTAAATTTATTTAGAATCTTCATGATTTACCTCACAAGTATCCGATTTTACTTTTTCAACAATTTCTGTGGATTGTTGAATAGGTGTAATAACCGCTTGAACAGCTTGTTCATTAGTACTTGTTAATGGTACTTCTTTTTTTATATCACTAACTATTTTACCATCACTTACAGTTATTATCCTTTTAGCTTGGCTAGCAATATCCAAATCATGTGTAACCATAATAACAGTTTGTTTATACTTTTCATTTAATAATTTTAATAAATCTATTATTTCTTTAGAGTTAGCAGAATCAAGATTTCCAGTTGGTTCATCTGCTAAAACAAGTGCTGGATGATTAATTAAAGCACGGGCAATTGCAACACGCTGTTGTGTACCACCAGATAACTGATTAGGTAAGTAATTAAGATATTCTCCTAATTTTAAAATATCTATAAGTTCCTTTTTAAAATTTTCATCAACTTTTCCTTTGTCTAATAAAACAGGTAATTCAATATTTTCTTCAACATTTAAAATAGGAATTAAATTATAGAATTGATAGACTAATCCAACATCTTTTCTTCGATATTTAGATAATTCTTTATCTTTTAAATTATAAATATTTTTATCTCTAACAATTATACTTCCACTAGTGGGAGAATCAACTCCTCCAATTAAATGTAATAAAGTACTTTTACCACTTCCACTTGCTCCAATAATTGAAACAAATTCTCCTTCTTCAATCGAAAAAGACACATTATCAAGTGCTTTAGTTAAGGACATATCTTTACCATATTCTTTAACTAAATTTTCAACTCTCAATACCATAAAATCACCTCTATTATAAGATATTATAACATTTTTTTATCAAAAAAAACATTTCACTAGTCATTTGTTTTTATAAATAAAAGGGGCTGTTACGAGATTAAATGATTAATTTCAAATGGTTCTTCAATCACTTCTCCTGCAACTGATAATATAGCTATTGTGCTTTTCCTTTTGAAATATCAATCCCAACTCCATACTTCATTTTCCTTTTCCTTCCTATTCTTTAAATTACGGTTGGTACCAACTCTTCTACATATCCTCATTTTAGCTCTTTACACGAGAACTATTTCAATCTCAACTTGCTTAAACGAATATATTATGTGAAGATTGGACAACACTTTTTGTAACGAAAACTTTATCTCTAAAAGACGCACGTTATCCGATCACTTCACCATAATAAAAAGAAGTGTAATAATTAATCACATTTCTGTAATTAGTTATTACACTTTTATAGTACCAAAAGAGACTGATACAAAATCAATCACTAATTTTGAGACAGATCCTTTAATCTAATTTACTTCAATTTTACTATCCAAATGTTGAAACAAATGGTCCTCTATCTTATTCATAATAATTTTTTCAATCTTTCTAGCACCATAAACTTCATAATCAGATTCTTTGATTACATCATCAATATCAGAAGAATGATACTGATAATCAACATGTATTTTATGAATAATTTTATCAAAAGAATTCATCACAATTCTTTTAATATCATCATAACTAAACTTATTAAAAATAATTACTTTTTCTATTCTATTAATAAATTCCGAAGAAAAATAATTTTTAATACCAGACATTAAAGACTCCTCACTATCTTTTTCAAACCCAATATTCTTTTTATTACATCCAGCATTAGAAGTCATAATAATAATATTATTATCAAAACGAAAAACATTTCCAGAAGAATCTTTAATCTTTCCTTCATCAAGAATTTGTAAAAACAAATTTAAAACATCAGGATGAGCTTTCTCTACCTCATCAAGCAAAATAACAGAATGCGGTTTATCTTTTATTTCTTCTAGAACACTACTCTTATCTTGATAGCCAACGTATCCAGGAGGTGAGCCAATAATTTTACTAACAGAATGCTCTTCCTTATACTCACTCATATCCAGTCTAATAATATTTTCTTCTCCAAACATAAACTTATTATATTCTTTAGCTAAAAAGGTTTTTCCAACACCAGTTGGACCAACAAAAAGAAAAGAAACTGGCTTTTTATCATATTTAATGCCTAAAGTTATTTTACGTGTATAATCACAAATTGCAGTTATTGCTTTATCTTGACCAATAATAGTTTTTTTTAAGAAATCTTTTAAATCAGTAATAACCGAAGAAGAAGGAACTAACTCATAAACTGGAATATTACTTTTTATTTTAATCACTTCTGCTACCATCTGTTTAGTAACTTCCTTTCTTTTTGTATTCCTCATAATTTTTACATCCATCTTGTTAATACAACTTTCTAACTTTAACTCTTCTTCTCTTAAATAGACTGCCTCATTAAACTTATTATTTATAATAGCCTCATTCTTTAAATCCTTAATTGTTTTAAGTAAATTTTTATAATATATATTTTTTTTAGTCATTTTATCTTCTAAAATAGAAACTTTAGAACAAACTTCATCCAGTACATCAATAGATTTATCCGGTTGTTTTCTATTATACAAATACTTATTAGATAAAGTAATAATTAATTTCAAAACATCATCATTAATAATAACATTATGATAATCTTCATAAATGGATTTTAACCGAGCTAAAATATGATATACTTTTTCTTCATCAGGTTCCGTAATCATAACGGTCTGAAAACGTCTAGATAAAGCTTTATCATCTTCAATAAATTTTTTATATTCAACAGTAGTAGTAGCTCCTATAATATTTATTTTTCCACGTGCCAAGGATGGTTTCAAAATATTAGAAGCATCAATAGCCCCTTCAGCACCACCGGCACCAACTAAAGTATGAATTTCATCTATAAAGATAATCACATCATTAGACTCCTCAACCTCTTTTAACATTTTAGTAACCCGCTCTTCAAATTCTCCACGATATTTTGTCCCAGAGACTAAACTAGCCATAGATATAGAAATCACTCTCTTATTAAGTAGTTTCGAAGGAACCTCTCCATTCACAATTTTTCTACTAAGTTCTTCTACAATAGCAGTCTTTCCAACACCAGCATCTCCAATCAATAACGGATTATTTTTAGTTCTTCTACAAAGGATCTCAATAATTCTTAAAACCTCATCCTCACGATTAATAACAGGATCAAGTTCTCCATCGATAGCTTTTTTATTTAAATTTACACCAAACTCATCAACTAATAATTTATTCTTTAATTTCTTACTTTTCCTATTTTGATTAATCTCCTCGTAAAGTAAATCAATATCTACTCCCATACTAAGAAGAACTCTGATAGCAACCCCTTCTCCTTCTTCTACAAGAGCTAAAAATAAACTCTCTAAACTAACCTCCTTCAAATTTTTTTCTTTACTAACAATGATAGAATTTTCAATAATTTTTTTTAATAATGGAGTATAAATAAACCATTCATTTTCTTTTGAACCAATCCCAACTACATTTATAATTTCTTCTCTAAAAGAAGAATAATCAACACCAAATTCCTTAAGTTTATTGCTGATAATATTATCTTTTTTCAAAAGTGAAAGAACAAAATGTTCAGTTCCAATATAAGGATGCTTCAAAAGTACCATTTCCTTTTTTGCACCAAGTAATATCTTTCTTACTTCTTCATTAAACTTTGAGAACATAAAATCTCCTTTCATAATATATCTTATGTATATATTGAATTCTATTCTCAAAATCTATACAAGAAAAAATTTAAAATAAAAATTTTTTAAATATAAACAATCATCTTGTAATTTTAACAAAAATACCAAGATGTTTTTTACATACTTGGTATTTTAGCACTCTTTTCTCTATTCTTTTATAAGCTAAAATTTCCTATAAAATAAAAAAGAAGTTTCCTTCTTTTTTACATAAGTGTCATTATTGTAAAAATAATCAATAATACAACTACTAATTCTAAGAATAATTTTCCAATAGCTTTTAACCATTTTCCATAAGGAATATGTAAATAAGATAAAGTAGCTATTAATACTACACTAGTAGGTGCAACTAACATTGCAACACCATACATTGCTTGCCAAATTACAGAAAGAACTGTAATATCACCAACTTCTAACCCAGTATATAAAATATTTACTACATAAGGTAAAACTCCAGTTGCTGCATAATACAACTCAACAGAGAAAATACTTGAAACAAAGGCCACAAGACTCATTGTAAAAACATTAATACCTTGAGTAAGCTTCAACAAAGGATTAAAAATTGTAAGTAAAGTAGGAATATAAGTAACAGCTACTAATACTACATATAATAAAACTACTAATACAGCTGGTTTCAAAGCTCTTTTAGCCCCATCTATAAAATTGGTAATATAATCCGTAAATTTCATTTTATAGACAAAAGAAATTAACCAACTTGCTAAAAGCAATATTACAGACGCTTCTACTAAAGTCCAATATCCAAATGCACTTTCTTCTAAAAGCCCAAAAAGAGCTTCAAATATAGGAAATTCAAATATTTTAAAATCAAGCACAGACTTAAGAGCCTCTTCAAACCAAGTAATTTCAAATAAACTCCAAGATATAAATGCTAAAATTAAAATGACAAACACTATATCCATAATAACTACAATTGGCCAACTCTTTTCCTTCTTTGAACGAACAGCCTCTGGAATATAACTTCCCTCTACTAACTTCTTAGTATCCCTATGCTTTTTAGAATAAGTAATAACATTAAATATTAATAATGCCAAAGCAATAAGCAATAATAAAACCTTAACCAAAACGTCAGCATCTGGTGATGAGCCAATAACAATATCAATACCATAAGTATTATTAATTGAAAATACGGAACCTATCAAACCTATAGCTACACTTCCTGCCGTAACCATTGCTGCAGTTATCTTATCATATCCCATTGCCAAAATCACTGCTATAACAAAAGGAAACATAAATAATAGAGGTAATGATAATCCTGCCATAGAAGACAATACAGCAAAAATTACCATAACAATAGTCATAAACAACCATTCACGCTCTATAAATCCTTTTACTATCTTGTCTATCAAACTTCGATAAGCCGGAATCTTATGTAGAATACCATAAAATCCACCTACAATTAGCACATATATACCAATATGACTAAAATATTGGACAGCAATACCTACATAACTCATCACTTCAAATACTCCAATCTGTTGTCTTGCTTCCTCAACAAATCCAGCAGAAGAAGAAAAATAAGAGACTGGAAATAACCATGTCAATAATACTGCAATTGCAATAGTTATCATAATAACCTTAAACAAATTATGTTTTTTCATTTTTATCCTCCTCGTAGTTAATTATACAACATCACACAAAATAATTACAATAATTATAAATAAATTTCATAAAACATACACATATATTTATTTTACAGCAACTACTTTAGTCTTAAATATTAAATCATGAAGTCCTCTAGTATCTTTTCTGAACATGATCATTAATGCTGAAATAAATACCAAAATACTTTGAATAGTCTCGACAACCAAAACGGTATAACTATACATATCAGCCTGAATCAATTGAAGGATAATCAAAGAAATTATACTAGCAATAACACCATAAATAAAAAGAGCTCTAAATATAAATGTACCATGACTAGGATTCTTTTCATCCAAACTTTCAACTTTTATATGCATTAATTTTTTACCTATCGTTTGACCATTCTTATAATAAGCATAAGTAGCAAAATAAGCTACCGTAATTAATAAATTAATTACTGTAACAATCATATTTTCTTTAGACATTGTATAATTAGCCTTACCATATTCCACTAAATACTCATGACTATCAATTTCTCCATTAAGATAAGCATTAGAAACTTCATTACTTTTCTTTAATGCCTCATCATAAGAATTACTAACAGGTATAAAGAAAGTAATACAACTAACAACAACAATTACTATAAAAAAATCAATCAAATAAGATATTAATCTTTGCAAAAAATATGCTTTCATGAATCATTCTCCTTCATATATTCTCCATAATCTTCTAATATTCTAATTATATCATTTATATTCTTAGTAAGAAATATTTTATTCTTAATTTCATTAGAACTTTTCATTCCTCGTAAATACCAAGCAATATGACTTCTAATCTCTAAAACAGCGGTTTTCTCATCTTTAAACTCTCTTAAGTACTGAAGATGTTTAAGACACATATCGACTTTTTCTATATTTTTAGGTTTTTCTATAACAATTCCATTTTCAAGATATTCATAAATTTCTTTAATCAACCAAGGATTTCCCAATACGCCTCTACCAATCATAACCGCATCACAAGAAGTCTCTTCTATCATTCTTTTGGCATCATATATACTAAGAATATCACCATTTCCAATAACAGGAATACGAACACTTTTTTTAATCTCTCTTATAATATTCCAATCAGCCTTACCAGTATAACCCTGACTCCTAGTACGAGGATGAACACAGATAGCACTAGCCCCAGATTTTTCACAAAGTTTTGCAACAGAAACAGCATTAATACTATTCTGATCCCAACCACTCCTAATTTTAACCGTAACAGGAACAGAAACCGCATCCACGACCGCTTCAACAATTTCTTTTATCTTTTCAGGATCCCTAAGAAGGGCCGATCCTGATTTTGCTCTTACTGCTACTTTTGGAACAGGACATCCCATATTGATATCTATGAATGCAATTCGATATAATTCCGTTAACATTTTTGCAGCCTTAGCCATCACCTTAGGTTCACAACCAAATATCTGAACAGCAACAGGAATATCAAGAGAATCAATACCATTTAACATTTCTAACGTCTTTTTATTATGTCTAACAACTGCTTCAGCACTAATAAGTTCAGTTACTGCATATCCAACTTTCATTTCTTGACAAATTTTCATATAAGATGGATTAGATATTCCCGCCATAGGAGCTAAAACAACTCTATTCTCAATTTCAACATTACCTATTTCCCACATAAATCACCAATAAAACATCCTATTTATCTAATTTATATATCTTGGTAACACCATATTTTAACGTATTATCTGGAACAAAATCATCACCATCAATATATTTAATATCCTCATGAGTAGTACAACTACTTAATAAAACAATAGAAGAAGTAAGTAAAAAAAGTACTACCCCCTTCTTTAATTTAATATTTTTAACCCCACTCATCATAAACACCTTCCTAACACCATAATTATAACATACTTGAAAAGAGAAAAAGAAGAAAGCTAAAGTATTTCCCATAATATCACACATTTCTTTCATATTGGATACTTTATGGTAAAACATCTCAATCATAGCAAGATAATAAATTTTATTTCTACAAAGTAAAAAGCCCGATAAATGGGCTTCTTAAAAAACTTATTTCTCTGAAGAATCTTCTTTCAACTTTTCTGAAAGTTCTTCTTTGCTCATCTTAGAATATCTTTTAATACCTTTTTCTTTAGCCTTTTCTCTAAGTTCTGCTAAATTATCAGTCAATTCTTCCTCTTCTGGCATTCTACCATTCTTTACAAGATATTCAATTTGTTCTTTTGTTAGAGTTTCATATTCTAATAGAGTTTCTGCAATAAGCTTAACCAAATCACTATTTTCACTAAGAATCTTCTTTGCATTTTCATAACACTCATTAATAATCTTACGCATCTCTAAATCAATCTCATGAGCTACTTCATTAGAAAAATTCCTACTTTTATTATAATCTCTTCCTAAAAATACTCCACCTTCTTGTTGCTCTAATTGAACAGGACCTAAATCACTCATTCCATATTCCGTAACCATAGCTCTTGCAATCTTAGTAGCCTTTTCAAAATCATTGTGTGCTCCAGTCGTAATCTCATTAAAATTCAATTCTTCAGAAACACGTCCACCTAACAATCCTGTAATCTGCTCAATTAACTCTTTTCTTGTAGAAGTATATCTTTCTTCCTTAGGAATCATCATTGCATATCCACCAGCATAACTTCTAGGAATAATAGTAACCTTTTGAACATCATTGGCATCATTTAGTTTAATTCCTAAAACAACATGACCTGCCTCATGAAAAGCCACCATCCTTCTTTCAGATTCTGTATATTTTTTACTCTTTTTAGCAGGACCCATAAGCACCCTATCAGTAGCTTCATCTACTTCTTTCATAGTAATTTGTTCTTTATTAGATCTTACAGCAAGTAAAGCCGCTTCATTAAGTAAATTTTCAAGATCGGCACCACTAAATCCCGGAGTTCTTTTAGCAATATTCTTTAAAGATACACTTGGTGATAAAATTTTATTTCTAGCATGAACCTCTAATATTTCCTCTCTTCCTTTTACATCAGGCAAATTAACTGTAACTTGTCTATCGAATCTTCCTGGTCTAAGAAGAGCAGGATCCAAAACATCTGCACGGTTAGTAGCAGCAATAATAATAATTCCTTCATTTGCACCAAAACCATCCATTTCTGTCAACAATTGATTAAGTGTTTGCTCTCTTTCATCATGTCCACCACCAAGCCCTGTTCCACGTTGACGACCAACAGCATCAATTTCATCAATAAAAATCAAACATGGAGCATTATGTTTTGCTTGTTTAAACATGTCTCTAACACGACTAGCACCTACTCCGACAAAAAGTTCCACAAAATCAGAACCACTTATATAATAAAATGGTACATTAGCTTCCCCAGCTACAGCTTTAGCAAGTAAAGTCTTACCTGTTCCAGGTGGCCCAACTAATAAAACACCTTTAGGTATTCTTGCTCCCAATTTTTGAAATCTCTTAGGATTCTTCAAGAAATCTATTAATTCTTTCACTTCTTCTTTTTCTTCTTTAAGACCAGCTACATCTTTAAATGTAACTTTATTTTTTTCTGTATTAAGTCTAGCTTTACTTTTTCCAAAATCCATAGATTTTCCAGCACTACTCATTTGCTTAGAGAAAAACCAAAAACCAAGTCCAACCAACAAAACAATTGGTAAAATATTAACCAAAATAAACAAAAGTGGACTAGAACCCGGATCTGATTCAGTATTTATCTTATAATTTAAATCACTATCAATAGACACTATCTGTGAAATAATAGAATCAGTTAAAGGTGCTCTCACATAAAAAGTCTCATTTTCTTCATAATCTTTTAATCTACCTTTTATATTATAAGTCCCTTCACTAGAATGAGGCGTTATCACTACTTCCTCAACATTTCCTTCTTGGATTTCTAATAAAAATTTATCATAAGTTAAATTATTAACTTTTGCTCCTCCAATAGATAATACATAATACATACTAAGTGCTATCACAATTAATAATAAATATGGTAGCATCCCTCTTTTTACATTTTTTCTATTCATATTACTCCTCCATTTAACTATATTTAATTATTATATCATACTTTTCATTTTTTAGCTTTGTAAATTTAGATTTTTTTAGGCCTGGTATCCATATTATTCTATCCTTAGAATCAACTACTATTGGCCATTTATCTCTTTCCTTAACAGGTACTTTAGAATCAATAAAAATATCCTTAACTTTTTTGTACCCATTTATCTTTTTTAAAAACATTTTATCACCAAATTTTCTCGTCCTAACATACAACGGAAAAGAAACTTCATTAGTATCAATTCTACAAATATTATTATCATTGCCGTCTATATCATCAACAACTTCCAATTTATGACCATTAGGCAAAGTAGCAAACTGAATCAACTCAATTTCATAATTTACCACTTCTTTTATCTCTTTAGAAAAATCAAGTTCATCATAAGATTTACATACTTCTATATTATGTGGAAGACACACTCTAGCATTTGCTCTTTTAGACTTTAATAAATCCATTATTAACTTAACATGTTTATCGTTAATAATCATTAAATCATCTTTATAAATCTCTTCTAAAATAAAATAAATAATCTTTTTTTGTATCAACGGACTCAACTCTTTATAAAGACCAATTTTTATCTTATTATTTTTATAAACTTTTTCTATAGACCTTCTAATCTCATAATTTATAAATTCATCATACGCATCGAGCATTTCACTAAACTTAATAAATTTCTCATGAACCCTTGCATCCTCTTCTTTAAGAAATGGAAGAATATTCATTCTATATCTGTTTCTAGTATACTTATCCTTAAAATTAGATTTATCTACAACATACGGTATCTTATTTTTTGAATTATACTCCAAAATTTCTTCTTTGGTAACAAATATCAAAGGCCTCACTGTTTTAAAACTACCATTATCTAAAATTTTATTAAAACCACTGTATCCTTTTAAAGTAGATCCACGAACAATACGCATCAAAATGGTCTCAATCAAATCATCTCCATGATGAGCAGTCATTAAATAATTAGCATCATATTTCTTAACCAAATCATTAAAAAAACGATATCTTATTTTTCTTGCTTGATTATGAAAATTATCATCCCCATATCTTTCAATAGTCATAGATTCAAAAATAATATGTCTTTGTTCACAATACTCCATAAGAAACTGTTTCTCTTCAATACTTTCACGTCTAACATTATGATTAACATGAGCACATACAATATTGAAATTCAACTTCTCTTTAAGTTTAAGTAATATGCTAAATAAACACATAGAATCTGGTCCACCAGAATTTCCTAAAACTATAGTATCATTATTTTTAATTTTAACTTCATTTATTAAAAAATCAATTACACTTTTCAAAAACAGTCACCATATATATTCTATAAAAAAGTAAAGATATTAGCAAGAAAAAGAAGAGGTTATTTCTTCTTTTTTTAATTATTCATCTTTTGGTATCTTAATGATATACTCACCCTCTTTTGAATATAAAAATTTTTCCCTTAAATATCTTGCAACATACTCCGGATCTTTAAGCTTTTCTACATCTAATGATAATTCTTGTTCTTTTTCTTTCAAAGAAGTAAGTTCCTGACTAAGTATCGTTTTCTCCTTATATTTATTCACAATATCTAATGATACATTAACTATAAATTCGAAAAAATAAACGATAAAAGCACAACTAGCAACACCAAAAAACAAAACCCTTAAAGCCTTCTTTTTTGGTTTAGCCTTAGTCATTACCTTCTTTGCCATAAGAATTATCACCTACTTCCTCGATTATATTTTAACACTCAAAGTCGAACTTTCAAATAATATCGAACAACAAAATAAAACTATTTACGACAATTTTACACAGAAAAAGATAAAATATGAATCAAAAAAACATTATTTGTAACATATAAAACAAAAAAACATCACTCAAAAGTTTTTCTATCTTACAATCTTTATTTGCAAAAAAAAGATACATTTCTGTACCTCTATTTTGCATATGGTAATAAACCAATGATTCTTGCTCTTTTAACCTGTTCTGCTATATGTCTTTGATGTTTAGCACAATTACCTGTAACACGTCTAGGTAAAATCTTACCTCTTTCATTTACGTATTTTTTTAAAGTTTCAACATCTTTATAATCAACGGTCTTATCCTTTGATGTACACATATAACATACTTTTTTCTTTTTTCTAAAAAATTCTGCCATTAAAATCTTCTCCCTTCTTAATAGAACGGTAACTCATCTGGATCTATTTCGATATTAGTACCAGCATCCCACACAGTAGCACCTTGTTCACTTTGTGGAGCATCATTAGAAAAATCATTTGGAGTAACATGATCATAACTATTATTATCAAAATTATTATTAGAAATATCATCACTTTTTCTATCAAGGAATTGAATAGAATCTGCAATTACATAAGTAGACCACACTGTATTTCCGTCTTTTCCAGTATAATTATCAACTTGTATTCTACCATCAACTGCAATTTGATTACCTTTCTTTTGAAATTTAGCTATATTCTCAGCTTGTTTTCTCCAAGCAACAATACTAATAAAATCAGCAGTATTTCTTCCATCTTGATTACTAGAAGAAAAACTTCTATCTACAGCAATAGTAAATCTAGAACGAGCCACACTTCCATTACTTGTATTAACATACTCACAAGTTGGATCTTTTACAAGTCTTCCAACTAAACATACTTTATTCATGAATTACCTCTTTTCTTATCCTTCCACTTTTACAACTAAGTGACGAATAATGTTTTCATTAATTAAAGCAACACGATCAAATTCTTTAACAGCATTTGCATCTTTAGCCTCAATCAAAAAATAGAAATAATAACCTGTCTTATACTTTTTAATTTCATATGCTAACTCTCTTTGTCCCATTTCTTTAGCTTCTGTTACAGTAGCTTTTTGCTCCTCTAACATAGACTTCATAGAATCAAATACAGTTTTAATAGCTCCCTCTTCTAAATCAGGCTTTACAATAAACATAATTTCATACTTTCTCATTATTACACCTCCCTTTGGACATATGGCCAAAATACTTTGGCAAGGAGTATCAAAATACTCGTAAGTAGTATATCAATTACAATCAATTTTGTCTACTATTTTTTTATAATTTAACAAACATTTATCAAAACAAAAAAAGGAAATTTCCATCATTTCCTTACGTAAATTTTCACATCAGAATCAACCCGAGAAGCAGCTTCAATAAAAGAAGAAAATAATCTCTTAGAAGCATCATCAAAATCATACATTCTTTCTGGATGCCATTGAACACCAAAATTAAAATCATTAAATGGGTATTCAACAGCTTCCACTAAACCATCCTCACTATAACCAACAATTTTATACAGATGACTAGAAGAAACATTCTTCTTATGAAAACTATTCACTTTCAAAGTATCCATTTTAAAAATAGAATAAAGCTTACTATCTTTATCAATTGTCACAAAATGAACAAGTTCACCGGATTCAACATTATGGTTAATACCATTAGAATCATTCTTATTAATCTCGATATCTCTTCCATAGTTAGCCATCTCTTGCATACCAAGACAAATTCCCAATATAGGAATATTATTTTTAATTGCATAATCCAAAATAAAGAAGTCATAGTTAGCCATTTTAAAACCACCAGGCATAACAATACCAGAACACAAATTCAATTGCTGTATCAACATAGATTTATCATAATCAGTTAACTCAGGCATATCTCTAATTTTTGTCATTCCATAATCAATTCCTTGTGGAGGAAGAATCAAAAAAGGATTGCCACCAGCTGCAAGAATAACACTTCTATATTCATCATTTACTACAAGTCTATGTGTATCACCAGGATACTCTATCCTACAAACAATTCCAATCAAAGGTTTCACTATTAACACCCCCATGTAAGAAAATTATCTAATATGGCTACACATTAAACCTGAAATAACATATATCCCCATCCTGCATCAAATAATCTTTACCCTCTAACCTAACTTTACCTGCTTCTTTCACTTTAAGTTCACTTCCATAAGTAACTAAATCTTCATAAGACATCACTTCAGCCTTTATAAAACCTTTTTCAAAATCAGTATGAATAATCCCAGCACATTCTTTAGCATTCATTCCCTTTTTATAAGTCCAAGCTCTAACTTCATCAGATCCAGCAGTAAAATAAGTTTCTAATCCAAGCAAATCATAGGTAGCCTTAATCAATAAATCCAAACCGCTTTCTTGAATTCCTATAGTATCTAACATTTCTTTTTTCTCTTCCACTGACAAATCACTTAAATCAGACTCTAACTTTGCACAAACTTTAACTATCTTTGCCTCTTCACATGCTGCATATTCTATTACTTTTTGCACATAATCATTATCAAAGTTCAATTCACTCTCTAAAACATTAGCTAAATAAATAATAGGCTTAGAAGTCAATAAATTAAAACTTTTTAAATACAACTTTTCATCTTTAGAAAAATCGACTCTTCTAAGAGCAACACCTTTTTCTAAAGATGCTTTTGCTTTTTTTAAAATTTCATACTCAAAAAGAGCCTCTTTATCTCTATTCGTCTCTGCTTTCTTTTTTATTTTATCTATTCTGCTATTAATAATCTCTAAATCAGCAAGAGATAACTCTAAATTAATTATTTCAATATCTCTAATAGGATCTACACCAGTTTCTACATGAATAATATGACTATCATCAAAACAACGCACAACTTCGACAATAGCATCAACCTCTCTTATATGAGACAAAAACTTATTTCCAAGTCCTTCACCATCAGAAGCTCCCTTAACAAGACCAGCAATATCGGTAAACTCATAAGCTGTAGGAATCACTCTTTCAGGTTTATATATTTCTGCTAAATGCTCTAATCGTTGATCAGGAACAACAACAACTCCAACATTCGGCTCTATAGTAGCAAATGGATAATTTGCTGCCAAAATATTTTTCTTTGTTATTGCATTAAATAAAGTAGATTTACCAACATTAGGCAATCCTACAATTCCCGCCTTAAGACTCACAAAAATCCCCCCTTACAAACTTGGATAGACTGAAGGTCCTACCGGAAGACCAACAATATACATAAATACAACAATTAAAATCCAAGTAATACTTATTATTAAACAATAAGGTGAAACAAAAGACAAGGCCTTTTTAATGGTAATCGGTTGATTATCCTTATTATATATATTTAAATACCCTAAATAAATAACAAAATACGCAAGAAGTGGTGTAAATCCTTTAGCCATAGAATCTCCTGCTCTAAATATAAATTGGGCAAATTGTGGTGATAAATTTGCCTGCATCATAAGTGGAACCACTACAGGAGCTAAAATAGTCCATTTAGCAGACTGAGTAGTAATAAAGAAACTACAAAGAGCAATTAATATAATTATAGTTACCACAAGAGGAAGTCCAGTAAAAGATATATTTTTAATCAAATTGGCAATCGATGCAACTACTATAGTACCAATATTTGTTTTCTTAAACACCGCTATAAACTGAGCAGCAAAGAAGATAAGAACTACTAAATAACCAACATCTTTTAAATAAGCTGACGATTTTTCTATTAACTCCTTATCATTTTTAATCGACTTAGCACCAATTGCATAAGCAATACCAGTAACTAAAAACAAAAGAGATATTAAGAAGGTAAAACCATCTTGAAAATAAGAGTTTTCACCAAACAACTGATTAATATAAGCACTTTCACTCATATCAAGAAGAAGTCCAGAACCTGGTAAATTAGGTATAATCATATACATAAAAATAACAATCATAACCATAAATGCTATAAATGCATTTTTTAAACCTCGTTTTTCCCTAGTTTCAACCTCTAATCTTTTCTGTTCCTCCATCTCGACTGTTTCTAACTTAATTTCCCTAGTTTCTGTACTAAAATCTTCATCATTACTCTTATACTTACCAATTTTTTTAACAACAATCTCTTCTATTACAAAAGTACCAACAATAGACACTACGATTGAAGAAATAATAATAGCAATTAAATTAGACAACATACTAACATGAAAAGTAGAGTCTATCAAATGTGCAGCTTGTGTAGTAATAGGAACTAAATTAATCTCTGTAGAACCTGCAAAAAAAGTTGCTCCATAACCAAATGCCACACCACAAAAACTAGCAGTAATTCCTAACAATGGATTTCTACCATTTGCAAGAAATATAAGAGCTGACAAAGGAATTAAGACAACATATCCAACTTCATTGATAATACTAGATAAAGTTGCAATAAAAATCAAAATAAAAGTTATCGTTTTATTATTAATTCCAAGCGTTCCTCTTTTTATAAACGTATCGATAAAACCAGTAGCATGAGCAACAGATAAACCAATAAGAGCTATTAAAAGAGTACTAAGTGGAGTAAAAGAAACGAAATTTCTAGCAGCTTCACTTATAATAAATTTAAATCCCTCAAAATTAAACAATCCTTCTACAGCAATTAAAGTATTTTCAAGCTCCATTGTAGAAGAATTAATTCTAGAATAAGTCACTTGTAACTCTAATAAAGATAAAACAGAACTTATCACCATAACACCCAATGTTAACAATATAAATGTAGTAATTGGATGAAATGTAATTTTCTTTAACCGTGTCTTTTTCTTTTTCATTGCACACACCTACTTAACAATCTTTTTCATTTTTTTATTAAATTCTATTCTAGGCATCATGATTAATCTACCACAATTGATACATTTAATCTTTATATCTGCACCAATCCTTACAATTTCCCATTCATTAGAACCGCAAGGATGCCCTTTTTTCATGGTAACAATACTACCTATATCATACTTTTTATCATTCATAATATCACTCATTAATATTCAATATCTCCAATATTCTATTCAAATCATTAATATTGCTAAAGGAAATATTTATCTTATTATTATTAATTTTTACTTTTGTCCCTAATTTTTCACACAAGATATTTTCTATATAAGAATATTCTGTTGTTGCTTTTTTCTTAATCTTATGAATTTTCTCTATAGAATCATCTTTAGAAACATTTTCTAGATCCCTTACATTTAAATTTTCATCGATAATTTTATTTGCTAATGCAACAATTTCATCCTTATTTTCCATCTTACTAAGTACCCTTGCATGACTCATAGATATTTTATTGTCAATAATCATATCCTTTACTTCTTCTGGCAAACTTAAAAGTCCTAACATATTGGTAATATGACTTCTGCTTTTTCCAAGTCTTTTTGCAAGTTCATCTTGAGTAATCTTCATACTATCTATTAAACTTCGATAAGCCATTGCTTCTTCTATAGAATTCAAATTCTCTCTTTGTAAATTTTCAAGAAGAGCAATTTCCATCATTTCTTGATCAGAAAAATTTCTCACTATAGCAGGAATCTTACTAAGTCCTGCCATCATAGATGCCTTAACACGACGTTCTCCTGCTATAATTTCATATCCTTTAACAGAACTTTTCTTTACAATAATAGGCTGAAAAACTCCGTGTTCTTTTATCGAATTTGCAAGTTCTTGTAACTTTTCTTCATCAAAAACTTTTCTAGGTTGATATGGATTCGTCCTTAACTGATCCAAATCCAACTCTACTATCTCATCCTTCGGAGTAGAATCAATTATTTTTTCTTCTATACTATCAAAATCAATTTGTTCATTATTAAACAATTCTTCTAACCCTTTTCCAAGAGCTCTTCTTTTATAATTGTTGTCCATTTCTCTCAATCACTTCCTTTGCTAAATTTAAATATGCATCAGTTGCTCGACATTTCGGATCATATGCAATAATCGGTTTACCATGTGAAGGACACTCAGCTAACCTAACCAATCTAGGTATAATTGTATTATAAACCCTTTCTTTAAAATATTTTCTAATTTCTTCTACTACTTCAAAACCCAAATTTGCCCTGGAATCGAGCATAGTAAGAAGAACACCTTCAATATCTAAATTAGGATTCAATTGCTTTTGAGCCATCATAATAGTATTCAAAAGTTGCATAATTCCTTCTAAAGCTAGAAATTCACATTGTACAGGAATAATAACAGAATTAGAAGCAGTCAATGCATTAATCGTTATAATACTAAGTGAGGGAGGGCAATCTACTATAATAAAATCATACTCATCACGTATTGGATCTATCTTATTTTTTAATTGTGCTCCCTTAACAAAATTAGGTTCTTCTTTACTTCTTTCAAAAAACTCTGTATCAAGTCCACTAAGATTAACAGTTGCTGGAAGTAAATCTAAACGTTTATACTTAGTATGAATAATAGCATCTTTTACATCACACCTTCCGATTAAAACATCATAAATAGTCTTATCGATATCTCCCTTATTCATTCCTATACCAGTCGTCGTATTTCCTTGTGGATCAAGATCAAGTAATAATACTTTCTTTCCTAAATATGCTAAAGATGCTGAAAGATTTATACTTGTTGTAGTTTTACCAACCCCACCTTTTTGATTAACCAACGAAATCATCTTTCCCATCTAACATCACCTTTTCTATCAATCTCGTATTTCTATTTTATCAAACATTAACCAATTAATAAATCCTTTTTAAAAAAAAGATAATTATAAATAGCTCTCTTTTAAAAATAAGCCATAAAAATCCTAGAGAATTCTTATCATATTTAACAAATTACGACATTTAAAGTTTTATAATCTAAAATAAGTGAAAATAGATAATAGTTCCATGAAAACTTAAAAAACAGCTAACTCTTTATCGATATTTAAATCATCTCACGAAACTCCATACTCACTCTACTTCTATAAAAAATACTTTCTACAATAAACCTAATGTTAATATTTATCAATAGATTCAGAAACAATAATACTATCCAACATTTTACTAGCAGCTTCTCATTTTCCATCACAAGATATCAAATAAAAAGTAAACACATCATCTAGTGTCTACTTTTATTGACAAATCATATAAATTATCTTTTTATCAATATCAAATTAAATATTCTTGTCGACCTTTATTGTAATCTGATAAGTATTAACAGAATCATTTTCTTCCACTAAAACCTTATATCCTTTACTTTCTATATTCTTAATAGTAGACTTTATATCATTTATAACTGGAGAAACATCCTTTTTATCTGGATTCTCAAAAGCACTAAAATTAAATGATGGAATAGATTTAGAACTAGCTAAATTACTATTAGATTGTTCTCCTTGAGAAGAAGCTGAACTAAAAAAAGAATTAAAATCATTCGTATTCTGATTTGATGTTAAAAAAGAAGAATTGTTATTATTGTTATTATTGTCAGTAATATTTGAAGATAATGGATTGTTAGAACCAAAACCACCAAAAGAATTACTAATCAAACTTGGAGAATCACCACTACTAAACGAAGAACTCAAATTAGAACTATGATCTTCCATACCATTAGATGGAACAAACTTAAAATTATTAGTATCAGTAACACTAGTATCCCTCATTAAATCTTTAACATCCACAGTAGGAGTTTTAGGACCATTAATATCTACTGCACTCTCTCTAATTTTATTAATATCAACAGCTGTTGGATTAAACATACTAGAATTTTCTCTAGCTCCCATTTGTTCACCAGTAGAAGGTGATAAATTACTACTAGTTGGTAAAGAATTTTGCTTCTCTTCCTCTTTAAAAGGCGGTGAAAAAGAAATAGGTTGTTGCACTAATCCATTACCACCAGTTACTTGTGAAGTATCATTTTGTCCTTGTCTATCATTCATTTCTCTAATTTCCTTATCTAATTCTCTAACAGTCATTTTATTAGTAATGACTTTATCTAACATTCTTATTTGATCATTTTTATTTGTTAAATTCAATAAACTTCTTGCATGACGCTCTGATATTTTTTCTTTCAAAAGAGCATCCTGAACTTCATCTGGTAACGCAAGAAGTCTAAGTTTATTAGAAACAACAGATTGCGTCTTTCCCATAGTAGATGCTAATTGTTCTTGAGTCATTCCCGGTTCTAACTCTAATATTTTTTGATAGGTTCTAGCTTCCTCAATAGGAGTCAAATCTCTTCTTTGAAGATTCTCGATAAGCGCTACTTTCGAACTTTCCTGATCATCTAAATTCTTAACAATTGCAGGAATTTTCGTAAGACCTGCCATAGTAGACGCCTTATATCTCCTTTCTCCTGCTATAATTTCATACTTATTCTCAACCTTTCTTACAATAATTGGCTGAATAACACCATGTTCTTTAATTGAAATTGCTAACTCTTTTAAAGCCTGATCATCAAAAACTTCTCTAGGTTGAAATCTATTTGGTATAATATCATCCAAATATAAATATACAATCTCATTGTTTTCCATCGAAACACCCTCTATCCTTTTGTATTATCATCTATTATACATTATAAAATAAAAAATCCATTTTTACAATGGATTTCTTTTGATTTTATCAATACTTCTAGGAAATTTCTTAATAGTATGTCCCTTTTTCTTCATACAAACCAGAGTTCTAATGCTATTCTCCACTGGCAAACTAAACCTTTTAATTTCTTCTATATCAAGTGATAAATTAGATAAAATACGATTTATAGTACTAAGTTCACTATCACAATTAGCTTTCATGAAAACAAACTTACCACCAATTTTTAAAGATCTTACCGAAATTTCAGATAAAACACTAAGACTAGCTACGGCTCTTGCAGTAATAACATCAAAAACCTCTTCATTCTTTCTAGAAAAATCTTCCATCCGCCAATGAACAGCTTCAATATTTTGCAATTTTAACTTTCGAATCACATCATTTAAATAAATTACTCTTTTATTCAAAGAATCCACTAAAACAATTTTTATATGCGGAAAAAATATTTTTAAAACGATACCTGGAAAACCAGCCCCACTCCCTACATCACATAAAGTAATATTTTGATTAAAATCAATAACTTTAATCAATGTTAAACTATCATAAAAATGCTTTAAATAAACATCTTCTTCAGAAACAATAGTAGTTAAATTAATCTTCTCGTTCCATTCCAACAATAACTGATAAAAATAATCTAATTTTTCTAATATCTCTTTAGAGACTTTAATTCCTAATTTTTCAACTTCTAATACAAACTCTTCTTTATTCATAATGATTCCTCTTAAGATACAAAAGTAACATCGAAATATCAGAAGGATTTACTCCACTAATACGAAGTGCTTGTCCTATAGAAATAGGCCTTATCTCCTTAAGCTTTTGAACAGCTTCCTTAGCAAGATTTGAAACTTTATCATAATCAATACAATCATTGATTTTGATTTTCTCATATTCTAACATCTTAGAGACCTCTTTATTAGCTTTAGCAATATATCCATCATATTTAATATTAATTACCACTTGTTCTATAACATCAATATCAAAATCCTCTTCTACATATCTTTTAATATTATCATATTTTATTTCCGGTCTTTTCAATAAATCATATAAACTAATACCATCATAAAGATGAGCACTATCCAAACTAGAAAGATAACGATTTACTTCTTCTGTTGGATTCAACTTCACATTTTTAAGAATATGATTTAATCTTTCTATATTCCTCAACTTTTCTTGAAATAAACAATAAATATCATCGTGAACAAGGCCTACTTCTTTTCCATATTTCATCAATCTAATATCAGCATTATCATGCCTTAAAAGTAGTCTATACTCTGCTCTTGAAGTAAGAAGTCTATAAGGATCTATTACTCCTTTAGTAACTAGATCATCAATTAAAACTCCAATATAAGCCTCATTTCTACCGAGTATAATTGGTTCCAGACCATCTAATTTTCTAGAAGCATTAATTCCTGCAATAATTCCTTGCCCTGCCGCTTCTTCATAACCACTAGTACCATTAATTTGCCCTGCAGTATACAAATTTTCAACTAATTTCGTCTCAAGAGATGGCTTCAATTGCTTAGAATCAATAGCATCATATTCTATAGCATAAGCATATTTGACAATTTCAGCCTTTTCAAGACCCGGAAGACTATGAACCATCTGTTCCTGAACATCATGTGGCATACTCGTAGAAAATCCTTGAATATAAATATCATCATAATAAATGCTCTCTGGCTCTAAAAAAATCTGATGCCTATCTTTATCAGCAAATTTTACTATTTTATCTTCTATAGATGGACAATAGCGTGGACCCACTCCCTCCACATAACCACCATACATACTAGATTTATTTAAATTTTTTCTTATAATATCATGTGTCTTTTCAGTAGTATAGATTAAATAACAAGGAATCTGTTTATCAACATCATAAGAAGATTGATTAAAAAAAGAAAAATGATACATCTCTTCATCTCCTGGCTGAATCACAGCACGAGAATAATCAATACTATCCTTCTTAATTCTAGGAGGTGTCCCCGTTTTTAATCTTTTCATTGTAAAACCTAACTTTTTCAATGAATCACTCAAATATAAAGATGGTTTCTCACCATGAGGACCACTAGAAATCTTATGAGATCCACATAAAATAGTACCTTTCAAATAGGTTCCCGTCGTAATAATCACCGTTGATGAAAAAATTTTTTGACCATTTTCAAGAACTATCCCTTTAATTTTTCCATCTTCCACCAATAAATCGGCTACCATAGATTCAAGAATATCTAAATTCTCTTCTTTTTCTAGAGTATTCAACATTTCTTTTTGATAAACAACCTTATCTGCTTGTGCTCTTAAAGCTCTAACAGCAGGACCCTTTTTGGTATTAAGCATCTTCATTTGCAGAAAACTTTTATCTATATTTTTTCCCATTTCTCCACCAAGAGCATCTATTTCTCTAACAATAATCCCCTTTGCAGGTCCTCCAATCGATGGATTACATGGCATATCTGCTATATTTTCTTTATTACCAGTAACAAGTAACGTCTTCTTTTTCAACCTACTAGTAGCAAGGCATGCTTCACAACCAGCATGTCCTCCTCCCACAACGATAACATCATAATTCATAATATCACTTCCAACAAATCTACTGTATTATATAATAAATAAATTTAAAAAAAAAGAGAAAATTACCTTTTCAAAGTTTATTTTACTTTTTCCCTCTCAACTCAACCATGATAACAATAATTAAATAAACAATAAATAAAGCAATATTCCAAACAATTAAATCTTTAGTAACACTTGGTCTTATAATATAATTAAGTACGATTACAGCTAATGCATATAACAAACTACTAGATAACATATCTTCAATCGTTTTATTTTTCATACTAGGTACAACAATGGATAAAAATATCAATAACTCAGAAAAAACGAAAACTCCAAATGAAATTAACTGATTAATCGTTTTTTCAAAATTACCAAGTCCAAAAAATAATAAACAAGTAAGAAGAACTACCAAAATAAACACCATAGTTTTAACAAAATAATTTTCTTTTTTCACAGCTATTTACACTCTCCTATTATAACTTAATTTTAACATTGTAATAAAATCAATGTCAATAAAACGAAAAAACAAAGTTATTTCCCTAAACAAAATTGGCTGAATAACTGATCAATAAGCTCATCACTATAGTTTTCACCTAAAATTTCACCTAATTTTGTCCACATACGATTAATATCGATTGCTATCATATCAACAGGAACATTCAAATCGATTCCTCTTTTTACCTCTTCTAAAATAGCCAAAGATTCCTTAGCTAAAGTAATTTGTCTAGTGTTAGTAAAGATATCATAATTATTATTTTCTAGTTCTTCTAAATGAAATAACTCAATAATTTTATTTTTCAAAGATTCAATTCCATCAACACTAACAGTATCAGTGTATATTACATTTTTTAGTGAGGATAAATCAAC
The DNA here is from genome assembly GCA_949293285.1 of uncultured bacterium. Taxonomy (GTDB): domain Bacteria; phylum Bacillota_I; class Bacilli_A; order RF39; family UBA660; genus RUG13868. The sequence continues at coordinate 38,978 of CASFCU010000017.1, forward strand.
ATCTATCTTTTTCTCTAAATCACACTTATTAATAACTGTAATATACTTTTTATTTTTAATCATATCCATAAGACTTTTCTCTTCAGAAGTTAACCTTTCATTATAATTTAAAACAAGTAATACCAAATCTGCCTTATCCAACTGCTGAATACTCTTTTCTACCCCAACCTTTTCCACAACATCCGAAGTATCCCTAATTCCAGCAGTATCAATAAAATTAAGGGCAACACCATTTAAAGTAATGCTTCCTTCTACGATATCACGAGTAGTCCCCGCTATATCGGTAACAATAGCCTTATCCTCACCTAATAACTTATTTAAAATACTACTTTTACCAACATTAGGTTTACCAACAATAGCAATAGAAATACCATCTTTTATAATCTGTCTAGATAAAGACTCCTGAACAATCAACTCCAGAGATTTTTTCATACTAGCCACTCTATCATGAATAGTACTAATCGTGACATCAACCGCATCTTCGTATTCTGGATAATCTATATTAACCTCAATATTAGCAAGTAACTCTAATAATTCTTGTCTAAATTTCCTAATAATACTAGAAAGTCTCCCTTCCAGTTGATTCACAGAAACTTCCCTAGCTTTCTCTGTCTTAGAATTAATAATATCCATCACTGCTTCTGCCTTAATCAAATCTATTCTTCCATTCAAATATGCTCTTTTAGTAAATTCTCCAGCAAGAGCAAGACGAGCTCCCAAAAGAACCATAACCTCTAAAATTTTATTTGTAGGTGCAATTCCTCCATGACAATTAATTTCTACTATATCCTCAGTAGTATAAGTCTTAGGAGCTCTCATCACAGATACTAAAACCTCATCTATAACATTGTTTTCATAAACAATATGACCATAATTTATAGTATGAGATAAAACCTTAGTTAAATCCTTCCCTTTAAAACAAGAATTAACAAGTTCAATACAGCCCTTACCACTCAATCTAACGATAGAAATAGCACCTTTTCCCAGTGCTGTCGAAATTGCAACTATAATATCATTCATACAAACCACTCCATCAAACAAATATATTAGAAAAAAAATAAGTAAGTCAATTTCTTCTTGGTCAGCTTTCTAAATTACTACTTCAAAATCCAAATATCCATACTTCTTTTCAATCTTAGCATCCGATGTCACTACAGCTTTGTTCATTTTTTCTTTTCTACATCCATTTTATCATATATTTACTTAATCCTTCAAAGGTAATAGATGAATTAAGATTAAAAGTTTTATCATAATATCTCCTACAAAGATAACACACTGCTATCGAATACTGAAATACTCTACCTTTTCATTCCAATATCCACATAAAATATATTTCTAACTAGTTGGATAATAATTATTTATTTTTATATACTTTTTTCATCAATAAAAAGAAAAAGAGTAACTACTCTTCTTTCGGTTTAATAACCACATACCTATTTGGTTCTTCACCATAACTCTCTGTATAAACATCCTTACGATCAGTCAAAATATTATGAACGATCCTTCTTTCATAAGAATTCATAGGATCAAGTTTTACTTCAATTTTAGATTTTGCTACGTCCCTAGCAACCTTTTCTGCCATTTTTTCGATATTTTTTTGCTGCTTCAACTTATATTCTCCAACATCAAGATTAAATTTATAAAAGAATCCAACTTCGTTATAAACTGCTTGTCTAACAACAGTACCTAAAGCGGCTAGATTTTTTCCCTCTTTTCCAATTAATAAACGATTATTATCACTATAAAGAGTAATATTTAACACATCATCTCTCTTCTTAGACTCTATTTTTACATCAAAACCCATATCTTTAGTTAATTTTAAGAGAAACTCCTTTATATAATTATCTAAATCCGACTTTTTAATCACTTCCACTACTACCTTTTTTGCCTTGAATATCCCATTTTTTTGTTCACTACTATCAAAAAAGAAATCACTCTTCGTCCCACCTAACTCACAACAAGCCTTATTCAGTGCATCTTCTTCACTTTTTCCTTCAAAAATATACTTCTCCATACTTATACCTTCTCTCTTTTAACAATTAAATTTTGACCTACGGTAAACAAATTTGTTGTTATCCAATAAATATTAAGAGCCGAAGACATAAATATAGACATAACCATAATCATAACAAACATAACTTTATTAGCAGATTTCACCTGCTGATTATCAGGATTACTTGCCGAATTCAATTTTAATGAAAAATAAGTAGATAACCCAACGACAATTGTAATGATAATATAAATATAAGAACCATTAGTAATTCCTACAAGTGGTGTTGTTCCAAGTTGAAAGCCTAAAAAGTTTTCTTCAAAAATGGCCGGTACCCTATTAATTGCTTCTAAAAAAGCAATAAATAAAGGAAGTTGTATTAACGCATAAAGGCATCCAGAAATAGGATTAATCTGATATTTTTTATAAATAAATGCCATCTCTTGTGATTTTCTCATCATAGAATCATTATCTGTCTTATTTGCATATTTCTTCTCCAATTTATCTAGTTCAGGCTTTGCTTTCTTCATAAGTTCAGATTGAATTGCTGTTTTTCTAGTAATAGGATAAGCAACTAATCTGATTAACAAACTAGTAATAATAAGTGCTAATCCATTACTTTTAACAAAGCTACCTATTGTTAAAATAACCCAAGCAAGAGGTTTAATAAATACACTAGTCCAAATTCCCTCATAACCACCACTGGTAATTGAAAATTCTGAACAAAGAGGTAACGATTCTAAATCTACTCCATTCTCTATATAAATATTAATCGTCTCTTCATCTTCTGGTTTACATAATATATTCTCAGTCAAACTCTGACCCGTAGTAGGATTGGTTACTGCCTTATTATCCGAATCTTTCAACTGCTTTGTACAACCAACAGAAACAAACAACAATAACAGCAATAAAACAATCAATTTATTTTTATTTTTTTTCTTCATCTATAATCTCCTTTGTAAAACCATTACTTATTTTATTAATTAGATAAATATAATCTTTATCCTTTTCATCAAAATCTAAATGAATATAACCATTCCTTATTATTATAATATAATCAAAGCCTTTTTGGTAGTTTTTTTTATATTTATCTATAATAAAACGAAGTTGCCTTTTATATTTATTTCGATGAACTGCATTTCCTAACTTCTTACTAACAGAAATACCAAATCTGTATATATCCAATTGATTTTCTTTAACATATACAACATAACTTCTATTCTTCACATATCTCCCATGATGAATAATATTAGAAAAATCACTATTCTTTTTTACTGTATGATATCTATTCATAAAAACTCCTCATATTAGATATAACAAAAAAGCCACTGAGTACAGTGGAATCCTTTATACTAATTTCTTACGACCTTTTTTTCTTCTTTTATTTAAAACTTTTGTCTTAACTCGAGCAAAAAAACCGTGTTTCTTAGCTTTTTTTCTATTATTTGGTTGATAAGTTCTCTTCACAATTCCACCTCCAAACTAAAATCTACATTATTATAATAATCAAAAACCCGTTTTGTCAATTAAAATAATATCACTAAAATAAAAAGATAGCAACATATATCACTAATAAAAAAGAAGATATAAAAAATTATCAACAAAATTAACAACACTGTTAATAACTCAAAATATAACTGTTAATAAAAAATTGTGGAAAATGTGGAAAAACTATTTTTTCATTATAAATAAACCATATTATTTATGGAAAACTTTGTTAATAATTTGTGGATATTTTTTTTTATTATTTTTTCCTTTTCTTTTTTCCACATTTAAGTTAAAATATCTTATAGATTTACGCAAGAACGTATCAGGGGAGGTGAGGAAGAAGTGGATAATTCTCTTTTATGGTCCAAGATTTTGGAAAAAATTAAAGCAGAAATCAATTCTTTATCGTATCAAACCTGGTTTGAAGAAACAAAACTATATGATTTAAGTAAAGGTGTAGCAAAAATATTAGTGCCATATGCACTACATAAAGATCATTTAGCAAATAACTATAAAAAACTTATTATTTCTTGTTTCATTGAAGAAATAGGAGAATCCGTAGAATTAGAATTTTTAATACAAGAAGATTTAATAGAAGATGATAATGACACTCATGAAAAAATATTAGAAGAAAATATCTACAATAATAATACTTTTGAATCGAATCTTAATAAAAAATATACTTTTGAAAATTTTATTGTAGGAAACAGCAATAGATTTGCCCATGCTGCAGCATTAGCCGTTGCCGAAAAACCGGGAGAAACCTACAATCCATTATTTATATATGGAAACAGTGGATTAGGAAAAACACACTTAATGCACGCAATAGGAAACTATATAGAAAAAAATAGCAACAAAAGAATTCTTTATGTAACAAGTGAAACTTTTGTCTCAGAATTCGTGGAAATAACAAAAAAACAAGAAAATAAAAGCAATTTTGAATACATAGACTTTTTCAAACAAAAATATAGAAATATCGATGTATTAATCATTGATGATATCCAATTTCTAGCGGGAGCAACAGAATCTCAAAAAGAATTTTTCCACACCTTTAATAACTTATATGGTGAAAATAAACAAATAATTATATCATCCGATAGATCACCAAACGATTTAAAAGTCTTTGAAGATAGACTAAGAACCAGATTTAGTTGGGGACTACCAGTAAATATATACCCACCGGACTTTGAACTAAAAGTTGCCATTTTAAAAAAACGGATAGTAGGGGAACAAGTAACAAAAGAGATTCCAGAACAAGTAATTGAATACATGGCATCAAATATAGGAACAGATATAAGACAACTAGAAGGCAGCGTAAATAGACTAATGGCATACTCTACCATGATGGGAGCAGAAATAGATTTAAATCTAGCAATCGAAGCTTTAAAAGATTATGTAAATAAAGGATTCAGTGAAAAAAATGATGTAAGTAGAATTCAAAAAATAGTAGCAGATTATTTCAAAATATCAATCGAAGATTTAAAATCAAAAAAAAGAAACGCCGACATTGCGTTTCCAAGGCAAATAGCCATGTACCTATGCAGAAAATTAACCGACGAATCTTTTCCTAAAATAGGAATAGAATTTGGAGGAAAAGATCATTCTACAGTAATGCACTCTTGTGAAAAAATAGAACAAGAAATAAAAAACAATAAAAGTTTTGCAGAAACGATAGATAAATTGGAAAAAGATATTCACAATTAACATCATATCAACAACTTATCAACAAGAAAAAATAAAAAATACGTTTAAAAATAAAGGAAATTGAAACTTATCAACAATATCCACAGCAATAATATAAAAATAACTATAAGAAAGAAGGAATAATATTATGAAATTAAAAATTAAAAGAGAATTACTATTAGAAAATTTAAACAAAGTATCAAAGGCAATTTCTACAAAAAACTTAATACCAACACTATCTGGTATCAAATTTGATTTAACCAAAGAAGGACTTACTTTAACAGCATCAAACAATGACATCACTATTCAAAAATTTATCAAAATAAAAGAAGATAACATGGACATTCAAAAAGAAGGAATAATAATTATTCAAGGAAAAGAAATTCTTGACATAGTAAGAATAATAGGAGAAGAAGAAATCAACATAGAAGTAATAGATGAACTAAAAGTCCTAATATACACGGATGATGAAAAAATTAAATATGACTTAAATGTAATAAATAAAAATGAATACCCAAATGTGAATCTTGAAAAAAGTGACAATCATGTTGTTTTAAAATCTGACGAATTATTAAATATTGTAAAAGAAACTGCTTTTGCAACATCTACAGACGAATCAAGACCAGTCTTAACAGGAATCAATTTTAAAATTAATGGTGATCTATTAGAATGTAGTGCAACAGATTCTTATAGATTAGCAAAAAAAGAAATTAGACTTAATAAACCAGTGGAAGAAATATATAATATTATAATTCCTGGAAAGAATTTAATAGAATTTAGTAGAATAATTGATGATAGAGAAGGGGAAATCAATATTCATATTTTCAACAATAAAATATTATTTGAAGAAGATAATTTATTATTTCAATCTAGATTAATCAATGGAAATTATCCTAACACTTCGAAATTAATACCAGAAGAATCTATTTTGAAAATTACTGCTAGATTATCACAATTATATAATGTAATAGAACAAGCAAGTATTCTTACGACAGATAAAGAAAAAAATATCGTTTCTCTATCAACAAATGGAAATTTATTAACTGTTAAATCAGTATCAAATGAAAAAGGAAAAGCAGAAATGAAAATGAATATAGAGAAAAATAATACTGAAGAAATTACTATAGCATTTAGTGCAAAATACATGATGGAAGCTTTAAATGCTCTAACTACAGAAAATGTCGAAATGTCATTTGTAGGAGAAATAAAACCAATAACAATAAAGAATACAACAGACGATGGTTTAATACAATTAGTAGTACCAATAAGAACCTATTAAAAAAAGCAAAAAAAGACAAAATATGACAAATATCTATGTTAATATATCATCCATAATTTTCAAAGGGGGATATATTATATATGGAAAATTATGAAATAAATGAAGAGACTTATGCAGTAATATCTGAATATTTTGGACAAACCAAAATTATTGAGAAAGATAGTGAATGGATCATCGAAAGTCAGGCTTATAAGATTATGGATGAAAGCTGTCAATATTATGGAAGTAGTTATAAAGGAAGATTAACAGCCTCCAAAAAAATGTTAGAATGTAGCTATAAATTACCAATCGTGGTAGAAGAAAGCAGTTGTCTGATATTTTTTCCTACAAAATCTTCACTAGTAGATGATTGTTGTTGGATTAATTTAAACAGTATAAAAAAAGTGGAAAAAGATGGCAAAAACACTAAAATTATCTTTAATAATGACAAAGAAATCGTATTGGAAATATCAAAATTATCAATCGATAATCAAATCTATAGATCTACTAAGTTAGAATCATTAATTAAAAAGAGAATAAATGCAAAAAAAAGGATATAACTCCTTTTTTTCTTTGTTTAAAGGCTTATTTTATGATATAATCATATTGTATGTATGGGAATACTTATATTAGGTTAAGGTGAAAATATGGGCAGATTTGTGTTTATTATTGATAATTCGTAAATTAAATTTAATAAATTTTAGAAACTATAAAAAAACTTCTATAAATTTAGATAAAAAAATAAATATTTTAATAGGAGACAATGCCCAAGGAAAAACTAATATATTAGAAAGTATTTACTTTTTAGCATTAACGAAGTCTTACCGTACAGCAGATTTTAATCTCATTAATAAGGAATCAGAACTTACAAAAGTAAAAGGTGAAATAAAAATTAATAACATTTATAAGAGTATGAGTGTAGAATTATCAAAGGAGAAAAAACACGTAAAGATCAACAATAATGAAATAAGAAAAATATCTGACTACATAACCAATTTAAATGTTATTTTAGTATCTCCTGAAGATATTAATATTCTTCAAGGAACACCAGCTGAAAGAAGGAATTTTTTAAACATTGAGCTAAGTCAATTATCTAAAAATTATATAAAAAAATATAATGAATTTAATAGAATTCTTAAAATAAGAAATAATTATTTAAAAATGTTATATAAAAGTTCAAATACAGATAAAAGGTATCTAGATAGCGTGACTGAAAATTTGATAGAACGAGAGATAGATATATATCAAGAAAGAAAAAAGTTTATAGATTCAATAAATGATCAAATATCGAAAATATATGAAGATATATCTGGCATCAAAAATTTTAAAGTGATTTATGAGACTAACGTAGATTTAGGAGATTTTTCAAAGGAGAAAATCAGAGAAAATTTACTCAAAAAATATAAAACAAATCTAAATAAGGAAATAGAAAATGGAATGACTATTTATGGTCCACACAGAGATGATTTATTTTTTCTAATAGAAAATGAAGATATCAAGTTATATGGATCACAAGGGCAACAAAAAATTGCAATTATAGCTCTAAAATTATCAGAAATAGAAATTTTTAAAAGAATAACAAATACTTATCCAATCGTATTGTTAGATGATATTTTTAGTGAATTAGATACAAAAAATAGAAATAAACTGATTAATTATATAAACAGTGATATACAAGTAATTATTACTGCAAACGATACTAGAGGAATAAATAAAAAATTATTAAATAATGCAAAAATATTTAAAGTAATAAATGGAAACATAGTTGAAAAGGTGGGAAATAAAAATGGAAAATAACGATATAAAATACGATTCATCATCAATACAAGTATTAGAAGGCTTAGAAGCGGTAAGAAAAAGGCCGGGAATGTATATAGGAACAACAGGTTCAAGAGGACTACATCATCTTGTTTGGGAAATTGTAGATAACGCTATAGATGAATCATTAGCTGGATACTGTGATTTGATTAATATAACAATAGGGAAAGAGAATACCATAAGAGTAACAGATAATGGAAGAGGAATTCCTACAGACGTTCATCCAAAAACAGGAAAATCTACAGTTGAAACTGTATACACGGTATTACATGCTGGTGGAAAATTTGGTGGTGGAGGATATAAGGTATCTGGTGGTTTACATGGAGTAGGTGCCAGTGTTGTAAATGCTTTATCATCATGGTTAGAAGTAGAGGTTCATAAAAATGGACATATATATTATCAAAGATACGAAAATGGTGGTCATCCTGTAGATGATTTAAAAATCATTGGAGAATGTGATCAAAGTGATACAGGAACTATAGTAACATTTTTACCAGATCCAGAAATATTTGAAGAAACAACTATTTTTGATTATGACATTTTAAAGCAGAGAATAAGAGAATTAGCCTTTTTAAACAGAGGATTAACTTTGAATCTTAAGGATGAAAGAACCGATATGGAAGATCATTTTATGTACGAAGGTGGAATATCTGAGTATGTTAAAATGATAAATCAGAACAGAAATCCTATTCATGAAACAATCCTTGATATTAACGGGACAGAAAATGAGATATCTATTGAAGTAGCTATGCAATATAATGAAACCTACAATGGATGCATATATTCATTTGTGAATAATATAAATACCCCAGAAGGAGGAACACATGAAGAAGGGGTAAGGCTAGCATTAACTAGAATATTAAATAAGTATGCTACAGCAAATAATTTATTGAAAAACAATGATGATAGTCTCCTATTTGATGATGTCAAAGAAGGAATCACTTTAATAGTATCTTGCAAACATCCAAATCCACAATTTGAAGGTCAGACAAAAACTAAATTAGGAAATATCGAAGTAAGACAAATAGCAAGTAAAATATTTGGCGAAGGTTTAGAAAGATTTTTAATGGAAAATCCAAGTCAAGCTAAAATCATTATAGAAAAAGCAATGACAGCATCTAGAGCAAGAGTAGCAGCCAAAAAAGCAAGAGAACTTACAAGAAGAAAAGGGGATTTAGAAATAACTAATTTTTATGGAAAACTTACAGATTGTAAAAGTAAAGATCCTAGTGAATCTGAGATATTTCTTGTCGAAGGGGATTCAGCTGGTGGTTCTGCAAAAAAAGGTAGAGATTATATGACACAGGCTATTTTACCGTTGAGAGGAAAGATTTTAAATGTAGAAAAAGCAAGATTAGATAGGGCATTAGGAAACGAAGAAATCAGAACTATGATAACTGCATTTGGAACAGGAATCGGAGAAGAATTTGATATTTCTAAGTTGAGATATGACAAAATTATAATAATGACAGATGCTGATGTTGATGGATCTCATATAAGAATTTTATTATTAACCTTATTCTATAGATTTTTTAGAGAAGTAGTAGAAAAAGGACATGTTTATGCAGCACAACCTCCTTTATTTAAAGTCGTTTATGGAAAAAATATCAAATATGTTTTGAATGAAGAAGAACGTGATGAGTATTTGAAAACCTTACCGGAAAATGCAAAATATACAATAACTAGAATGAAAGGTTTAGGAGAAATGGATGCCGATGAGCTAAGAGATACAACAATGTCAAAAGAAAATAGAATTTTAAGGCAAATTACTGTAGAAGATGCTATGAGTGCTGATGATGTATTCAAAACACTCATGGGGGACGACGTAGAACCGAGAAGAGAATTTATAGAAAAAAATGCTAAATACGTTAGTAATTTGGATATTTAGGAGGTTAATATGGATAGGTTAGAACAAAATAATATAGTAAAAGAGGTTCAAACATCATTTTTGGAATATTCAATGAGCGTTATTGTAGCACGTGCTTTACCTGATTTAAGAGATGGATTAAAACCAGTACATAGACGTATATTATATTCAATGTTTGAGTCAGGATATACGCCAGATAAACAACATCGTAAATGTGCCAGAATAGTCGGAGATGTTATGGGAAAATATCATCCACACGGGGATTCTAGCATATATGAAGCAATGGTAAGAATGGCACAAGATTTTAGCTATCGTTACATGTTAGTAGATGGACATGGTAACTTTGGTAACATGGATGGTGATGGTGCTGCTGCTATGCGTTATACCGAAGCTAGGCTTTCTAAAATCAGTTTGGAACTTTTGAGAGATTTAAATAAAGATACGGTAAATTTTATTTCTAATTTTGATGAAACAGAAAAAGAACCAGAAGTAATACCAAGTAGATTCCCAAATATATTGGTAAATGGTACTATGGGAATTGCTGTGGGAATGGCAACCAATATTCCACCTCATAATTTAGGAGAAGTAATAGATGGCTGCATTGCATATATTGATAACAATGAAATAACACCATTAGAACTTATGAATTATATAAAGGGACCGGATTTTCCAACTGGTGCAATCATATTAGGAAATAGTGGTATCAGAAAGGCTTATGAAACAGGAAGAGGAACTATTACTATTCGATGCAAAGCCAACATAGAAGAGACTAATAATAAACACCGTATAGTAATAACAGAAATTCCCTATGGTATAAATACACTGGAATTAAAAAATAGAATTGCAGAATTGGTAAGAGATAAAGTATTAGAGGGAATTGCAGATTATCATGAAGAAACGAATATAGAAAATGGTGTAAAAATAGTAGTCACTCTAAAAAAAGAAGCTAATCCGAATGTCGTATTGAATAATCTTTATAAACACACTGCATTACAATCAACTTTTGGAATAATATTTCTTATGTTAGACAAAGGTGTACCAAAAACCTTAAATATAAAAGAAATCATAAGTAAATACGTAGAATATCAACGAGAAGTAATAACAAGGAGAACTAATTTTGATTTAAAAAAGGCCGAAGCACGAGCACATATTTTAGAAGGATATAAAATTGCCTTAGATAATTTAGATGCAGTAATAAATATAATTAGAAATGCAGAAACAGATTTAATTGCAAAAGAAAAGCTAATGAGTAATTTTAATTTAAGTGAAGCACAAACAGACGCAATATTAGAATTAAAATTACGTAGACTAACTGGATTGGAAAGAGATAAAATAGAACAGGATCTAGAAGAAACATTAAATCTAATCAATGAATTAAAATCAATCTTAGCAAGTGAAGAAAAAATAGATGAGATAATAAAGAAAGAAATGACTGAAATTAAAGAAAAATATTCTGATGATAGAAGAACAACTATAGATATGTCAGCTATTGATTATATTGAAGATGAATCACTAATACCAGTAGAGGATATCATCATAGCACTTACTAATAAAGGATATATTAAAAGAGTTCCAAACGAGACGTTCAAAACTCAAAATAGGGGAGGAGTTGGTATCAAAGGAATGTCTACTAATGAAGAAGATTTTCCAGAGAAATTGATATCGATGAAAACTCATGATTATTTATTAATGTTCAGTAATTTTGGTAAGGTATATAGAATGAAAGGATATGAGATTCCAGAATTTAGCAGACAATCCAAAGGACTGCCAATAGTAAATTTAATACCTTTAGAAAAAAACGAAAGAATAACGTCAGTAGTAACCGTAGATTCATCAGATAATGAAATTAACAAATACTTAGTTTTCGTAACAAAATTTGGTTTAATTAAGAGAACAAATATGCAAGAGTTTGACAGTATAAGGAATAATGGAAAAAAAGCAATCGTTTTAAAGGAAAATGATCAATTGATTTCAGTAAGAAAAACTACAGGAAAAAATGAAATCATCATTGGAGCAAGTAATGGTAGAGTTGTAAGATTTTATGAAAACGAAGTAAGAGTTATGGGAAGAGGAAGTTGTGGCGTAAAAGGAATCGATATTAATGATAATGAGTTTGTAGTAGGAGCAGAAATAATTTCCCAAGATGAACAAGTTTTGATTGTAACTGAAAATGGATATGGAAAGAAAACTCCAATCGAAGAATACAGATTGACGCATAGAGGAAGTAAGGGTGTAAAAACATTAAATGTAACAGAAAAGAATGGTAATATTGTATCTTTAAAAACTGTTTTGGGAGATGAAGATTTAATTATTATAACAGATACAGGAATGACAATACGAATTTCAATAACACAAATTTCCACTTTAAGTAGAAATACTCAAGGGGTTCGATTAATTACATTGAAAAATAATCAAAAAGTTTCAACAATAGCAACAATTGATAAACTGATGGAAGAAGAATTGAATGAATAATTCTAATTCTTCTTTTTTTTGTGGAAAAAGATGTTTCACGTGAAACATCTAATACTAGAAACGGAGTAAAAGTTTTAAAATTTAAAATTTAGTAAAGAAAAATTTACAAACCCTAGGATATTTCTATAAAAAAGTTGAAATCTTTTTTCACATATAGTAAAATCTTGTTGATGCAATAGATACAGCGGAACCAGGTCAGGATTGGAAAATAGCAGCCTTAACGTATATAGTGTCTATGTGCATCATTTTTTTTGGAGTTGATTGTATGAAAGATGATTCATATTATATGAATATAGCTTATAGAGAAGCCTTAAAGGCTTTGAAAAAAAATGAAATACCAGTAGGTGCAATAATTGTCTCTAATATTGATGGGAAAATTATATCTAAAGGTCATAATTTAAGAGATAGCAAATACATAGTTACAAAACATGCTGAAATCATTGCAATTGAAAAAGCAAATAAGAAAAGGAAAAATTGGCGATTAAATGATTGTACATTATATACAACATTAAAGCCTTGTGATATGTGCATGTCTGTAATTTTTAGTTGTAAAATACCTAGAGTGATATATTCAGCAAATTCAACTTGCTTAAATAATGCAAATAATTGTAGAATATCACAGATAGAAAATAACGAGTTGATTTTAAAAAGTTCATCAATAATTCAAAAAGCATTTGTTAATATTAGAAATCAAAAATAAAGAGATAGATCATTATCTGTGGAAAAAGAAGTTTCACGTGAAACATAGATAAAAAGAAACGGAGTAGATATTTCCCAAAAGAGAATATTTCCTGGGAAATATTTTTAATTAAAACAGAGAAGATAAAAGATAAATAAGCAAAGATTGTGGAAAAAATATTAGCAACAGAATATTTGGAAAAATATTGATAAAGAAAAATAAATGTAAATAAATATGTTCATAAAATTTAAGAAATATAAAAAATGTGTTATAATACTAGAGAAAAGTGAAAGGAGGGAATATGGGGTATCAAGCATTATATAGAAAGTATAGACCTAAAAATTTTAATGAAATTTCTGGTCAGAATGTAACAATTAAAATATTAAAAAATGCAGTAAAAAATAAAAAAATAGCACATGCATATCTATTCTATGGTCCAAGAGGAACTGGAAAAACTTCAATTGCAAAAATATTTGCAAGAGCAGTAAATTGTACAAATGAAGAAAATGGAATACAGTGTGAAAGATGTGAAAGTTGTATATCTTCAAAACAAAAAGAATGTGTTGATATTATTGAAATAGATGCAGCATCTAACAATGGAGTAGATGAGATAAGAGAATTAAAAAACAAAGTATCCTTTGTTCCTAGTGAACTAAAATATAAAGTATATATTATTGATGAGGTGCATATGCTTTCAATTGGCGCTTTTAATGCATTGTTAAAAACATTAGAAGAACCTCCTGAACATATAATATTTATATTAGCCACTACCGAATTACATAAGGTACCAGTAACAATAGTTTCTAGATGTCAAACTCTTGAATTTAGAAAAATAAGTGATACTGACATGAAAGATAGACTTTTAGAAATAGCTAAAAATGAGAATATTAAAATAGATGATCAATCAGTTATGGAAATCGTTAAATATTCTAATGGTGGATTAAGAGATGCCATCGGATTATTAGAAAAAGCAAATTCATATTCGGAAGGAAATATAGACATTAATGTAATTAAAGAAATATCGGGCAATCTTTCAACGATGAAATTAAAAGAATTCTTAAATCTATTTGAAGAAAAGAATATTGAGCAAATTATAAAAAAAATAAATGAATATTATAATAGTGGAGTAGATTTAATAAAATTAACTAATGAACTAGTTGAATTTCAACGAAATAAAATTATCAATGAAAGAAAATACGATTCGTACGAATGTTCTATCATAAAACAACTTGATGAGCTAACAGACACTATGAAAAAATCAGAAAATCCAAAAATAATATTTGAAATCACAATACTAAATATGTTAAATGACCCGAAAAATACAGATAAGGAACCAATTAAAGAAGAAGTAGAAACAAAAGTATTAACAGAAGAACCTAAGAACTCAACTAAAAATGACAATGAAGAATTAAAAAAAATACGAGTTGGTAATACGCTTTCCGACCCTCAAAAAAATATTATTTCTTACATTAGAAATAACTGGAATGAACTCAAAAACTTAGCTTTTGATAGTAATTATGGAAATCTAGCAAGATTATTAAGTTCAGATATACTACCAGTTGCTGCAAGTCAAACTAACATAATATTGATATCAAAACTTAACGGCATAGCAGAACAAATAAACAATGATTTGTATAAAGTAGAAAAAATATTTGAAATAGTATTTAAAAAACAATATAAGGTAATATGTATTTCAGAGAAAGAATGGAATGAATACATAGAAATATATAAAAGAAATAAAAACACTTTTAAATATGTAGAAGAAAAAGAGGTTTATAAAAAACAAGAATTAACGTTAAAAGATAAAGTAAAAGAACTATTTGAAATTTTATAAAGAAAGAAGGAAAATAATATGAATATGCAAGCACTTATGAAACAAGCACAGAATTTACAAAAGGATATGTTAAAAATTCAAGAGGAAATAGAAAACACAGAATTTGAAGGAGAAAATTCTTTAGTTAAAGTAAAAGTAAATGGTAAAAAAGAAATATTATCAATAACAATTGATAAAAATGCATCATTGTCCAATGAGGACTTAGAAATGTTAGAAGATATGATAATGGTTTCTATAAATAATGCATTCAAGAAAGTTGATACACTAAGAGAACAAAAAATGTCAAAATTTGGTAATATTCCAGGGATGTTCTAATGTATCCTGAAAGTCTAAAAAATTTAATAGAAAGTTTCAAACTTTTGCCTGGAATAGGAGAAAAAACAGCAGAAAGACTTGCATTCTACTTAATAAATGAAGATGTGGAAAAAACGGACTTTTTTGCAGAATCTATTAAAAATGCCAAAGAAAAAATAAAAAGATGCTCTATATGTAACAGTATAACCGATAAAGATATTTGTGATATATGCAGCAATGATCTAAGGGAAAAAAATGTATTGTGTGTAGTAGAAGACCCAAAAAGCATTTTCTTATTTGAAAAAGTAGGAACATATCATGGAGAATATCATGTTATTGATGGTTTAATATCACCTTTAGATGGTGTTGATCCTGACGATATTGGACTTGAAAAATTAATAAAAAGAATTCAGAAAAATAAATATAAAGAAATAATAATAGCAGTAAAGCCAAGCATTGAAGGAGAAACAACTGCTTTATATATCAAGAAAATTATGGAAGGAATGAACATAAAAGTAACGAGAATAGCAAGCGGTATTCCAATCGGTACAGATATCGAGTATATTGATACAATGACATTGGAAAGGGCTCTTAACGATAGGAAAGAAATAGAATAAAGTTCTTCTTTTTTTCATACTCTTTAACGAGGTGAACTATGAAAAAAGCACTTTATCTATTAAAAAAAATAATTTTTGCAGTCTTACTTTTATACACGTATAACTTAATAGGAGTATCTTTTAACCTAATAATCCCAATTAACTATATCACAGTATCTATTGTTACTATACTTGATTTACCAGGATTTGCATTATTGATAGTTATATTAAAATTATTTTACTAAGAGAGGTTATATGAAAGAAGAAACATTACAATTAAACAATTTTGACTCAATATTAGAAAAACAAATAAAAAAAAATCAAATAAATCATGCTTACCTAATCGAAACCAATGATTCAAAGAGAATAGAAATAGCATACAAACTAATTCAAAAAATATTAAGTTTTGAAAATAAAATAACCATTGAAGATTTACAAAGAAATTCTGATTTGCAAATAATAAAAACAGAATCACAGACAATAAAAAAAGAAGAAATAACAGAATTAAAAAATAAATTCAAAACTAAATCAACACATAATTCTCAAAGAATTTATATAATAGAAGAAGCAGAAAAACTTAATAATTCATCGGCAAACACATTACTAAAATTTCTAGAAGAACCAGAGGAAAATATCATAGCAATATTGATTACAAACAACAGAAATATTGTAATTAACACTATTGTATCTAGATGCCAAATAATAAGATATTTTATACCCGAAGGTATAAATAGTAACTATAAAGAAGAATATATTGAAAATCTATTCTCATTTATAATGATGTTAGAAGAAAAAAAAGAAAAGACCATTGCTTATTCAAATAAATTTTTAATAAAAGAACTATCAGACAGGACAAGTTTTGCCAAATTTTTAAACGATATACTCTATGTGTACAACGATATATTACATCATAAAATAGGAATAAAACCGGATTACTTTTTCCAATATGAAACAAACATAGCAAAAATAGCGGACTGTAATGAAATTGTAGACATAAAAAATAAAATAAATTCGATTAATTTATGTATTAATAGGTTAAAATATAATCCTAATATTAAATTACTTTTTGATAAACTAATAATACTTATGAGTGGAGTTGATGTAGATGTATGAAGTAGTAGGTGTAAGTCTTATAAATTCTAACAGAATATATTACTTTTCCCCAAATAATATTTTCTTCCAAAAAAATGATAAAGTTGTAGTTGAAACTGAAAGAGGATTTCAATTGGGAATCATCAAAACAGAAACATTAAAATTATCTTCTGAAAAGCTTTCATTACCATTAAAACCAATATTAAGATTAGCAACAGAAGAAGATAAAAAAAAACAAATTGAAAATGAAAAACTAGCAAAGGAAGCTTTAGAAAACGCAAAGAAAATAGCAAAGAAAATGGAATTAAACATGAAATTTTTGGACTCTAATTTCACCTTGGACAGAAATCAACTAATATTTACTTTTCTTGCTGATGAAAGAGTGGATTTTAGAGAACTAGCAAAAAAATTGGCTAGCATATATAAAACAAGAATAGAACTTAGGCAAATAGGCGTAAGAGACAAAGCAAAAGAAATTGGTGGCATTGGTCCTTGTGGTAGATTTCTATGTTGTAACACCTTCTTGAATGATTTCAACAGCGTATCTATAAATATGGCAAAAAATCAGTATCTTTCATTAAATCCCACAAAAATTAACGGAATATGTGGTAGATTATTATGTTGTTTGAAATATGAAGATGAACAGTATACAGAAATGAAACAGAAATTTCCGGCAATTGGAACCAGAATAAAGATAGATGGAAAAGAAGGAAAAGTAATTTCCCATAACCTATTAAAAAATACATTTATTGTAGAGCAAATGGATAAGACAACAATAGAAATAGAGAATAAAAAGTATGAAAGTAATCAATGATTTGTTAGATTATAACGGAATGAAAATAGTACAAGATAATGACTTTTTCAATTTCTCACTCGATTCTGTATTATTGCCGAATTTTGTAACAATAACCAAAAAAACAAAAAAAATATTAGATCTCGGAACTGGAAATGCTCCGATTCCTATGATACTATCTACTAGAACTAACGCCGAGATATATGGAATAGAAATACAAAAAGAGATATATCAACTGGCAAAAGAATCATTAGCAATAAATGGATTAGAAAAAAGAATTAATCTTATAAACGATGATATGAAAAATCTAAAAAACTATTTTCCATTTAACTCTTTCGACTTAATTTTATCCAATCCACCTTATTTTAAATTGAATGAAAAATCAAATAAGAACGATATCCCACAAAAAACGATTGCACGTCATGAAGAAAAAATAACATTAAAAGAAATTATCGAGCTAGCAAAAAAGTTTTTAGATAACAACGGAAGATTTGCACTAATTCACAGGACAGACAGATTAATAGAAATAATAGAATTATTAAGAAAAAATAATATAGAACCGAAAAAAATTCAGCTTATATATCCCAAAAATAATACTGAATCAAACATGGTGCTAATAGAAGGAAGAAAAAATGGTAACTCAGGATTAAAAATATTACCTCCAATTATAGTTCATAATGAAAATGGTGAATATACTCAAACAATAAAAAAAATATTTAGTTCAAAGGAGTAAAAATATGAAATTAATAGTAGGCCTAGGAAATCCAGGAAAAGAATTTGCAAATACAAGACATAATATGGGATATATATTTCTCGATAAATTTGCATTATCATTGAAAATAGAATTCAAAAAAGAAAAATTTAATGGCCTTTATGCAGAAACTACAATAAATAATGAGAAAATAATATTACTAAAACCATTATCATATATGAATTTATCAGGAGAAGTTGTAAAAAAATATAAAGAATTTTTCAAAATAGACATAGACAATATATTGATAATTAGTGATGATTTAGACATGGAATTTGGAAGAATTAGATTAAAACCATATGGATCTAGTGGTGGTCACAATGGATTAAAAAATATAGAACTAAATTTACAAACACAAAATTTTAAAAGAATAAAAATTGGAATATCAAAGGATAAAAATATAGATACAAAAGATTATGTACTAGGAAAATTCTCAAAAGAAGAAGAGAAAATAATTAATGATATATCTCAAACAATGATCAATATTTTACATGATTTTGTATTTTTAAATTATGATAAATTAATGAGTAAATATAACAAAAAGTAACGGTGATAGCATGAACTTATTAAATGACATAGTAAAAATTAATCATTCTAAAATAACTGGATTGGTCGGATTAAACGACGAATTCTTTTCGTTGTATATAAATAAATTATATAATGAACAAGATAAAAATATTTTAATAGTGACATCAACTTTATATGAGGCAAACTTAATAAATAACTATTTATCCACTTATTCTAATAACACTTATTTATTCCCAATGGATGACTTTCTAACAAGTGAATCAATTGCAATAAGTCCAGATTTAAAAGTAACAAGATTAGAAACGATAAATAAGACTATAAAAAATAATAAAAAAATAGTAGTAACTCATTTAAATGGATACCTTAGATATTTGCCATCAAAATCAATTTACGAAAAATCAATTTTAGAAATCAGAAAACAAGAGGAATACAAAAGAGAAAAACTAATAGAAAATCTAACAAATATAGGTTATGAAAGAGCAACTATAGTAACTAAAACAGGAGAAATGGGAATACGAGGATTTATCTTAGATGTCTTTCCAATCGAATATGAACATCCGGTGCGAATAGAATTTTTTGGAGATGAAATTGATTCCATAAGAATATTTGATGAAGATACTCAAAAAACAATCCAAGAAATAGAAAGCGTATCTATCTATCCATACACAGAATTTTTAATTACCAAAACAGATATCACTCTTGATAAGGAAAAAGATAACCAAAAATATTTGAAACAGATCTTAAACGAAAATGTAGCATCTATATATAATTATTTAGACGAACCAATAACTGTTTTTAAGAACTATAATCAAATAAAAATGAGTTACGAACAACAATTAGAGCAAATCTTTGAATACAAAACTGATAAAGATTCCTTTTTTAAAGGAAATTATATGTTTGATTTAAATGAAATACCACAGAACAAAATTATATATTATAATACCATAGATAATTTGATTGAAGATTTATCAAAAAATGACATAATAGATTTTCAAGTAAAAGAAATTGGAAATTTCCAAGAAAATATAGAAATAATAAATAAATACATAGATGAAAATATATATATGAACAAAACCATCATCATAGCACTTAAAGATTACCAAATTAAAAGTTTCACAAAATTTATTAATCATAACTACATAATTACGGACTATAAAAATATCTTGGATAATCAAGTAAATATAATTAATTTTCCAATGAATAAAGGATTTATCTACAAAAATTATATCATACTAACGGAATCAGAATTATTTTCTAAACATATAAATAAATCAAAATATAGAACGAACTTCAAATACTCTTCAAAAATTAAGAATATAAACAATTTGGAGAAAGGAGACTATGTTGTTCACAGTCTTCATGGAATAGGAATATATAACGGAATAAAAACGTTGAAACAGTCTGGTTTGTTAAAAGACTATCTAGAAATATTGTATCAAGGAAAAGATAAACTTTATATTCCGGTAGAAAAAATAGATTTAATAAGTAAATATACTGGAAAAGAAGGAATGTCTCCTAAAATAAATAAATTAGGTGGAACCGAATGGCAAAAAACAAAACTAAGAGTAAAAAATAAAGTAAAAGATATAGCAGAAAAACTGTTAAAATTATATGCTAAAAGAGAAATGAAAAAAGGATTTCAATTTAGTAAAGATAATGAACTACAAATAATGTTTGAAGAAGAATTTCCATATTCACCAACAAAAGATCAATTATATGTAACAAAACAAATCAAAGATGATATGGAGTCTTCAGTTCCAATGGATAGATTACTATGTGGAGACGTTGGCTATGGAAAAACAGAAGTAGCATTTAGAGCCATATTTAAAGCAGTAAATGATGGAAAACAAGTACTATATTTATGCCCTACAACGATACTTTCAAATCAACAGTATGAAAACGCTATCCAAAGATTTAAAAATTTTCCAGTAAATATAGCACTTTTAAACAGATTTACTACAGTAAAAGAAACAAAAAGTATTATTCAAGGAATACAGGATGGAAAAATAGACGTTCTATTTGGAACACATAGATTATTGAGCAATGATATAAAGCCATCTAATCTTGGTCTTTTAGTTATTGATGAAGAACAAAGATTTGGTGTAGTTCACAAAGAGAAAATAAAAGAATACAAAGAAAATGTCGATGTATTAACATTAACAGCTACACCAATACCAAGAACTTTGCAAATGTCAATGACAGGTCTTAGAAGTCTTTCACTAATAGAAACTCCACCTATAGATAGGTATCCAGTACAAACCTATGTAATGGAGGAAAACATTCATGTAATAAAAGATGCTATATACAAAGAATTAGCAAGAAATGGACAAATATTTATTTTATATAACCGTGTTGAAAAAATAGAAAACAAAAAAATGGAATTAGAAAAATTACTACCAGAAGCAAAAATAATAGAAGCACATGGGCAAATGAATAAAATAGAATTAGAAAATCGAATGATTGACTTTATAAATCATAAATACGATATACTATTATGTACTACCATAATAGAAACAGGAATCGATATTCCTAATGTTAACACCTTAATAATATATGATGCAGATTGTTTTGGACTTAGTCAATTATACCAAATCAGAGGAAGAGTAGGCAGAAGCAATAAAATAGCATATGCATATTTAATGTATAACAAAAACAAAATGTTAACAGAAACAGCCGTAAAAAGATTGAATGTCATAAAAGAATTCACAGAATTGGGAAGTGGTTTTAAAATTGCAACAAGAGACTTATCAATCAGAGGAGCAGGAGATATTCTTGGAAGTGAACAGGCTGGATTTATTGACAACATTGGTATTGAACTTTATTTAAAAATACTAAATGAAGAAATTGCTAAATTAAAAGGGGAGAGCATAGAAGAACAAACAGAAACAGAAGAAAAACCACTTATCAATGTAGAAACTCATATATCGGATGATTATGTAGAAGACGCTAACTTAAAGATAGAAATTCATAAAAAAATTAATGAAATAGATTCTTATAACAAACTATTAACAATAAAAAATGAATTAGAAGATAGATTCGGAAAACTAGATGAAAAAGTATTAATCTATATGTATGAAGAGTGGTTTGAAAAATTAGCAAAAAAATTGCAAATTGAAAAAGTAAACCAAACAAAAAATTATATAGAATTGATATTTTCTCAAGAAATATCATCAAAAATTGATGGTGAAAAGTTATTCTTAGATGCTTTCAATATCTCAAGAATGTTCAGATTTCAAATGAAAAATGATCATTTAATAGTAATACTAGATACGATTAAACTAGAAGAAAATTACATATATTTATTAACAAAACTTCTAGATAAAATAGAATTTCAAAAAAAGTAATTTCTTGACTACTAAAAAGAGATTTGTTAATATCATATATATGATAGAAAAAGGTGTTATCAATGGAATTAAATATAAATAAAATGTTTCAAGATAAAAACAAAGAAATATTTAGAAATAGTCTAATTCTTGAAATGGAAAGGAATTTAGAAGCATTAAAAAATACAACAGATAATTGTGTTGCATTAGAAATAAACAAATTAATTATATTTTTAACAAATTATTTTGAAGAAACAAAAATTGAATATAGAAAAGAAGAACTTTTGGGGTTATTATATCGTGAAAAAACAAAGATAAATAACATAGTTAATAATAAAATAGAAGAAAAGAAAAATAGAATAAAGAAAGAGTTTCTAGAAAGAAATATAGAAAAAGACATTATAGAAGAGGATTATCTAAATGAATATTACGAAGTTATCACGAAAGAAACAGAAAAATTAAATAATGATTTAGACCTACTGCTAAAAACAGAAATATGCACGGAATTTTCAATAGAACTTATCAAAAAATACAAATTGAATAACAAAGAACAAGAAGAAAGAATTCATAGTAGAATAAATACGTTGTTTAAAGATACGATTATTCGAAGAATAAAAGAAGAAACTTTATTCAGAGATGAATCACTAAAAAACATGTGTACTGAGTCTTATAAAAAATATACGGAATTAAATAAACATACTACAGAATAAGAAAACTTACTGATAAAACAGTAAGTTTTTAATTTGGTAAAAATTACCACAGGAAAACTACTAATAAAGATATTATAATTTACTTAGAAGTAAATTTTATGTATAAAAAATAGTTAACTACAAAAACTAATGATGTAAATGAAATGGAGGACAAAAATGGAAACAACTGGAGTAGTAAGAAGAATTGATGAACTTGGAAGAATAGTAATACCAAAAGAAATAAGACGACACCTAGGAATAAAAGACGGAGCCTCTTTAGAAATATATGTAGATAAAGATGTAGTAGCATTAAAGAAATATTCAACTATGAGTAATTTAGTAGAAATGTCAAATATATATTCGGAAACCGTATATAGTACGATGAAAGCAGAAATGTTTATAACGGATAGAGATAATATCATTTCTTGTCCTAATTTAAGAAAAAAAGAATACTTAAACAAGCAGATAAGTAAATACTTAGAAGAATGTATCACTAAAAGGAGTAAGGTAAAAGAAGACGAATCAAAAAAACTATATCTAACAGAAGATAAATTTATAGAATGTAAGTACATAATATCTCCAATCATTGCCAATGGAGATGTAATTGGATTAGTTATATTAATAAATGATGGAGAGTTAAAAGATACGGATAAAAATGTTGTGGACATTGCTTCTAATTTTTTAGGAAAAAATGTTGAAGAATAAAAATTACTATGTTATAATTTCACTATATTTTAAATGTAAAGAGGGAAAAGAGAGATAAATAATTCTATCACAAGAGAGTCTTGAAAGGTGGAAGAAGACATAGAAATTTATCAAAAATGGCTTCCTGAACAGACTAGCATGAATATAGTGATTTATTGCTAGTACGTAAAACGCGTTATGTTTCAAGTGCACAAATTTAACATTTGTGAATTAAGGTGGTACCACGGTAAACTCGTCCTTTTTTGGATGGGTTTTTTATTAGGAGGATTTTATGGGAAGATATTTTGAGAAAATTAGTTTTCAACAATTTCAAAAAGATATATCCAATGATAAAGAAGTATATAATCAATATCTTCTTCCAAAAAGAAGTACAAAAAAAAGTGCTGGATATGATTTTTTTGCAATAGAAAACATTACGCTAAAACCTGGAGAAATAAAAAAAATTCCAACTGGTTATAAAGCAAATTTTGAAAGTGATGAAATGCTTTTATTAGTTATTAGAAGTAGCATGGGATTCAAGTATAACGTAAGATTAACAAACCAAATTGGTATAATAGATTGTGACTACTATAATAATATTAATAATGAAGGACATATTCTAGTATCGTTGCAAAATGAAGGTAAGAAAGAAATTACCATAAAAGAAGGAGAGGCTTATGTTCAGGGAATATTTACAAAGTTTTTAATTTCTGATAACGATTGTACCATTACAGAAAGAATTGGCGGGGTAGGAAGTACGAATAAACGAAAGGATGATTAAATTATGGAAAAATATTATATATCTACAGCAATAGCATACACTTCAGCAAAACCACATATTGGAAATACTTATGAAATTGTTTTAGCAGATGCAATAGCAAGATACAAAAGACAAAAAGGATTTGATGTATATTTTCAAACTGGAACGGATGAGCATGGAGAGAAAATCCAACAAAAAGCGGAAGAAAAAGGAATAACTCCACAAGCTTACGTAGACCAAATAGCAAATGAAATTAAAAGAATATGGGATATCATGGATACTAGTTATGATAACTTTGTAAGAACTACAGATAAAAATCATAAAGAAAAAGTTCAGAAAATATTTAAAAAGTTATATGATCAAAACGATATATACAAAGGAAAATACGAAGGATTATATTGTACACCTTGTGAATCTTTTTTTACTGAAAGTCAACTAATAGATGGAAAATGCCCAGATTGTGGAAGGGAAGTACACAAAGCAAGTGAAGAAGCATACTTTTTTAGACTTTCAAAATATCAAGATAGACTATTGCAATATATTCAAAATCATCCAGAATTCATTCAACCAGAATCTAGAAAAAATGAAATGATAAATAATTTTCTAAAACCAGGACTACAAGATTTATGTGTTTCTAGGACATCATTCACTTGGGGAATTCCAGTTGATTTTGATCCAAAACATGTTATATATGTTTGGATAGATGCATTATCTAATTACATAACAAACATTGGTTACGACACTGAAAAACCTGAAGAAAAATTCAACAAATATTGGCCAGCAGATTTGCATTTGATTGGCAAAGATATCATCAGATTCCATACTATATATTGGCCAATATTATTGATGGCCTTGGATTTACCATTACCAAAACAAGTTTTTGGTCATCCATGGTTACTGTTTGGTCAAGATAAAATGAGTAAATCTAAAGGAAATATTATGTATGCAGATGACTTAGTAAACTATTTTGGAGTAGATGCCATAAGGTATTATGTTCTTCATGAAATTCCTTTTGCTAATGATGGATCTATTAGCTACGAATTAATCATTGATAGAGTTAACAGTGACTTGGCAAATGTATTAGGAAATCTGGTAAACAGAACAATTTCTATGGCAAACAAATATTTTGATGGTAAAGTAACAAATAAAAAAATACCTACAAGCTACGATAGTGATCTAATTGAAAAAATAAACTCATTGGATAAAAAAGTAGCAGAAAAAATGGATAAACTTGAAATCGGGGCAGCACTGGATGAAATATTCGACTTATTGAGAAGAAGTAACAAATATATAGATGAAACTACACCATGGATTCTAGCTAAAAATCCTGAAGAAAAAGAAAAATTAGAAACAGTAATATACAACTTATTAGAATCCATAAGAGTAGCAGCTATAGAGTTAAAACCATTTTTACCATCCACTAGCCAAAAAATTCTTGAACAATTGAACACTAACATAGAAGAAGAAAGATTTTTAGAAAAACAAAAGTATGAAACCTCGATACCAGTTCCACTATTTCAAAGAATAGATAAAGAAAAAAAACTAAAAGAGATAGAAGAACTATCTAAAAAGTAATAATGAATAAAAATGCAGATTACTATTGTAAAAAATATGAAATAAACTCAATAAAATCTACATTTTTATTATGCAGTATTATAGAAAAAAGATTATAAAATGAATATTAGGAGTGAAAATATGTATATTGATACACATTGTCATTTATCAAAAGAAGACTATCAAGATATAGATAAAGTAATTAACAATGCAAAAAAAGCAGATGTTAATAAAATCATCATCAGTGGATGTGATAAAAAAAGTATAAAAGAATCAATAGAAATAATAGAAAAATATTCCAATGTATATTTATCTTTAGGATATCATCCAAGTGAAGCTGATCTCATAGAAGAAAAAGATCTAGACGAATTAAAGAAAATAATTAAAAATACAAATAAAATAGTAGCATTAGGGGAAATCGGTTTAGACTATCACTGGAATAAACAAAATAAAGAAAAGCAAATTTGGTTATTCGAAAAAATGTTAGATATAGCAAGAGAATTAAAATTACCTGTAGTAATTCATTCAAGAGATGCATTTCAAGACACCTATGATATATTAAAAAAGAGCCAATGTAAAGGAGTGATTCACTGCTTTAGTGGTAATATAGAAAATGCAAAAATGTATATATCCATAGGTTTTTCTCTAGGAATTGGTGGTGTATTAACATTTCAAAATTCAAAATTAAAAGATGTAATAAAAGACATAAGTATAGATAAAATAGTTTCTGAAACAGACAGTCCTTATCTTGCTCCGGTACCATATCGTGGAACAAAAAATGAACCAAAAAATATTCCAATCATTGTAGAAGAAATTGCAAAACACAAAAAACTAAACATAGAAGAAGTAAGGTCGAAAATAGAACAGAATGTCAAAGAAATATTCAACATATAGCAAAAATTGACTAACAGTGTAATTTATGTTAATATTCTAGGTATAGAGGTGAGTGTTGTGAAACGAGTATTACCCATGTTAAGAAATGAAATATTAGTACTACTATATGTCCTATTAATATTTCTAATTTTATTAAGAGTAGGAAAAATACAAAAAATAACTACTTACAACATATCTGGAGTTAGCTCATTAAAATCATCACACCTAATAACAGAATATAAGGAAGAAACAATTCCAGAAGAGTTACATAAATATAGAATAACATCATATTATCCAGGAGATGAATGCAATAGTGGGTACTGTACAGGAACGGGACTTTGTACAGATGATTTCGAAATCAATGAGCATGGATGGTATACTTATAATGGAAAACTCGTGATAGCAGCAGCAACAACTTATCTTCAAAATAAATTTGGCGTAAAAGAAAACAAATTATATTTCAAATATTATGATGAAGTATTGCTTACTATCGATGGAGTCGAGTACGAAGGAATTATTCTTGATACATGTGGAGCTTGTTATAAAAACGAAATTATCGACTTATTTGTTACAAATAAAGAAAGCGTCTTAGATCGTGGATATAAAGGAAAAAACATGATATCAATGGAAGTAGTAAAAAAAGGGTAATAGAAAAATGACCTCAAAGTTTTTCTTATCAGTATAAAAAGTAATCTATCTTAACAAGAAAATAGGTGATATAATGATAGAACACAATTTTAAAAAAAAATTTGGTCAAAACTTTCTAAAAGATAGTAACATAATAAAAAAAATAATCGATAGTTCTGAAATAGAGAAAGAATCCTTAATCATTGAAATAGGACCAGGAAGTGGATATTTAACTAAAGAACTAGTAAAAAAAGCAAAAGTAATTGCCTATGAAATAGATGAAGATTTAAAAGAAATTTTATCAAAAGAATTTTATAACGAGGAGAATATAGAATTCATTTTTGAAGATTTCTTACAAAGAGATATCAAATCTGATATAAAAAAATACAACTACAATAAGTTATACGTCATTGCCAATTTACCATATTATATTACAACCCCGATAATAAATAAAATAATCACTGAAAAATTAGAACCAGAAAAAATGGTCATTATGGTTCAAAAAGAAGTAGGAGATAGATTTTCCGCAAAAGTTGGTACTAAAGAATATTCGTCTATAACAGTATTTTTGAATTATTATTTCGATATAAAAAAAGAATTTGTTGTATCGAAAAATTCATTTATACCAAAACCTAATGTAGATAGCATGGTAATATCTTTAACAAAAAAGAAAAATCAAAAAAAAGTAAGAAATGAAGAAAAATTTTTTCAATTAGTAAAAAATAGCTTTAAATATAAGAGAAAAACTTTAAAAAATAATTTAAAAGATTATGATTTTTCTAAAATAATAGAAATACTAAAAAAATATAACTTAAAAGAAGACATAAGGGCAGAACAAATTACTTTAGATCAATTTATAGAAATTAGTAATAATATATAAATGATATTGCATATAATCAAGAGGAGATGATTATATGCTTTTTAATATTGGAGATCTTGTGACAAGAAATTCTCATGGAAATGACGTTATATTCAAAATAATAGATATTGATAATGAGAATGATATTGCCTATCTGAAAGGAATTGATGTTCGACTGATTGCCGATAGCAACATTGACGATTTAAAAAAAGTTGATAATCCAGGAAGAGGATATGACGAAGAAGTTTCTAAATTATTAAACAGTGAAATTAATCT
Source organism: uncultured bacterium (assembly GCA_949293285.1). Taxonomy (GTDB): domain Bacteria; phylum Bacillota_I; class Bacilli_A; order RF39; family UBA660; genus RUG13868. The sequence goes on from CASFCU010000017.1 coordinate 67,766, forward strand.
TGATAGAAATGAATACTTCTATCTTCCCGGGAAAATTTTACATATTGACGCAGATAATGACTATTTAAAAAGATGTATGTCACTATATAAAAAACTGAAAATAATGGCATATGGGGTAACACTACAAGAAAAAGAAGTAAGTGAAAATATTTACAGCTATCTAGATGAAATTAAACCAGATATTGTTGTAATTACGGGACATGATGCATATTTTAAAAGAAATAAAAATAATATTAAGCAGGATGACTACAAAAATAGTAATAATTTTATTAAAGCAGTAATCGAAGCAAGAAAATATGAAAAAAGTCAAGAAAAATTAATCATAATTGCCGGTGCTTGCCAGTCAAATTATGAAGAGTTAATAAAAGCTGGAGCAAATTTTGCAAGCAGTCCGAAAAGAATAAATATTCATGCACTAGATCCAGCTATCGTAGCATCTCTAATAGCACTATCTAACAAGAGTAAATCTATTGATTTATTAAAAATACTAAATAGTACTAAATATAAAGAAGAAGGGATGGGAGGCATTATAACAAACGGAACTATGTATGTGGGGTATCCAAGGTGAATATATCAAAAATAAAGGAAAATTTAGAAAAAAACAAAGGGAAAATCATACATTTTAAATACAACGGTGCAAGAAATCAAATAGAGGAATTTGATGGAGTGATAGAAAATACATACAATGCAATTTTTACAATAAGACTAGAAGAACAGAACAATAAAATAAAATCATTCACTTATAGTGATATTTTAACCGAAATTCTAGAGCTCTTTATTCAATAAATGTTGCATTTTTCCGAAAAATATTATACTATAACTATATAAAGTTTATATACTTTAAGAGGGAGGATATTAAAGTGGAAATTACATCAGTAAAAGTAAAAAAAGAAGAACGTGAAGGATCACGCATGAAAGGAAGAGCTTCTGTTCTAATTGATGATGGTTTAGCCATTCACAATATAAGAATAATTGAAGGAAAGAACGGATTGTTTATTGCAATGCCAAGCACTTCAAGAGAAGTAGAAAATGAAAATGGAGAAATGGTAACTGTTCATCGTGATACAGTTCATCCAATTAATCCAGAAGTACGTGCAATGTTCGAGGAAGCAATTCTAAAAGCATACAATGAAGCAGAATAGAAGCAGAAGCTTTTATTCTTTTTTTTCATAAAATACTTTTCTCCTCATATACTATAGCAGGAGGACAAATATGGAAAAATTGGATGACGCAATTAATAACTATAATCACGGAATAACACTAGTAGAAAGAAAAAGCTTAATAGTAACAGGAGTAAAAAAAATAGAAAATTTTGATGATGAAGAATTTCTAATGGAAACCAATATGGGATTTTTAATAGTAAAAGGAGAAGAATTAGAATTAATAAAATTAGATACAATGCAAGGAAATGTATCTATAAAAGGTATAGTTAAAGCACTAACTTACGTAGAAGATGTAAAAACAAAAGACAAAGAACAAGGAATATTTAATAGGTTATTTAAATAATGGATTTAGAAACACAAATACAATCTTTAATATCATCTTTTGTATATGGAATGTATTTATCTTTGATATATAACTTGTCATATAAATACCTTTATAGCAAAAATATAATCATAAAAATATTAACCAATTTTATATACATGATAGTAAATGTAATAACTTATTTTACCATATTAAAATTAATAAACGAAGGAATAGTTCATCCATATTTCTTAATTTCCTTACTAATGGGATTCCTGGTAGGAAATAAAACAACCAAAAAAATTCGAACAAAAAAAGTTGACAAAAGAAAAAAAAGTAGATAATATTATCTCAATAGCATTGATGAAGAAAAGTAATATTACAAAGGTTAAAGTGAGCTAAGGAGAGTGTGAACTTAGTAACAATAGTAATATGAAAGAACACTTCGGAGTTGTCTACCGAAAGATTACAAGTAGGCTAGACCGGTACGTAATCCGTTATCTTATTACTAGGTTTGTTAGAACTAAAAGTGATCATAGTTTATGATAATTTGGGTGGTACCGCGGATTTTCAGTTATTCGTCCCATAGTTGGGATGAGTAACTTTTTATTTGCTCTTTCAACATTAACTGAATTTTGAAAGAGAGGGATATACATGTGTGGATTTATGGTGTATACAAAAAAGGATATACCAAAAGAAAAATTAGAAAAGGAATTTAAAAAAATAAAATATCGTGGTCCAGATATGAGCATGGTAATGGAAATAGAAGAAAAAACATTTCTTTTTCATAGACTAGCAATTATGGGACTGGACAAAAAGGGAATGCAGCCCTTTAAACAAAATGGAAAAATAGTTGTTTGTAATGGTGAATTATATGGTTTTAGAAAAGAGAAAGAAACTTTAATAAAAGATGGATATCATTTTGTAAGTGAAAGTGATTGTGAAATATTAATTCCCATGTATGAAAAATATGGACTAGATATGTTTCAAAAATTAGATGCAGAATATGCATTAGTATTGTATGACTCCGAGAATAAAAAAATAATAGCAGCAAGAGATCCTATTGGGATAAGACCAATGTTTTACGGATTTTCTAAGGTAAGTGGAGAAATAATGTTTGCTAGTGAAGCAAAAGCCTTAGATAAATTATGTAGACAAATTTATCCATTTCCTCCAGGCCACTACTATATAAATGGCAAATTTATCAAATATTATGATGCAACAGAAATTCATGAAAAAAGAAAAGATGATCTTGATACAATCTTCAAGGAAATAAATCAGAGATTGACTGAAGCCGTGATAAAAAGATTAGACTCAGATGCACCATTAGGATTTCTGTTAAGTGGTGGTCTGGACTCAAGTTTGGTATGTAGTATAGCAGCAAAACATCTAAAAAAACCGATTAGAACATTTGCAATCGGTATGGATAAAGATGCTATAGACTTAAAATATGCAAAACAAGTAGCAGACTACATTGGCAGTATTCATACAGAAGTAATTATCACTAAAGAAGATGTAAAAAAAGCCTTGAAAGAAGTTATCTATCGATTAGAAATATGGGATATCACAACCATAAGAGCATCTATTGGAATGTATCTACTATGTAAATGGATAAAGGAAAATACCGATATAAAAGTTTTATTAACAGGAGAAGTAAGTGACGAATTATTTGATTATAAATATACTGATTTTACTCCCAATGCAGCAGAATTTCAAGAAGAAAGCAAAAAAAGAATTCATGAATTGTATATGTATGATGTATTGCGTGCCGATAGATGCATATCCGGCGTATCTATAGAAGCAAGAGTACCATTTGCAGATTTAAAATTCGTCGATTACGTCATGTCTATAGACCCAGAAAAAAAATTGAACACTTATGGAATAGGAAAATATTTATTAAGAAAATCATTTGTTAATGAGTATTTACCAGAAGCTATTTTATACAGAGAAAAAGCAGCATTTAGTGATGCAGTAGGACATTCCTTAGTAGATGATTTAAAAGATTTTGCTAACAAGATGTATACGGATGAAGAATACAATAAAAGAATCAAAAAATACAAAAAACATACTCCATTTACCAAAGAATCTCTTATGTACAGAGAAATATTTGAAAGTTTTTATCCACAAAGAAGCAATTTAATAATAGATTTTTGGATGCCAAATAAAAAATGGGAAAGATGTAATGTCAATGACCCAAGTGCAAGAGTATTGTCAAACTACGGGGAAAGTGGAAAATAAACTGAATGGATATAAAAACAAATAAAATAGCCAATATTTTCGAACAGAACAATCTGTTCTTTTAATTTAGGATTATTTAGTGTATAATATAGTAGTGATTATGGAGGTATTCTATGACACTAATAGACAAAAAAAAAGAAATTGATAAATTAATCGAAAACTCAAGTTCGGTATTTATTATGGGGCATAAATATTTAGATTTAGACGCTATTGGAAGCGCCATTGGCATGTATGAATACTTAAAAGAATTTAACAAGAAACCTACGATTATAATAAATGATAGAAAGCTAGAACCAGGTGTAAAAAAAATAATTGATAAAATGAACGATTTATACTCTATAAATAAAAGTAAAAAAATAAAACTAAAAATAAATGAAAATAGTTTATTGATTATAGTAGATACTAACAAGGAATCTTTACTACAAGATGCCAATTTCTTTTCTTTCTTTCAAAACGTAATAGTAATAGATCATCATGATTTAAAAGAAACTTCAATCAATAAAGGACTAGTGATTGTTGATGAAGAAGCATCTAGTACCTGTGAAATGGTAGCAGATTTTCTAGAGTATAGTAAAACACCAATCGATGAAGATGTAGCAACAATATTATTATCAGGAATCGTACTAGATACCAATAATTATGTATTGAAAACTACTACAAATACCTTTAGAGCTTCATATATTTTAGCACAAAAAGGAGCAGATCCTTCTTATGTGCAATATTTGTTAAAACAAAATTTAAAAGAATATATAGAAAGACAAAAAGTAGTAACAAACGTTAAAATGATTAAAAATATTGCAATATCTTGTGCCAAATCAACATTAACCTATAGAAGAGAAGATCTAGCAAAAATAGCAGATACATTACTACAGTTTAATAATATCGAAGCATCTTTTGTCATTGGTAAATTAGATAAAAAGAATGTAGGAATTAGTGCCAGATCTCTTGGCAATATCAATGTAGGAGAAATTCTTGAAAATCTTAATGGTGGTGGAGATAACCATGAAGCCGGTGCAAGAATAGAAAATGTAAGCATAAAAAAAATCGAAATGGAATTAAAAGAAATCTTAAAAAAAACAAATTGAGAAAGGAGAACAAATGAAAGTAATATTTTTAAAAGACTTAAGAGGACAAGGGAAAAAAGGGGAAATAAAAGAAGTGAAAGATGGATACGCTCAAAATTATCTAATTAAGAATGGATATGCAGAAAAATTAACAGATCAAAGCTATCAAAAATATTTGAACAATAAGCAAGAAGAACAAAAATTAAATGACAAAAGAAAAGAAGAAGCCATCAAAATAAAAGAAGCCTTACAAAAATTAGAACTAGTCTTTAAAGTGAAAACAGGAGCAATGGATAAAGTTTTCGGAAGTATTAGCTCAAAACAGATAAAGGAAGAATTAGAAAAACAGGGAATTATTATAGAAAAAAAACAAATAAACATGCACGAAGGATTAGCAACTCTAGGATATCATAACGTAAAAATAGAATTATATAAAGAGATATATGGAGTTGTAAAAGTAAAACTTGTAAAATAGGAAGTGATATAATGGCATTAAAAGAAATACCAAATGACATGACGGCAGAGCAATCCGTACTTGGTTCTATGTTTTTATCATCATATGCTTTACAAAAAGCTTGTGATGCCTTAACTTCCGAGTCATTTTACTATGATAATAATGCAAAAATATTTGATGTAGTAAAAGAAATGTTCTCTAAAAAAATACCGATAGATACTACGACAGTAACTTCTGAATTAAAAAACAAAGGTATTTTAACACAAGTAGGTGGAGTAGAATATTTAACAGTAATATTTAATATTGTACCAACAGCAGCTAATATTGAATATTATATTAAAATTGTAGAAGATGCAGCTATGCTACGTAGGCTAATAGAAGTATCTACCAACATAACAACATCCGCCTATGATAAATCACTAGATATCAACAGTACTTTAGATGAAGCAGAAAGAAAAATATTAAGTGTTGTAAAAAATAGAAGATCTACTGAATTTAGAGATATAAAAGAAGTATTAAATAGCACGAAAAACAATTTAGAAAAATTATCTCTCCAAAAAGGAGAAGTTACTGGGCTTCCTACGGGATGGGAAAGACTAGATAAATTAACAGCAGGATTACAAGAAGGACAGTTAATCATTATAGCAGCACGTCCCGCAATGGGAAAAAGTGCTTGGGCATTGAATTTAGCAACCAACGCTGCCATTAATTCAAACAAAACTGTTGCAATATTTAATCTTGAAATGAGCGCTGAAAGTTTAGCCTCTAGAATGATTGCTTCTTTAGGACATATAGAAGGATACAAGCTAGCAACAGGTAATTTAAAAAATGATTGGGACAAAGTAAACGAAGCATTAAGTAAATTGGAAAACACAAACATATATATGGATGATACTGCTGGAATAACAATTGGTGAAATTAGAAGCAAATGTAGAAGACTTGCCAATAGTGATAAAGGATTGGATTTAGTTATCATTGATTACTTGCAATTAATAAGTTCATCTACTAACTATGGAACTAATAGACAACAAGAAGTATCTGACATTTCTCGTTCTTTAAAATTAATGGCACTAGAATTAAAAGTACCAGTAGTAGCATTAGCCCAACTATCACGTTCGGCAGAACAAAGGAAAGAAAATCCAAGACCAATACTTAGTGACTTAAGAGAATCTGGTTCCATAGAACAAGACGCAGACATAGTAGCTTTTTTATATAGAGAAGACTACTATAAAAAAGATTTAGAGAAGAAAGATCAAGTAAGTGATTGTGAATTTATCGTTGCAAAACATCGTAATGGTGCAACAGGAACAATACCATTGAGATTCAAAAAAGATATATCAAAATTCTTCTCAATATTTGATGATAATAGTGGTGAAAAAAATGAATAAAAAAAATATATTATTAACAATAATTTGCTTTTCATTGAGCTGTTTAGTATTCTTTGTTGGATATAAAAAAATAGATAACCCTCAAGAACTATATAGAGTATATTTAAGTGGAGAAACCATCGGATACATAAAAAATAAAGCTCTCTTAGAGGAATATATCGATGAAGTAGAAGGAGAAATAAAAGAAAAATACAACGTAGAAAAAGTATATGCTCCCAACAATTTAGATATAGTAAGAGAAATAACTTATAACAAAGAAATATCGACAGAAGAAGAAATATATCAAAAAATAAAAAATATAGCTCCGTTTACTATAAACGGTTACACAATAACAATAAAAGGTATTAAAGTAATGTCTGAAGAAGAAGGAGAATTTGTAACTGATGATGTCACAATCTATGTACTAGATAAAGAACTTTTTAATCAGGCGGTAAAAAATACCGTATCCGTATTCGTTCCGGAAGAAACATATAATGCTTTTATCAATAACACACAAGAAGAAATAAAAGAAACTGGTACTATAATAGAAGACATATATATAGAAAATCAAATAATAATCAAACAAGGAAGAATTTCCACAGAAGAACAAATTTTTACAAATATTGAAGACTTAAACAAATTTTTACTTTTTGGTACCACAGAAGAACAAGAAAAATACGTAGTAAAACAAGGAGATATCATAAGTGAAATTGCCTATAACAACAAATTATCTGTTGAGGAATTTTTAATAGCAAATCCAGAATTTACTAGTGAAAATAACTTATTATATGAAGGGCAAGTAGTAAACTTAGGACTTATCGATCCGAAATTTAGTTTAATTGAAGAAGAACATGTGGTAGAACTCCAAACGCAAAAGTATGATACAAAAATTGAATATGACTCAACAAAACTAGCAGGATATGAAGAAGTAAAACAAGAAGGAGTAGATGGACTTGTTAAAGTGACTAAAAAAGTCCAAAAGTCAAATGGTGAAATAGAATCCGCAATCATAACAAATACTGAAATAGTAAAACCTACTATATCCCGAATTGTAATAAGAGGAAGCAAAGTAGTACCAACCGTAGGAAACTTAAGTGTATGGTATTGGCCAACGAATAAACCATATATAATAACCAGTAGTTATGGATGGCGTTGGGGAAAATTACATGAAGGGCTAGACATATCGGGAACAGGATATGGTTCACCAATTTATGCAGCTAATAACGGTACAATTGAAAGAGCTGGTTATACTAGTATAAATGGTAATTATATATATATAAATCACAATAATGGTTATTATTCGGTCTACGCTCATTTAGCAACAATAGACGTAAAAGAAGGGCAAGCAGTTTCTATGGGAGATAAAATTGGAACAATGGGGCAATCTGGATATGCCTTCGGAACCCACTTACATTTTTCAATATTTAAAGGATATCCATTCGTGGGTGGATATACAATAAACCCACTAACATTCTACTAATGAGAATTCAAGTATTAGCAAGTGGTTCAAAAGGTAACTCCACATACATAGAAACAAAGAACACTAAAATATTAATCGATGCAGGGATTCATTATTCAAGAATAAAGAATGAATTAGAAAAAATAAATGTAAAAATAGAATCTTTAGATGGAATAGTAATCAGTCATATCCATAAGGATCATATAAATGGACTATCATCCATTATCAAACAAATTCCTGTCCAAGTGTTTATCAAAGAAAAATTATATCAAGATATAAAAAAAATAGTTCCCACTAGTAATATTGAGATAATTGACGATGATTTCAACATAAACGATTTAAATATCAAAATAATAAATGCATCTCATGATGTGCCAGCCTTTGGATTTATCTTAGATGATGGAATAAATAGTTTAGTATATTTGACCGATACTGGATATATCAATAGGAAATACTATGAATTAACCAAAAATAAAACAGTTTACATCATTGAATCCAATCACGATGAAAAAATGTTAATGGAAGGAAAGTATCCATATATATTAAAACAAAGAGTAATTAGTGACAAAGGACATTTATCAAATAGATATACCGGAAAGTATTTAAACAAAACGATTGGAGAAAACACAAAATACATCATCTTAGCACATTTAAGTGAAAACAACAATACACCAGAATTAGCATTAGAACAAGTGAAAGAAGAATTAAAAGAATTAGCATTCGATAACAAGAAAATAATAGTAGCCAAACAGTACGAGGAAACAGAGTTGGTTGAAGTATAATGATAAAAATAATATGTTTAGGAAAAATTAAGGAAAATTATTTAATAAAGGGAATAGAGGAGTACAAGAAACGAATAGCAAAATATCACAACATAGAAATATATGAACTTCAAGATGAAGGAATCAAAGACAAAATAAATGCTCAAAGAAAAGAAAAAGAAAGAATACTAAAAATACTAGATAAAAAAGATTACTTGATAACCTTAGAAATAGATGGCCAAGAAATATCTTCATTAGATTTTGCCAAAAAAATAGATCAAATATTCATATCTTACAGCAATATAACATTTATTATTGGTGGATCATATGGATTAGATGATGAAATAAAAAAAATATCCAATTTTAGTTTATCTTTTTCTAAAATGACATTTCCACATCAATTATTTCGTCTAATTCTTTTAGAGCAAATCTATAGAGCATTTAAAATAAATCATAATGAAGAATATCATAAGTAAAATCTCTAGTTTAATGTAAGATATTTAAAGGTTAAATACTTCGTTTAATAATTTAATAACGATACATAAATTTTAAACAATGATCAATAAGTTATTTCATTATTTTAGTCATCATTAAATGATATAAGAAAAAAGATAATAATGATGACTATGACAGAAAACATACTAAAACAGGAAAGTTGCACTATTGCAACTTTTTTCTTTTGTTACAGCATATACTTTATTGGTGATAAAATGCTAAAAGAAATAAGTGATATAATATGGGTCATAACAACATTTTTTATATTATATGTAGGAATCTATTATACGATTTATCTAAAATTTCCTCAGTTTCGATTAATAAAAATCATAAAATCAATCAATGATAAAAAAGAAAAAAGTAATACTTTTGAACTTTTGAATCTAACATTAGCAGGAAAAATTGGTGTTGGATCTATATCTGGAATAGCATTATGTATCTATATGGGAGGTCTAGGTTCTATATTTTGGCTATGGATATCCGTTTTGTTGCTTGCTTCACTTTCTTATGTTGAAACAAAACTTGGAATAAAATATAGAAAAAAATTGAAAGATGAATACATTGGAGGCCCCTCTTTTTACATTGAGAAAGGTTTAGGTAAAAAAAAATTAGCTAAAATATATTCCATCTTAATAATAATTGCCTATATATTTGCTTTTATCTCTATTCAAACAAATACTATTGTAATATCCATAGAAGAAACCTTTAACTTAAGCAAAATAACTATAGTTATATTATTAGTACTTATTACTTATCTGTCCGTTCATAAAGGAATAAATACCATTTCTAAACTAACTTCTTTTTTAGTCCCCATCATGGGAGGAATATATATCATAATAGGATTACTGATTATCCTATCAAATTGGAACGAAGTCGTAGCAATACTTTTCAGTATAGTAAAAAATGCTTTTGACATTAATGGATTGAAATCTAGTATATTAGTTCCGATTATAATAGGAATAGAACGTGGAGTATTTTCTAACGAAGCAGGAATAGGAACAACCGCTATGGCATCAGGTCTTTCCAACAATGAAAACGTAGAAAAACAGGCAAATGTTCAAATATTGGGAACCTTTTTTACAAGTTTAATCATTTGTACTATAACGGCATTAATCATATTAACAAGTAACTATCAAACTTTAAATTTAAATAACATAAATGGAATAGAACTAGTATCATATGCCTTTTTTGAACACTTTGGCTATCTAGGAATCATTATTTTAACGCTAATCATATTTCTATTTGCATTTTCTACCATTGTTACTTCTTACTATTATGGAGAAATAAACATGAAATATTTACTAAATAAAAATAAATTTAATACATTATTAAAAATAATTGTTATAATAGTAATCGTATATAGTTCATTTACTAGCCCTACAATATTGTGGAATACAGTGGATATTTTAATAGCAGCTATTGCTTTAATAAATATTTATGCTATGTATAAATTAAGAAAAAACATAAAAAAGGAGTAAAATATGATTGGTAACAGTTGGGATATAATATTAAAAGATGAATACGATAAAGAATACTTTAAAAATTTACAAAAATTTATAATAGATGAATATAAACACAAAATAGTCTATCCCAAAATGTCTGAAATTTTCAAAGCATTTATAAAAACTACCTATGATGATGTAAAGGTAGTAATATTAGGACAAGATCCATACCATGGAGAAAACGAAGCAGAAGGTCTATCTTTTTCAGTAAAAATCGGAATAAATAAACCACCATCACTAGTAAATATTTTTACAGAATTGAAGAATGATTTAGGCTGCAAGATACCTAATAATGGTAGTTTAGTACCTTGGGCAGACCAAGGAGTTCTTCTTTTAAATTCAACACTGACAGTAATAAAAGATAGACCAAAATCCCACAGTAACAAGGGTTGGGAAATCTTTACAGATGAAATCATAAAACTAATCAATAAAAAAACAACACCAGTGGTATTTATATTATGGGGAAGTGATGCAAGAAGTAAAAAAAATTTAATTACAAACAATATTCACTATATTATAGAATCTCCTCATCCATCTCCATTATCAGCACATAGAGGTTTCTTTGGAAGTAGACCATTCTCGAAAGCAAACAACTTTTTAATAAAAAACGGATTAACCCCAATTGATTGGCAAATAAAAGATATTTGATCTACTGTTTAAGTATTTCAAATATCTCTTCTTTTTCATTCGAATAAAAATCTTTTATTTTATACTTACATATTTTAGCAACCCAATTAGAGGGAAAACATTTTATAAGCTTATTATATATAACAACATTATCATTATAATACTTCTCAGCACCAAGCAAATCTATATTCAAATCATTTAAATCATCTAAAATAGCAACTTCATCATCATCAAATATGATTTCTTTATTATAATCAGTAATTTCTATTATCTTTTTATTATACTTATCGAGTTCTTTTTTTAAATCAAAACTATTTAACCCTTTCTTATCTAATTTTTCCACTCCTGGAATTTTTTTCTCTTCATTTTTTTCTTCAATAAACTTGTTAATTCTAATAATCGTATCTAATTTCTTATCTAACAATATACTAATATTTTCTTCAGCTTCACTAATTTTTATAATAGCAACTTGAAATTTATTATAATGAATAACATAAATTGAAAGAATAATTGCCAATACCACGATAACGATACTAATTAAGACATATATCCACATAAAAACCACCTCATTATTAAGTTAATTATACCAAAATAGTAGATTTCTTACTAGTTTTCTTTTTATTTATGTCTGAAATTTTGTTTCTCATATAAAGGACCATATTCTTGAATAAAACGTTCTTTTTTTTCTTCCATCTTTTTTCTTTTTTTATCGATTCTTACCCTTTGGATTTCAGCTATTCTCAAATTTCCATCAATTCTTTCATATTCTGTATCAAAATCTCGATTAATACTCTTTCTTTGTGATTCTTGATATTCTACTTTACGATTTTTAAAGTCAGAAAACATTTTTTCTGATCTTTCTACAGTGAGATTTGCTTCTTGCAAGGTAGAACATAATGATTGAAACCTAGCATCACTCTCTAAAACAGACTTTTCAATTCCATTAAAAGCCTTACGCTGATCAGAATAGTTTGCTTTAATATAATCATACATTTTTACAATTTCTTCATTCATTTTTTCAAAATCAGTGGGAATAAAATTAACCATTCTATATTGATAATCTCGAACTAAACTTCTAAAACGAGCAGTATAATTATCTGCATCTATCCTCCAGTAATCTAACCTAGAATGAATCTGAGGTAACAATTGCTCATAACGAGTATTACAATCTTTGGTGGCTTTTTCTTGGGAAATCAAATCTTTTTGATATTCATACTGTAAGTTAGCAAGAGTTTGATAATACCACTCTTCTATAGCAGTATCACTAACAGCTTCCTCTTTTCTCATTCGATTTACTCTTTTTCTTTCTTTAAGAAGTTTCTCTTTTTTTTCTATAGCTTGTAATCTAACACGGAAATTACTAATAGTTTTTTCCATTCTTTCAATAATTCTAGAATAATCTTTTTCATTAGCAGGAATTCCTCTAAAAATGGCATTAAATCTATCTTTTAAAAATTGCCCAATTGTAAAATCCTCTTCTTCATCCTCTTTTTGTTCATCATAGCTATCATTTTCTCTTCTATGTGAATTATCCGTTGTACTATTATATTTAAAAGAATAAGAACTTCCACCCTTAGCAAGAGTTTCTATATCCTGCATAATTCCCATAGTCTTACCGAAAAAAACTCCAAAATCTTCTATATTATCTAATTGGGAAGTAAACCTATCAGGATGAAAAACAGCAGAAATTTCTCTTTTAAGCTTTTTAAAATCATATTGCAAAAGAGCCTCATCATTTTTGCTAGATTGCTCTAATACTTTAATATCTTCCATTAATTTATTAGCATAGCTGGCATAATTTACATCTACTAATCCTTGTTCAATAACTTCTTGATATAATTTTAAAAAATCTAGGAGTTCATCAACACAACCTCTGATACTCTGATACATATTATCCCTCTTTTTCCAAACTTATTTTCGAATATTATTAAATATACAAAAATTATAACATAAAACCATCAATCAAATCTATATTATTTATAGACAACAGAAATCATTTACACTATAAGTAAAAAATGATATAATTCTCTGGGAAAGGAAGGAATCATAATGAAAGTATTATTAGGCATATCAAATAGACATGTTCATTTAACCGAAGAAGATTATAAAACTTTATTTGGAAATAATCCATTGGAAAAAGTAAAAGATTTAGTACAACCTGGTGAATATGCTTCAAATCAAAAAGTATCAATAAAAACTGAAAAGAATATAATTAATAATGTTAGAGTACTTGGACCACTAAGAAAATACACTCAAGTAGAAATATCAAAAACAGATAGCTTTACTCTAGGAATCCAACCACCAATAAGAAACTCTGGAGATTTAGAAGAAGCAGAAAAAATAACAATCATAGGTCCAAAGGGAGAATTAACAAAAAAATGTTGCATCATAGCAACAAGACATTTACACATAAATAAAGAAGAAAGAGAAAAATATGGTTTAGTGGGAATAGAAAAAGTAAAAGTAAGAATTGAGTCAGAAAAGACTACTATATTGGAAGATGTATTTATTAAAGAAAGTCCAAACTATGTTTTAGAACTTCATCTAGATACAGATGATGGTAATGCTTCTCTTGCTAAGACAAAAGATGAAGTAGAAATCATCATATAAAAAGTGTTATTTTTACAAATAATTTAAAGAAAAACAATATGCTTAGCAGCGCAATAAATAAAATATCTTGAAAACAAAGTTTTTCACAAAAAGTAGAAAAAGTTCAAATTAATTTTCTACTTCATCAAAAACTACTTGGTTTTCATTCGGTTCTGTACCTTTTAAATAGTACAGAACCTTTTTCTTTTTACTAGAATCATCCACAGGAAGACCACTAATAGGATCTACCATGACACCAACTATATTATCAGGCATATCGTACCAAACATTTTCTCTATCCTTTAAATAAGCTTCCATTGTATCTGCCCAAATATCTTTAGTATACATATAATCACTAGACGATATATTAGAGCTGTCATCATAACCAACCCAAACAGTAGTAATAATATCAGGATTGTAACCAACAGTCCAACTATCTGTAGCAGTAGTTCCAGACTTAATAGAATACTTTCTACTTAATTTACTTGCAATTGCTAAAACAGTAGGATAATTATAATCAATAAAAGTAGAATCGTAAGTAGAAGTAAGCAAATTATTTAAAATATAAACGAGACTAGGATTAAGAATGGACTCTTTCACATCATCTACTTCATACAAAACATTTCCATTATTATCTTCGACTCTGGTTATCAAATGAGGATTCACCTTATATCCTTCATTAGCAAAAGCAGCATATGCACTAGTCAATTCCAAAATATTCATCTCACTTGTTCCTAGAGCAAGAGAAGGTACTTCGGCCATAGGAGAAGAAATACCTAATCTCATAGCCATATTAACAAGAGATTCTTCTCCTAAGAAAATATGCGTTTTTACAGCATAAACATTATCTGAATAGGCAATAGCTGCAGCAAGACTAATAGGTTTATTACCATAAACTTCATTAGCGTTTTTTGGAGAATAATTTTGATTATTAGAAAAAGTAAAAGTAGTCTCTTCACTAGTAAAACAGGTAGAAGAAGTAAAACCATTTTCTAAAGCAGAATAATAAAGAATAGGCTTCATAACAGAGCCAACTTGTCTTTTAGAAGAAATGGCCCTATTATACTGTGAAGTGGAATAATCTCTTCCCCCAACAAGAGCAATAATAGCACCAGTATCCGGATCCATCATAATAGCATTAGCTTGAATTTTGTCATTATCCTTTAAATTATCATTCATTTTTTCTTCAAGAATACTTTGAGCATTTAAATCCAAGGCGGTATATATTTTTAATCCCCCAGTATCTAAAAATGATGTTGGGATATCATCAATATTTTCTAATTCGTTTAAAACAGCATCATGATAATACATCAGAGTAGAAAGATTAATACTATTCTTTTTTCCTATAATAGTAAGCTCTTGATTATAAGCTTCCTCCATCTCTTCCTCAGTAATATAACCATTTTTAACCATTCCAGATAAAACCATTTTTTGTCTGGATTTAGATAACTCAAAATTAACGATTGGGGAATAATTCGAAGGAGATTTAGGAATACCTACTAAAATAGCGGCTTCAGCAAGAGTTAAATCCTTAGCACTCTTATTAAAATAAAATTGACTAGCATTTTCAACTCCATACATACCATGTCCATAATTAATAGTATTAAGATATCCCTCTAAAATTTCATCTTTGGAATAATGAATCTCCATATTTAAAGTAAGCCACAATTCATTCCATTTTCTCTCCCAGGTTTTATCAAAATCTAAAAATAAATTCTTTACATATTGTTGTGATATAGTGGAAGCTCCTTGTTTGGTCTTTCCACTAGTAATATTAACCCATCCTGCTTTTAAAATCCTAAGAAAATCGAACCCGAAATGGCTGTAAAAATTTTTATCTTCAGTAGAAATAGTAGCATCTATCAAATATTTTGAAATATCATCTAAACTGATCCATTGACTAGTCCCATTTCCCATAAAAAATAAATTTCCATCTTTATCATACAAAGAAATATTATTAGCATTTTTAATTTCTAATTTAGAAGAAACACGTGAATATCCATAAAGAGAAAATCCTAAAATAAAAAGAAGAAGAAAAGCAAAAAATAAAAATTTAAATATTTTTTTAAATATTTTCATGCTAACACTCCAGTCTAGTATTATTATGGAAAAAACAATCAAAAATATGTATCAAAATGAAATCAATTATGTTATAATTCGTGTATAAATTTTGTTGGTGATATTTATGCAAGAAATAAAAATAATTACAAAAATAAAAAATAAAACAAATCCATATTTATACGAAGGAATAGGTTTTCTAAATAAAGATATAATAAGCTATAGTGAAAAAAATAGTAAAACAATATATGATAGAAAAATGAAACGTCTAATAAGAAAAGATAATGAAAAAGAACTAAGAATAGATTTTATAGATAAAAAAATATCCATTTTTACTAAAATTGGAGATTTAACATTTGACATCGATGTAATTGAGTTATATAGTAATGAAGAATTAACGAAAATTAAATATAAAATAGATTGTGAAGAAATAGAATTTTCTATTAGAATAGAAAAAGGAGATAATTATGAGTAAATGGAAAGAATTAGAAGAAGAATTAAAAGCAATTGTAAAAAAAAGTGGATATGATAATGAAATTGCTCTTTGTACCTCTAACAGACCAGATCTTGGAGAATACCAAATTAATGATGCCATGAAATTAGCCAAAGTCTATCATAAAAATCCTCTGTCAATTGCCACGGATATCTTAGAAAATTTGAAACAAGATAACCATTTTGTAAACGTAAACATTGCCGGTGCGGGTTTTATCAACATTAGCCTTTCCAATTCTTTTTTAGTAGATTTTATGAATGAAATAAAAGAGGATATAAAATTAAATATAGATAAGCAGGAAAAAAAGCTAATTATCATAGATTATGGAGGAGCAAACGTTGCCAAAGCTTTGCATGTGGGACATTTAAGAAGTGCTGATATTGGAGAAGCATTGAATCGTCTAGCTAAATTAGTAGGTCATAATACAATAGCAGATGTACACTTCGGGGATTCAGGACTTCAATCAGGTATAGTGATAATGGAATTAGAAAGTATGTTTCCTAATCTAATTTGTTTTAAAAATGATTACTCGGGAGAAGAATTTGAATTACCAATAACCAAAGAAGACTTAAAAGTAATCTATCCAAATGGATCAAAAAAAACAAAAGAAAATGAAGAATTATTGGAAAAAGCAAGACAAATTACCTATCAAATTCAAAATGGCCACATAGGATATAATAAACTTTGGGATAAAATTACAGAAATATCGATAAGTGATATAAAAGAAACTTATAAGAAACTAAATGCTAATTTTGATCTTTGGGAAGGAGAAAGAGACAGCTTTAAATATATACCGGAAATGTTTACTCACCTACAAAAACAGGATTTAATATATACCAGTGAGGGAGCAAAAGTCATGGATGTAAAAGATGAAAAAGATGATAAAGAAATTCCTCCAATCATACTTGAAAAAAGTAATGGAGCTTACTTATATGCTACAACAGATTTAGCAACAATTTATGGTAGAGTAAAACGTTTTGCTCCAGATGAAATTTGGTATACAACAGATTTAAGACAAGAGCTTCATTTCCTTCAAGTATTTAGAGCAGCAAAGAAATCAGGTATCATTACTAAAACAAAATTAGGATTTTACGGTTTTGGAACTATGAATGGTATTGATGGAAAACCATTCAAAACAAGAACTGGTGGAGTAATGAGTCTAGAAGATTTAATATCACTTGTAAAAAAAGAATGTTATGAAAGAATAAACGACAACATTGTAGATCCAGATAAAAAAGAAGAAACCGCACAAATAATTGCTATAGCCGCATTAAAATACGCTGACTTACTGCCTTTTAGAGAAACAGATTGTATATTTGATCCTGCCAAATTTAGTGACTTAGAAGGAAAAACCGGACCATATCTACTTTATTCGACAATAAGAATAAAATCTCTTTTAAAAAAGGCAAAAGAAGAAAACATAGAATATAAAAAATTTACTAAAATAAACAGTAAAACCGAAAAAGATATCATAATAAATCTATTAAATATGCCATCTGTAATAAATAGAGCATACGAATCAAAATCTTTAAATGAAGTAGCAGAATATATTTATAAACTAACAAGTAGTTACAATAAATTTTATTCTGAAAATAAAATCTTATCAGAAAAAGATGCTGATTTAAAAACATCTTGGCTTATATTATCTAAAGTTGTATATGATACTAATATGTTATTATTAGACCTATTGGGAATAGAATGTCCTGAAAAAATGTAATAAATATATTGATTTTAAATATAAATGATGATATAAATTTAATGAGCATTTTTTGCTTATTAAAAAAGAATAAAAAAACTACTCTTTTAGGAGGATTTTATGAGTATAGAAAATTTAAAAAAAGAAGAATTAGAATTATTATCATATAAAGACATAACTAATATGTTAATAGAAGAAAAAGGAGCCATGAATACCGCAGATCTATTCAAGAAAATAACAAAACTTTTAGATTTACCTGAATCTGTGTATGAAAAAAAAATTGGTGATTATTACACAACCTTAACAACAGACAAAAGATTTTTACTTTTGGAAGATGGAAGATGGGATTTGAGAACGAGACACACATCTGATAAAGTAATCATACCGACAGATACGGATGAAGAAGAGGAAGAAGAACTAGAAATTAAAGAAGAACAAGAAGATTTAACGGATGATTTTGACAGTTCTGTATCTGATGAAGATGACTTTGATGATGATGAAGATGACTTAAAAGACTTAGTTGTATTAGATGAGGAAGAACTAGAATTAGAAGAATAATTTTAGTCTCTTTTTTTAAAGGATAAGATTATGTTATAATTTAATAGTGGAGATGATACTATGATAGAAAGATTAAATATAATAAAAAAACATTATGAAGAATTAAACAAAGAATTATTAGATCCAGAAATATTAAAAGATATAAAAAAAACCAAAGAACTATCTAAAGAAGTTTCAGAATTAGAAGAGATTGTTATCTGCTATCAGAAATATGAGAAAGTAGAAAAAGATATTGAAGCTGCAAAAGAGATGGCAAAAGATCCAGAAATGGGGGAGTTTGCTAAAGAAGAATTAGAAACACTAGAAGAAGAAAAAGAAAATTTAAAAAAAGAATTAGAAATACTTCTAATACCAAAAGATCCTAATGATGGAAAAAATGTAATAGTGGAAATAAGAGGAGCAGCTGGAGGAGATGAAGCAAATATCTTTGCGGGAGATCTTTATAGAATGTACTTAAAATATGCAGAAAAAGAAGGATGGAAAGTAGAACCAATTACTGAAGAATACTCTGAAGGTGGAGGATTTTCTCTAGTTAGCTTTATGATAAAAGGGAAGAATGTATATTCTAAAATGAAATATGAAAGTGGTGCACACAGAGTACAAAGAGTACCAGTAACAGAAACTCAAGGTAGGGTTCATACTTCAACAGCAACAGTATTAGCCATGCCAGAAGCTGAGGATTTTGATTTTGAACTAGATATGTCAGAAGTGAGAATAGATATTACAAGATCCAGTGGATGTGGTGGGCAAGGAGTAAATACAACGGATTCTGCTGTACGTGCAACTCACATTCCAACGGGAATTATCGTATATTGCCAAGTGGGTCGTAGTCAGATTCAAAACAAAGAAATGGCCCTTAAAACTCTTAAAACTAGGTTATATGATTTAAAATTACGTGAAAAAGAAGAAAAAGAAGGAATGGAAAGAAGAAGTAAAATTGGAACTGGAGATAGGGCAGAAAAAATAAGAACCTATAATTATCCGCAAAACAGAGTAACAGATCATAGAATCGGTTTTACTTTAATGCAATTAGATAAAGTCATGGAAGGGGATTTATCACCAATAATAGAAGCACTGATTACGGAAGATCAAAAAAGAAAATTGTCAGGAGAATAACATGACAGTAGAAGAATTGATAGTATATGGAAAAAAATATTTACATTCGATAGATGCCAAAATGTTACTAGCAAATATTCTAGAGTATGATACATTGAACTTAATTAATCATCTTCATGAAGAAGTAGAAGAATCTAAAATAGAAAAATATAAAGAGCTCATTCAGGCTAGATTAAATAATAAGCCAATACAATATATCTTAGGAACTACTAACTTTTATGGACTAGAACTAACAATCAATGAAAATGTATTAATTCCAAGATTTGAAACAGAAGAGTTAGTAGAAAATACAAAGAAGATAATAGAAAAAAAATTTCCGAAGAAACCAAACTTAAAAATATTAGATTTATGTTGCGGAAGTGGTGCAATTGGTCTAGCCATAAAAAACTTATTTAAACCATTTGATGTAACTATGTCAGATATAAGTAAAGAAGCTTTAAAAATTGCAAGTTTAAACAGTAAAAAACTTGGTTTAGAAACCAAAATAATAGAAAGTGATCTTTTTTCACAAATTCAAGATAAATTCGATGTAATCATAAGTAATCCTCCCTACATAAAAGAGGATGAAAAAATTGAATCTATTGTAAAAGAAAACGAGCCACCCATTGCATTATACGGTGGAAAAGATGGACTTTACTATTATGAGAAAATATTAAAAGACATATCCAAATATCTAAATAAAAACTTCTTAATAGCCTTTGAAATAGGTTATCTGCAAAAAAATGACATCATTACCATTATAAATAAATATTTACATAATGTAGATATCCTAGTCAAAAAAGATTTATCAGAAAAAGATAGAATGATTTTTATAACAAATAGATAAAAATCAAAAACTATCTTTTTTTTGTATAAGTTTGCCCAGTAATCATCATTATGGATACAGGTGATAAAATGAAACAAATAACAATAATTTTAGCTATTATTATGCTTTTTGTTTTAAATGAAAATGGAAGTGCTAGTATTATCATACCAAATGATGCAATTCGTGTAAGAGTAATAGCAAATAGCAATGAAAAAAGTGATATCGAAGTTAAAGAAACACTTAAAAAAGATATTCAACCAACTATATATAATTTGTTAAAGAACACCACTTCGATAGAAGAAGCAAGAGAAATTATTGAAAAAAATATTCCAAACATAGATGTAGAAATACAAAAAAGTTTAAAAAGGCAAAATTATAGCAAAAAATACGAAATCAATTATGGATTAAATTATTTTCCAGAAAAAACATTTAAAGGTATCGTTTACGAAGAAGGATACTATGAATCATTAGTGATTACCCTTGGGGAAGGAAAAGGAGAAAATTGGTGGTGTGTACTTTTTCCACCACTTTGCATATTAGAATTTGATGAAATAGAAAAAGATGATATTGAATATCAAACTTTTGTAGGGGAAATATTAAATAAATATATTTAATTAGTAAGTTTGACATATTATTATTTAGGAGGTAATATGGCAAACTTTTTTACTATACTAATAATTGCAATAACTTTAAGCATGGATACATTTACATTGTCGATGGCATATGGTATGTTAAATCTAAATAAAAAAATAATATTAAAATTAAGCATAATGGTGGGAATATTCCATTTTTTTATGCCACTCATAGGCAACAGTTTGGGTGAACTTATTCTAACAATTATCCCTTTTAATTCTCAGTTAATAATAGGAATCGTTTTTTTATCCTTGGCAATACAACTTCTTTTTTCTCTTTTTAAAGATGAACAAATTAATAACATCGATAATCTTTTTTCTATGTTAATATTTGCATTTACTGTTAGTCTAGATAGCTTTAGCGTAGGTATTGGACTAAATGCTATTTCTAATCATCACATTTTTGCATCATTCATATTTATGACAGTAAGCTTTCTTTTTACGTATACTGGATTGAAAATGGGGAATAAACTAAGTAATTTAATTGGAAAAAAAGCACAAATAGTAGGAATTGTATTATTACTGATATTATCCATAAACTATATATTAAAAAGCTAAAATACAAACAAAAAATTGTTAATATCTGTACACATTATAGTAGTTCTCTTGACTCAATTTTGGAATATGCTAAAATTAAACTGAAGGTATGGTGATAAAATGTTAGTAAATAGTAAAGAAATGCTACAACAAGCAAAAAAAGGAAAATACGCAGTGCCACATTTCAATATCAATAACTTAGAATGGGCAAAAAACATTTTAGAGAAATGTAACGAAATGAGATTACCAGTAATTTTAGGAGTAAGTGAAGGTGCAATGAAATACATGGGAGGATGTAATACGATTGTTGGAATGGTAAAAGGACTTATAACAGATCTTAACATAACCATCCCCGTATGCCTTCATGTAGATCATGGGCAAAGTTTTGAAACGTGCAAAAAAGCAATAGATGCAGGATTTACGTCGGTAATGATAGATGCTTCCAAATATCCGCTTTCCGAAAACGTAAGAATAACGAAAGAAGTTGTCGATTATGCTCATGCAAAAGGTGTAACTGTAGAAGCTGAAGTAGGTCATATTGGTGGAACAGAAGATAATATTACATCGAATGCCAATAATGCCACCTTGGAAGACTGTTTAATCATTGCAAAAACGGGAATAGATTCCTTAGCACCTGCTTTAGGAAGTGTTCATGGTTTATATAAAGGTAAACCAAACTTGGACTTTGAAACTATGAAAAAAATAAATGAAACTTTACCAATTCCTTTAGTATTGCATGGTGGAACGGGAATTCCTAACGAAGATATTCAAAAAGCGATTGAATGTGGAATAAGTAAAATAAACATCAATACGGAACTTCAAATTGCATGGCATAACGGTGTAATAGAATTTATAAACAATAATAAAGAGTCATACGACCCTCGTAAAGTAATAGGTGCTGGAAAAGAAAACATGATGAAAACAATTGAAGAAAAGAATACAATGTTTTTTGGACTATAGTAGCCAAAAGAAAACAATAAAATAGAATATAACAGGTGAGATTATATGAAAATGATAAATATAGAGGGAAATCATGACTTGTCTGGCACGATAAAAATTAGTGGTGCCAAAAATAGTTCCGTGGCAATTCTTCCTGCATCTATTCTGGCAAGTACAGATGTAACAATTTGCAATATACCAGAAATAACAGATACAGATGCATTATGTGAAATATTAGAATATTTAGGAGCGGATGTCAGAAGAGCTAGTGAAAGTGTTGTTATAACACCATCTACCATAGAAAATAAATTTATACCGGAAAAATATTCCAAAAAACTAAGAGCTTCTTATTACTTTATGGGAGCCTTATTAGGAAAATTTAAGCACGTTGAAATATCACTTCCTGGAGGATGTTCTATAGGTGCAAGACCAATTAATCTACATCTAAAAGGATTTGAATCACTTGGAGCCAAAATAACCATGGAAGAAGAAAAATATATAGTTCATGCGGAAGAATTAAAAGGAGCAAATATATATCTAGATATTGCTTCTGTAGGAGCAACCATAAATATCATGTTAGCGGCAGTACTAGCAAAAGGAAAAACAATCATAGATAATGCAGCCAAAGAACCGGAAATCGTTAATGTTGCAACTTTTTTGAATAATATGGGGGCCAAAATAACAGGAGCAGGAACTTCACAAATTAGAATAATGGGAGTAGAGGAATTAAAAGGATGTTTTCATGAAATCATACCAGATAGAATAGAAGCAGGAACATACACAATTATTGGTGCATTAGTAGGAAATAATTTAAAAATATATAATATTATACCAGAACACATTGAAGCTTTAACATCAAAATTACAAGAAATGGGAGCAGATATAGAAATAGGCTCAGATTATTTAATAATCAATAAAAAAGAAGAATATCTACCAACAAATATTAAAACACTAGTATATCCTGGGTTTCCAACTGATCTACAACAACCATTCTCCGTACTTTTATCACGATGCAATGGAATTTCTACAATCGAAGAAACCATTTTTGAAAACAGATTTATGCATCTTCCAGAGCTCAAAAAAATGGGAATGAAAATTACGAAAGAGAAAACAAAAGCTACGTTTTTCGGAAAATGTAATTTAAAAGGAAATGAAGTAGTTGCAACGGACTTAAGAGCAGGAGCAGCATTAATAGTAGCAGCTTTAATAGCCGAAGGCACAACTACAATAAAAAATGTAGAACATATATTAAGAGGATATGAGGGAATTATTGAAAAATTAAAAGATGTAGGTGCTAAAATAGAACTCAAAGAAATATAATTAGATGTAGACAGGAGGCAATATGAAAAAACATATCAAATTATTTGTATTTATAATATCTTTAGCAATTGTATTTTTAATATACAAAGGATTCGAAGATAAACAAAGAAAAATAAGTTATATTGCCTTAGGTGACTCTGTAGCAGAGGGAATGAACTCATACGGAAACA
Source organism: uncultured bacterium (assembly GCA_949293285.1). Taxonomy (GTDB): domain Bacteria; phylum Bacillota_I; class Bacilli_A; order RF39; family UBA660; genus RUG13868. The sequence goes on from CASFCU010000017.1 coordinate 92,110, forward strand.
TTGGATATGGCTATCCTGATTATATAAAAGATTATTTAGAAAAAAACAACAGCTTAGAATTTTATACCAAAGGATTTGCAAAATCAGGGTATACTACAGAAAATGTAAAAAACGATATAGAAAATAATAAAACAATCACAGTAAATGGAAAGAAAATAAGTATAAAAGAAGCATTAAGAGAATCCGATTTAGTAACCATTTCTATCGGAGCTAATGACTTTATCAAAGGATTATCTCTTTCGAATTTCTATTCAAAATTAGAAAATATAAAAGAATCAAAGAAGGAAATTGATGCAATAGGAAAAAATGTCAAAGAGTTAATAACCGTAATAAAAGGTTATGCCAAAAATCAAATAGTATTGATTGGTTATTATAATCCCCTTCCACGATTAACTACTATCAAAAGTGAAATAGATGAATTAGTAAAATATTCTAATAACATATATGAAGATATTTGTGAAGACCTTGATATAATCTGTGTTGATATATTTGATTTATTCGATGGCAAAGAAGATTTTTTACCAAATCCACTGGACATCCATCCGAATATTAAGGGATATGAACAAATTGCCAATTCAGTAATTAAAAAAATTGAATAGTTGACAAAAATGTGAATAAAGTGTATATTATACCTACGAATTCAAGGGTGATTATATGACAAAAAAAAGTTTAGGAATAATCCAAATATTGGTAATCATTTTTGTACCAGGAATGCTAACTTTGTTCATTATTACAAATTTAAATAGAATTATAAGAAAAATTCACCCTAGAAGAGTTAAATTTATTGCATTAACTTAATAATGCTGATATACTAAATTAGCAGTTATTACTATGACTAGTAAGTTGTCATGGCGGAAGGAGAGATAAGATGAAAAAAGGGATACATCCAAATTACAAAAAAGCAACAGTAGTATGTGCTTGTGGAGAAACTTTTGAAGTAGAATCAACAAAAGATGTAATTAATGTTGAAGTATGTTCTAAATGCCATCCATTCTATACTAATAAACAATCTAGAAAATCTCATACAGGAAGAGTAGATAAGTTTAATAAAAAGTATGGATTTAAATCAGAAGAGTAAAATAGGATAAAATGTCTTTATTGTTAAAAAGGCATTTTTTATTTTGTCATATATGTTTGAAAAACATAACTTATAAGAGGAAATAATCTAATAAAGTTATTAGGAATCGGTTTCTCTTTTTTATTAGTTGTGTTAAACATAATGACTGATAAATAAAAATGAGGTATAATAATATTAGCCAAACAAAAGATAAAGAAAGGAGATATCCTTAATCAGCTAGTCTATCTTTATCTTTGTTTGGCGATAATGATATATGATTTAGACTAGCTGATTAAGGATATTTTTATATAGTATGAAAATAGAAGAATTAATAAAGGATTTAGATCCAGTAACTATTATCGAATTTAAAAATTATATTATTGAACATTTATCTGATTTATGTTCTATGAAAAATTCTAATTCAAAAGTTATTTCTAGATTTAGAGATGAAGAAATGTTCTGTGAAAAATGCGGATGCAAATTATATAAAAATGGAAAAACAAAAAATGGTATTCAAAAATATATATGTAGTGGTTGTAAGGCAACTTTATCAGAAACAACAAATACAATAATTTGTCATAGTAAATTATCTTTTGAAATATGGAGCAATGTAATTGATAATCTACTAAATGGTTTTAGTTTGAGAAGAATTGCAGAAGAAAATAATATTTCACTTTTAACATCATTTAGAATAAGACATAAAGTTTTATATGCTTTGAAAAGTTTCGTAGAAAATATTAATTTATCTGGGGAAATACAATCAGATGAGAAATATTTTTCGATTAATTTAAAAGGAACAAAAAAAGAAAAAATGCCAAGATATTCTAAAAAGAGAACTTCAACAAGTTCTCCATATAGAGGTATTAGTCATCATAAAGTTTGTGTTGTATCGAGCATAGATGAAAATGATAATTTATTATTAAAGATTGTTGGTTTAGGAAGATGTACGACTGATATGCTAAAAGATTCTCTAGGTCAAAAATTAAATAATGCTAAATCTGTTACTGATGATAGTGCAAGTGCATATCAAGATTTCTGTGAAAGCTACAACCTTATAATAAATGCAATTCCTTCTGGGTTTCATAGCAATGGTATTTTTAATATATCAGAAATAAATGGAATACACTCTCAACTTGAAACTTGGCTTAGTAAATTTAGAGGCGTCTCTACTAGACATTTACAAGAGTATTTAGATTGGTTTGTTTATATTTTTACTATGAAAAAAAGATTCTTAATAAACAAAATCAAAACAGAATCTTATTCTAAAATATTAATAGATAATAATTATATTAAATCTAATGATATTTTTAATATTAAAATGCCTATTGACTTAAACATTGCTTATGCTGAATATCTTAATCAGTCATAAAGTTTAACACAACTT